>CAZTEU010000003.1:0-132560 GCA_964612105.1 uncultured Gammaproteobacteria bacterium | reverse complement strand
GGCGCCAAGTCCAAGGACTGCAACGACAACGACCAGTGCACGGATGACTACTGCGATCCCAAAACCGGGAAGTGCAGCCACAAAACATCCATCGACTCCTGCGACGACAACGACGCCTGTACCGAAGGCGACAAGTGCGTCGCTGGCAAGTGCGCCGGTGAGTTGAAGAATTGCAGCGACGGCAAGCAGTGCACCGCCGACAAGTGCGACCCCGCCCAAGGCTGTTCCAATACGGCCATGAAGGATGGGACTTCGTGCAACCTCGACGACAACCCCTGCACCATCGATACCTGCCAGTCCGGCAAATGTGACAGCAAGCCCAAGTCCTGTGATGACGGCAAGCTGTGCATGGAGAGCAAGTGCAATCCCTCAGACGGATCATGCACGTACTCCAAGAAGGACTGCGACGATGGGAACAAGTGTACGGCTGACTCCTGTGACGTCAAGACGGGCAACTGCGCCCACGTCAAGGATGAGAAGTGCACAGAGTGCAAGGTTCACTCGGACTGCGCCAATGATTCCAATCCCTGTGTCCAGGCGATCTGCCTGAAAGGGCTCTGCAATACCACCCAGTACCCCGTCAATGCTTCGTGCGACGATGGGAACAAGTGCACGGGCGGTGAGTTCTGTCAGGATGGTGCCTGCAAGGGTGGCAAGTCCAAGTCTTGCAATGACGGGAATCCCTGCACTGCCGACTCCTGCGACCCGAATACGGGCAACTGCGCTCACAGTACGGTGAAGGTCAATGGTACACCCTGTGATGACGGCGAGAGCTGCACCAAGGGCGAGACCTGCAACGGTGGCAAGTGCGAGAAGGGGATCAAAACGGTCTGCGATGACAAGAAACCCTGCACCATCGACTCCTGCAACACCGAGACGGGCAACTGCGTGTACGACGCGAGTTCCCAGAACGGCAAGCAGTGTGATGATGGCAAGGCCTGCACCGATTCGGACAAGTGCACCGGTGGTAAGTGCGTCGGCGAGGCGAAAGCCTGCAATGACAACAACCCCTGCACTATCGACAGCTGTGACCAGGAAAAGGGTTGCGTCTCGCTTCCCAACGCCTGCTCGGATGGCGATGCGTGCACCACCGACACCTGCATCAAGGACAAGGGGTGCTCCAACGCTCCGAAGATCGGATGTGGTCTGTACTGCAAGACGGTCAAGGACTGCAAGGACGACGGCAATTCCTGCACGGTGAACTCCTGCGACAATGGCAAGTGCGCCAAGGTCCTGGAGCCCAACATCGTGTCGTGTGACGACGGTGACAAGTGCACCCTGAAGGGCAACTGCCTGGAAGGTGCGTGTGTCAACGGCAAGTCGGTCGTCTGCAATGACAACAACGACTGCACCGCCGATACCTGTGACCCCAAGAAGGGTTGCGTCTACACGAACATCGTGGACGACAATGTCTGCGATGACGGCAATGCCTGCAATGGCGTGGACACCTGCAAAGGTGGCAAGTGCACCTCCGGCAAGAAGGATTCCAGTTGCAACGATGGTGTCCCGTGCACCACCGACAACTGCGATCCCAAGACCGGTTGCACCCACGTCATCGACACGTCCAAGTGCGACGACAAGAACCCCTGCACCAATGACACCTGTGACCCCAAGAAAGGTTGCGTGTGGACGGCCAACACGGTCGCCTGCGATGATGGTGACAAGTGCACGCAGGCTGATGTTTGCAAGGATGGTAAGTGCGCCCCCGGCGCCAAGGCCACTTGCGACGACAGCAAGTCCTGCACCGATGACAGCTGCGACCCGAAGACTGGCACCTGCCAGTACAAGGTCAACGACAAGAACAGCTGCACGGATGGCGATGCCTGCACTGTCGATGTTTGCAAGGCTGGTCAGTGCGAAAGCTCTGGCAAGAATTGCAACGATGACAACCAGTGCACCAAGGACTCCTGCAACGCCAAGGACGGCAAATGCGTCTACGTTGTGAAGGTTGAGGCTGATGTCGCCCAGTGCGACGATGCCGACGCCTGCACGGTGAACGAGAAATGCGACAAGCAGGCCAAATGCGGGTCGGGGGAGAAGGTCGTTTGCAACGACAACAACCCCTGCACCGATGACTCCTGCAATTCCAAGACGGGTTGCAAGTTCACCAACAACGATGCCAACGCCTGTTCCGATGGCGATGCCTGCACGGTCAAAGACTCCTGCAAGGCGGGTGAGTGCAAGGCCGGTTCGCCGGCTGCGTGCTCGGATGGTAACGATTGCACCACCGACACCTGTGACAAGGTCAAGGGGTGTGTCAATGCCAACAACTCCGCTGCGTGCTCGGATGACAACCTGTGCACGGTCGAGGATGTTTGCAAGGACGGGAAATGCGTGACCAAGCTGGCGTCTTGCGACGACAGCAATGTCTGCACCACCGATTCCTGTGACTCCAAGACTGGCAAGTGCGTCAACAAGGCCGTCCAGGATGGCTCCAAGTGCGATGACGGGGATCTCTGCACCAGCGGGGACAACTGCAAGTCGGGGAAGTGCGACCAGGCGAAGAACACCAAGACCTGCGACGACAACGACCCCTGCACGTTGGACAACGTCTGCATTCTTGAGACTGGCAACTGCCCGTCGAAGAATCCGACGCTGACCTGCGACGACAACAATTCCTGCACCAAGGACTCCTGTGGCCCTGACCCGGCTGACAAGACCAAGGCCAAATGCACGAATGTGTCGGATGACTCTCTGACCTGCACTGACGGGAAGGAGTGCACCACTGACACCTGCAAGTCGGGCAAATGCATCCACGATGCGAAGCCCAACTGCACTGAAAAGGTGAAGGTGTCGGTGGCATGGAAAACCACCAACGCACTCTGGGAGTACAACCAGCACAAGTTGGCGAAAAGCGTCGTCATCTCAGGTACGTGCTCGATCACCGGTCCAAGCGGGGAGAACCTCCCTCTCTGGAACATGAGCAAGAAGCACTCGGTTGATGGGGTGGAAGCTCCCATCTATACCAAAGCGCTTGCGCCGAAGCGTTGCAACAGCAATTTGGTGTGCAGCAATCAGACATCACCTACTGTGACACTGGAAATGATGATTCCCAAGGGTTCTCACACGCTGGTCTGTGACAAGCTCCAGCTGTTCCTCTATCCCATGGAGGATGACCCAACGGACTTCTACGCGCAAGCTATCGGCTGGGGTATTGGAAAAGACGCAGTTCATGGCCAAGTCAGCCACGGCACGTCGATCTCCGCAAGCCTCGAGGGGCTTACCCAGTCCTTCAACATGGGTGATTCGTACAAGTCCAACGGTGCGAACGGGCTTGACATCACCTTCAAGGCGTTCGAACCTCCGGCCGCCAAGTAGCTTTGTTTTCTCTCGGGAAAATCCCCCTCCACTCCGCGAATGAATACGCAGAGGGGGTACTATGAAATCTAATGTCCTTCGGGACGATAGTGCTCTAGTTTCCGCCCGGTCGCATGCAATCCATGCGACCGGGCCCCGAACATTGACCATTTTACAAAAAGTGATCAGTGACACGGGGTAAAACCTAAATAAAAAACCGCCAAATATGGCAGTTTTTTTATTTGAAAAAACACTGAAATTAAGCTATACTCACATCGAAACTGATATGAAAAAAACCAATTTTCTTAAACCTACCAACTCAACTGGATATTCTTTTCGTATAACACTACTAACAAGTCTTTTGTTAGTATTTGTAACAATAGCTTTATGGCATATATATCCATTAGCAGTAATTGTGCCTGTGCTTCTTGGTGTTTTAACTATATGTATTTTGCATCAGGATTGGTGCTTCTATGCAGTTGCATTTTCGGGACTATTTCATGGTTGGCTAGTTGATTTCTCTAGATATGAACAGCTAAAAGACGTTTGGATACTTGGAAGTATTAACGCTCCACTTGTGGACTTTATATCTATTCTGTTGTTAGTCAGTATAACATTAAGCACTATTTTTGGTGCTTACAATAAGCAGATAAGAAAAATTCTTCCAAAAATATTTATTGGTCTAGCTATATACGTACTTTTTCTTTGTTTTGGGATGTACTCTTCACTAGGTGCATACGAAGGTCTTACTTTCGCTAGTATGAAGTACTTGCTACGTCCGATTTTGTTTGTTTTCTTGGCATATTGGATTGCTCCAATTCTCATTGTTAGGACACGCAAAATACTTCGCAGAACCTTGTACATCTGGTTTTTTACAGGTGTGGCAATAGCAATTTTTGGACTACTATCACTAATACTTGTGGATCATATTGGGTGGATGCGTGTAGTACCTTTTGGGATTAAGGGGTTTTCTCCACTTGGATATAATCATAATCAAATAGCGGAAGTTTTGGTTGCAATAATTCCAATTGGTGTAATGCTAGCACTTAGGTCTCACACAAAGCTACACAAACAGATATTTGCTTATGGTTCTGTTCTTATGATTATATCTACTCTGCTTACTTTCTCCAGAGCAGCGTGGATTGCATTAGTAATACAAACAATATTATTTATTCTTATTTATAGGTCACACGCAAAGAAACTAATTGGCCAACTTCCTAGAATGGTTCTTTCAATTGGTCTGTTTGTTATACCTCTAGCTCTATTATTATTCATATTTTTCTCAACAAGTATTGTTAAAAGTTCTACATCTGCAAGAGTTGGGGCAACAAAAGCAGCATTTTTTTATTCAACACTTAGGCCAGTAGAAGGTTTTGGTCCAGGTACTTTTCTAACAGTGCTTGGTGACAGCTATATATATCGTTTGGATTACGGTGACCCATTAGACGGCCATGGTTTTATACAAAAAATAATTTTAGAAGAGGGCTATGTTGGTTTAATACTTTTTGTTAGTTTCCTAATTTGGAATATTTTACTTCTATATAAATATAGGAGAGATAGGTATGTCTCAATAATGCTCCTAACTGTTGTGGGAGCTGTGGTTTTCCAACTATTTAACACTTCATATTTTAACAGTGTGATGTGGTTACCTTTGGGTGTTGCGTCTGCTTCTGTTCTGCAAGCCAGAAAAATATATGAATAAAAAAATACATATTGTACACGTAATACCAACACTTAGTTTTGGAGGTGCAGAGCGTTTTGTTGTTGATTTGGTTAATAATCTGGACAGGAAGAAATTTTGTTCTACAATTATTACCTTGTCTAACAATAATCCACTTGGGTCAGAAGTTAAAAATGCAGATATTGTTGTTGTCCCAAAAAAAGGCAAGGTGAGTTTACACCTGTTTAATGACTTAGAAAGGGTATTTAAGAGAATAAAACCAGACATAGTCCATACAAACTTATTTGGTGGGGATTTTTGGGCAAGAGTTTCTGCTTACAAAGTCGGAATACCTGTTGTTACTACAGAGCATAATATAAATGTTGGTGAGGGGTTTATAAAAAAAATAATAAAACGACATATAAAGAATTACAGTAAAGCATATTCTTGCCCATCGAAGGCTATACAATCTTTCATGAAGAAATCATATGGAATTAGTAAGAATATAGACGTGATTAGGTATGGAATTGATTTATCAAAGTTTTTATCTATAAAAAGTATCCCAAACTTTGAGAAAGACTTGAGGTTATTAATTGTAGGTAGATTGAGTTCTCAAAAAGGCCACATAACAGCCCTAAAAGCATTGAAACAACTTAAAGATTATCCATGGAAATTAGATATAGTGGGGGATGGAGAGGACAAAAAAAAGATAGAAAAGAAAATTTTATCTTTCGGATTGTCTGGAAGAGTAAATATTCATAAGAGTACAAAAAATGTACAAGACGTATACAGCAAAACAGATGTTCTACTTGTGCCTTCTCACTGGGAAGGACTAGGTAGGGTTGTGATGGAAGGTATGGCTTCTGAGCGTTTGATTATAGCCTCAAGAACAGGAGGTATTCCTGAGATGGTAGATAATGAAAAAAATGGATTTCTTGTTAAGGCTAGAAGTGTAAAGGAAATAAAGAGTGCTCTAAAAAATATTTTTGAACATCCAGAAATTGGAAAAGGCATTGCAAATAGAGCACGTGTGAAAGCTGGGAAGGAGTTTGGAATGGATAAAATGGTTGAGAGTTATGAGAATATCTATAACAAGATAATTAAAAGTAGATGAAGATTGTCCAAGCACACAAATACTTCTGGAAGAGAGATGGGGCATCCAACTATATGTTGGAGCTTTCTGATTTGCTCAAAGAACGTAATCATGAGGTATTTCCATTCTCATGCAAGCAAAAGGAATCTCTTAGCTCTCCTCAAAAAAAATATTTTGTAGATTATTTTAATCTTTCAGACCCAAGTAAGTTGGGATATAAAGAAAAAGCCATAGCGCTAACTCATTTTTTTTATTCTAATCAAGCAAGAAAGCAATTCGAACGTTTAGTTAGGGAGTATAAACCGAATGTTTTGCATATTCATAACATATATCATCATATTTCTCCATCTATTTTGCCAATAGCGAAAAAATATGGTCTTAAGGTGGTGATGACCCTACATGACTACAAGTTAATATGCCCAAATTACAGTTTATTCCATCATGGAGAGGTACATGAGGAAGATGCTAAAGGGCTATACTTGTCTTGTATAGGGAATAAGTGTGTAAAAGATAGTAGAGTACAAAGTGCAGTCAGTGTTGCTTCCATGATTTGGAATCATAAGATAATGAAGTACTATGAAAAGTATATAGATAAATTTATTGCACCAAGTGAATTTATGCTTAATCTATGTGTTAAACATGGATGGGATAGAAAGAAATTTGTACATATTACAAACCCTGTTAATACAGACAGATTTAAATATTCAAACAAGGAAGGGGACAGGGTGTTGTTTGTTGGGAGGCTTTCGGAAGAGAAGGGTCTAGATGTGCTATTAGAATCTGCAAAATTAAACTCAGACATTCCTCATACAATAGTTGGAACTGGTCCACTAGAAAGTGAACTAAAAAATAAGATAAAAAAAGATAAAATTACAAATGTTAAGATGGTTGGTTTCCAGACTGGAAATAAATTGGTGAATTATTTGAAAAGTGCACGTATTATGGTGGCTCCGTCAATATGGTATGAGAACGCACCTCTTAGTATCCTAGAGGCAAAATCTATGGGTAAAATAGTTGTGGCCAGTAAGATAGGGGGCATACCAGAGCTTCTTCCAAAAGACATGCTCGTTAGTCCAAATGACCCTGCGGATCTTGCAAAAAAAATAAAATTATGGTACATTTCTGGGTCAGAAAAAAGGAGGATACGAGGCTTAAAGCTGAGTAAGGAAGTTGTACGAAAGAATAATTCAGAAGATCATGTGAGTGCAATTGAAGCACTGTATAAGAAATTATGATATCAAATAGGTTTATAATCTGTGTTGCTTTTCTGCTTGTTTTTTTAATACCAGAAAATGCCATAGCAGTTAATGAACCACATCAGAATTTTCCAAGGAGGGCAAATGTGTACCTTTCTTGGGATTTAGATGAAAAGCGAGCAAAGTCTCTCTCAGCATGGGATTTAGTTATACTGGATATGGAGATTCAGGAGCGTCGTCCAGAACTCATTAAAAAAATGAGGCAGTGGAATCCGGACATCGTAATATTAGTATATATCACCCCCCAGGAAATTCGTCAGGATGCACATGTTTCATATAGTATGATGAGAAGAAAACTAGTAAGTGGTATTGATAATGATTGGTATTTGCGCGGAACTTCTGGGAATAAACTAAGTTGGTGGCCAGAAACAGACCTGTTAAATGTTACAAATGACTCCCCAATAAGAAATGGAAAAAGATGGAATAATTACCTAGTAGATTTTGTTGTAAACGATTTACTTAGTACTGGACTGTGGGATGGTGTTTTTTATGACAATGCTTGGGATAATATTACATATTTTGCAAATACAAATCGGATTGATTTTAATGGTAATGGTTTTAAAGATAGCAGGCCAGACGAAAGGTGGCGGGGTGGTATGCGTTATATCTATAACGAGACACGCAAAAGAGCGGGGGATATCATTATTGTTGGAAATGGTACGACCCTAGAATATAAGAAAGAGTTAGACGGACAGTTGTTTGAGAACTTCAACAATTTTTCATGGGACTATGCAATGCAAAGATATAGTGGAAATGGACCTTGGAGTATTATAAATGCAAACACAAACAATACAGGTGATAGTGAGAATTATAAGAGAATGAGGTATGGCCTTACAAGTGCCTTGCTTTCTGATGGTTTTTACTCATATGATTTTGGAGATAAGAGTCATGGACAAATATGGTGGTATGATGAGTACAATGTAGATCTTGGAATTGCAAGAGGGGATGCAACAAGAGAATATTGGAATAGTCCAAATTTTGATACCGGACTTTGGAAAAGAGATTTTGACAATGGAATCGTTGTCGTAAATAGTTCCGAAAAAGAGGAAAAAATTGAGCTTGGAGTAGACATGGAAAAGGTACATGGAAGCCAAGATTCAGTTGTTAATGACGGTTCAATTACATCAGAAATTACACTTAGTCCTGAGGACGGAATAATACTACTTAAACCAGTTGAAAAACTAGAGGATGTGCGCGTAATAAATGGTGACTTTTCTCGCTTCCGTAGATTTGATGGTTCTCGTGTTAGAAATGGACTCTTTCTCTCAGATAGCACATATGATGGTTCAGATACAATAGTTCGTACAGATATTAATGGAAATGGGAGAAAAGATCTAGTTGTAGCAACAAACAATCAATTATTTGTGTGGCGTCATGATAATCAGCCATATGCACGTTTCTACCCATACTCAGTTAGATTTTCAGGACAGCTACAAATTACTGTAGCTGATATAAATGAGGATGGAAAAAAGGAAATTATTGTAGCCCCAAATGAAGGTTATACTTTGCCTATTAAAATATATAGCTATGATGGGGTCTTATTGACAGATAACTGGTATCCAGTCGGTAGAAGATATAGTGGGGGTTATTCTGTAGCTGTAAATGATCAAAACTCTCAGATTCTTGTTGGGGTAGGTAAGGGGAGGAGAGCGGAAGTGATAACATATACCAAGGATCTATCTAAAGTGCGTTCTTGGTTTGCTTATGATTATTCATATAGAAGTGGCGTTAATATAGCAACGGGAGACGTGAATGGTGATGGAATTAATGAAATAATTACAGGTCCTGGCTATGGTAAGTCCCCTATCATCAAAATTTTTAATAATCTTGGTAAGCTTTTAAATAAGTTCACAGCATACACTTCCTTGATTTATGGGGGTGTGAGTTTAGACACAGCTGATGTTGATTTTGATGGTGTTGAGGATATAATTGTATTTTCTAGTGGAATATAACAGATGCTAATAATTGGAATTTATTTACTAAAAAACCTGGTGTAAACCGGGTTTTTATTATACAGGTAGTATTGGTGTTTCGTGGACGTGTATTATTGGGTCTTGATATACAGCTATTGTTTGCTTTGCAATCTTATCCCAGTCATGTCCATCTCTCATTCTTTCGCTTGATCTCTTAGACAGTTTTTGTAGTGCAGACTTCTTTGCTTCTAGAATATATAAGAGACTTTTTACTAATGATTGTGGTTTTCCTCTTCGGAATAACAGCTCAGGTTCTAGGGCAAATTCTTTGTGCTCTGCAATATCTGACAATATTACAGGAACTCCATATGCCATTGCTTCTAATACAGACAAGGGCATTCCTTCCTGGTCTGATGGGTTAATTACCACCATTGCATGGCTGTATAGCTCTGCCAGTGCATCCCCTGTCTGAAATCCAGTAAATACGATTCTTTGGTTCTCCTCAGCCATATCCTTTATTGCATTCACATATTTATCGGTATAATGCCCATCTCCAACAATAACCAACTTCTTTTTTCCAAGTTTCTTAGGGTATTTATCTTGGAGCTGGCAAAAGGCTCTAATAAGGTAATGGACACCCTTATCTGGTATTAGACGTGCGACCATTAGGAAGTACTCTCCAGAATCTAGGTTCCATTCTTTCAGACTGCCTGTCTTTTTAGCTTTAGAATATTGAGGAACTCCGTTTGGTATATAGTTAGTATCACGATTATATACGTCTCTAGCATACTGAGTAAGTGTTTCTGAAACAGTAATAGTATTGTGAGCAAACCTACAAGCAGTGTACTCTCCTATCCACAAGAAAAGTCTAGCTATTGGTCCCCACTTCTTTAATTTCCTATCAATTGTGTGGAAGGTTGTTACAACTTTAATTTCCGGTGCGAATAGTCTTGGAATCCATGAAAGCAAAGATGGACCAACTCCGTGGTAGTGTATTACATCATAGCGATTTATAACCGCATCAATTGTAGAAAAGAAGGAGTTAGAAATGGCATCTAGGTGTTTTGTATGAATTGTTGGTAATATTTTAGAATAAACACCTTCAACAAGCTTGTTGTGTGTATCAGTGTACCAAGCTCTTCCATATACAGTAACCTCATGTCCGGCTTTATTTAATCGCACAGACAACTCATGGACATGTCTTTCGACACCCCCAAATCTAGCTGGCATTCCTTTTTGACCTATCATTGCTATACGCATATTTGGTATATATATTGACACATAATTGTACCATAAAATAGACCTTTTGTCAAGCCAATGAAGTACCTAAAAAAGCCCATTTTATGGGCTTTTTTAGACTCTCTAAAGTGATCTCTATTGTACAGCAACCCCTCTTTTCTGTGCTTTTTGGTCACCTTTTAGTGATATGTCTATTGATGATAAGGTCTTTTTGATGTTTTCATCTACAAAAGTATCAACACCTCGGGTAGCAATATGTTTTATTAATACAGGTGTATTTCCAATATCTTCAGGAGTTGGGATATAGCCTATACCCATATATATCCCAGCAATGTCGTGGGTGCTCATCTCCGGAAGAGACCAGGTTACAGAATGGGTTTTACTGTCATAATGAAGCGTTTTTCCATGACTTACACTTGATTTGTCTAGCCAGATTGCCCTATCTGATAATTCTGCTATAAATTGAAGATATTCTAGTTTGTTTGTGGTATTTTTAACTGAGATTGTTGCCCAGTATGTTGTTTGTTTTCCAACTTGTGGAGGTAACGGACCTCTACCTATTTGCTCTCCATCACCCGTGTAGTACATAAGCGAGCCACCAAGTGCCAAATCTGTAGACACTCTAACTTCTGGAATGCTGGACTGAGTGTTGTACTTAGTTCCAGACATTGATGGAATTTGCGCCTCTAATTTAGGGTCTATTTTTATTTCTATGTTCTCTCCCTCTAAAATATTATTTTTAATAGGTATCTCTAAAATGACCTCTTTTATTTCTCCTGGACCAATTGATTTGAGTCCAGCGTTGTGTCCTGCAGTTACAGTATATGTTTGGTTGCTATACAGGCCAACATTATTATCAATAAGTTTCACAACATCTACTTGATCTGGCACATCAAAAGATATAGATCCATCCACTAGCTTTATGTGTCCAGTGTTTTGTACCTTTATTTTTAATTTAGTTATATCACCTGGATGTGCAGTTTGTCCGCTTATCCACAATCCAGAAAGAGACATTTTTGGATTTACTACACCAAGACTCTTCGTTACTGGAACTTGTAGAAAAGGCTTATTTTGAAGAACTATTTTTGGGGTAACTGTGTATGTGCTAGTTTGTTGATTATTTACTACACTATATGATAATTTTCCAGACATTTTTGCATTTATACTCGTTTGTCCTTCATCTATAGGAATTATCCACACCCCTTTTTCCACTAATCCTTGCGAGGGTTTTGAATGTGAAGACAGTTTAAAGTTTGAATTTGATATATTAAGTGATATAGAGTCAATCTGATCTGTAATTTCTCCTGATAGATTAATATTAAAATCAATTTCTCCTGACGATAGTATTGAGTCAGGCATATTTATAGATGCCTTAATCAGCGAACCTCTAGGTGTTTGCAATATTGTAGCATCTTTAAATTCTCTTACATCACGCTTTTCTTGTAAATAAGAAAGTCTTGCGGTAATTCGTTCCTGTATTTCCGGCTCACCATAAAACCATCCAGACAGAGTAATCTTTCCGTTTGCGCCTGGATGTAGATCTCCAACGCTGAAAGATTTAGAAGTATTAGAAAAAGGATAGTTTTTTGAGAGACTTGATATATCAAGGATAAAGCTTTCTGGGAGTAGCAGTGCAATTGACGAATCAACTAACAATGAGCCACTGGTATTTTCAAAATTGATTGCAAAATCCACATGTTCACCTGACGCAATGCGAGATTGAGGAGATGATATGTTCAAACCAATATCACCAAGTACAGTAGGATCATAAGAAAACCAAAATATAGTAAGTGAGGATAGGACGAGTACAGTACATAAAAGAACCATGTCAAAGAAGAACAATTTCTTTGCGTGAACAAAGCTTAGATGATATTTTTTCTTGTAGTGCAGTTCTGCAAAGTGAATAGGAGAAGATAGAAAAGAAAAAAACCATTTATGTGGACTATTAAAAAAATGGTGCCTATTGAGATACTTTTCTACGAATTTCATAACACTATAATACCACGATAGTGTGATAAAAAAAACCGCCAGAAGGCGGATTATTTCTGTTCTGAGGAATTATCATCCTCAGGTTTTTTCGGAACAGATTTTTTACTTGGGGAATAAAGAGTGTTCTTAATTCTCCATTTTCCAACATATTGTCCAATTCCTCGAGTATTCATTTTATTCTGCACCGTAGTCTTTCTTTGTGACCAACGCACAAGACTTTCAAAATTAATCTTATATCTTCCACCCACAACAATGTAGGTAATTTCCTGGTCTTTTATTGCACGTCTTATTGTCTGAGCGTTCACTCCAAACAATCTTGCTGCCTCTGAGACAGATAATCTAACAATTTCCTTTTCCTCTATATTCATAATTTGTATACACTAATCTATACAAACAGTATCATTTTTGGCTAAACTTGTCAATAAATACACAATAATACTGTGTCTCTATTGTGTTAGTTTGTATACACTACTCTATACAAACACCCGTATAGTAAATTGGCTAAAATAACCTAATAAACGTAAAGAAAGTATACAATAGTCTATACAAATAGAATAGTAATTCTTATTAAGCATATGTGCTTTTTTGCCCTTTAGTAAATTACCAATATTTTTTTGTGTACTTCTACACTTGACTTTCATGCATTATTTCACTATAATAGTCGCCGATTAGATATTCGTGGTCTACTGTACTTATGCTGAAATTTTGCTATAATAAAGGATAATATGGACGTTTTTTTGAAAGCTTTGTTTTGTGTTCAAGTAATTGTGATTGGTAGTTTATTAAAAGTGTAACATTTTGGTAACTTCTGCGTCTTCTATTATGAGGAAAAATATTAGTGAACAAATACTTATATATCGTGCTCAAGCTAAGAGAGATCCGGATGCCTTCGCAGAGCTGTACGATAAGTATGTTGATAAAATTTATAGGTTTGTTTATCTGAAGCTATCAAATAGAGAAGAGGCTGAAGATATTACAAGCGAAGTCTTCCTCAAAACGTGGAACTATTTAATAGATCATTCAAACAAAAGAACAAGAAGCTTTAGTGGCTTAGTCTACCGAATTGCGCGTAATGCTGTTGTGGATGTTTATAGAAAACGTGCCAAGACCAAAGAGTGTAGTCTGGATCAAGTAAAAGAGTACGCTCGTGAAAATACTCTAATAAATGAGATAGAGCTACATCAAAATACACAAGCTCTACTTCAGCAGATTAAGAAGCTAAAAAATGAGTACCAAGAGGTAATTGTGCTCAGGTATGTGGATGACTTGTCTATATCTGAGATTGCTCACATAACTGAAAAGTCTGGTTCAAATGTGCGAGTTACATTACACAGAGCACTAAAAGTATTAAAAAGAATCACACAAGACTCACATGAGTAAACAACTCATAGAACAACTTAAATCTTTGAAAGATTATAATGGCCGGTTAAAACCCGACCATGTTTGGGTTGATAACACTCGTAACCGTCTTTTGAGACAAATAACTAATAATGTAACTGAGTCCAAGAGGTCTGTTCCAGCAAAAGAATTAGTATCTTGGTTTATTCCTGAATCTATTGCACATGCTGCTCGTCCGGCTATGGCAATGATCATGATTAGTATTATGACGGTTGGTGGTTGGATTGTTGGGGTAAATGCTTCATATGATAGTTTACCAGGCGAGGTTTTGTACGGAGTAAAGATTGCTACAGAAAAAACTCAAGTTGCACTTGCTACAGTTTCACGAGATAAGGTTGTAGAAACTAAGCTTCATCTTGAATTTGCATCACGTAGATCTGAAGAGACAAAAAAAATAGTTGAAAATAACGAGGGCGAAGACAAGGCAGAGCGAGCACAGAAGACTGTAGTAAAGCTCAAAAAATCTATAGAGTCTGCGAAGGAAAGCGCGAAAGAAGTAAATAATACCAGCCTCTCTGAAGCTGTCAGCGTAGCTAAAGATCTTACAAAAGCTACTCAGGAAATTAAAAAAGAATTAATTGAGGTTACTAAAGAAATAGAAGGGGGTAATGACGAGACAGATACAGGTTCTTTGGTGAAAGAAGTTGCTGAGGCAACATCACTGGTGAAGGCTGCGGAGCTTGATGTTATAGAAAAAGTTGTTAAACAATTAGATGAGGATGTGGAAAAAGAAGACAGTGAGTCATCCAATGAGGATGTTGCAGAGCTTGTTGCTGAAACAATTGCAGAATTGTCTGTATCAGTACAGGAAGTAAAGGACACTATTAAAGATGAAATAAAGCCAGACGCTGAGGCTGTGGAGAAAACTACAAGTGAAAGTGAAATAAATGAAGAAGTATTAGAGGATTTAAAAGAGACTCTTTTGGCATCATCAACAATGGCAACTGACTCAGAAAAAGATCAAGTCAAAGAAGCTGAGAATCTCGAAGATATAAAAGATAAGATAGTGGAGGTTGTAGATAAGGTCGATGAAACAGTAGAGAGAGCGGGGGAGATTATACAGCAGGCTCAAGAGCTGGTTGAGAACAACAATCTTCTTGATGCTATTCATAAAGCACAAGAAGCTCAAGAGGTTAATACTGAGACAGCTCAGGCTGTTGTTGAGGTAAAGGATGCTATTAAGAAGACCAAAGAAATAAATAATGAATTGGAAGAAGTGGTAGACCCTGTACAAGCTCCAGTAGAGAGCGAAAATAATGAAAGTGACATAGAATAGTTGGTAAACACAGCCCTTTCTCGACTTGTCGGGATAGAACTGTGCTTGTCAATAAAGGAGAGCACAACAATATTCATTCCCAGGATATTGTATGGCTAATGCCCTGAACCTCTGGTAGTAGAGGTCGAGAGTGGTTCAGGGTAGAATGCCATACAGTACATGGGAGCAGGCCTCGTGTGTCGAGGCAACCATGTAGCCCAAGGTCGAGGCTCGATACGAGTCGTTACATGTCTGTAGATAATAGTTATTTACATAGACCGTACTCATCTTTATAAAGTACGCGCGCTAGGTAAATGACAAAGATATAAATTATGAGCAACGTATTACGAATCTCAAAGGATGCGTTTACGTGGTCAGTAGTGGTTCTTACCATTATGTGGAGCATGGGTGTAGCAGCTCTAGTTCCATTGGTAGCAAATGCCGCTACTTGTCCAACACTGAATTCAGGTGACTTGTTCAAAGTTGCTAACAATTCAGCAGTGTATCTGGTTAACCCAGATATGAAACGTATGTACTTCCCAAATGCGGAGGTATACAAAACTTGGTACACAGACTATTCTGGAGTACAAGTAATTGATAACACTTGTGTTGATAACTATCCAAGTGGTGGTGGTGTAAACTACCGTCCAGGATCTCGTTTAGTTAAAACTGTAATTTCACCAAACGTGTATGCAGTTGGACCTAACAACATGAAACACAAGATTGCTAGTGAGGCAGTTGCAGCAGCACTTTACGGAAGCGGTTGGGCAAAACTTGTCCGCGACCTTCCAGATGTGTTTGATGCTAACTACTCAGTTGGTTCAGAAGTTTCTGAGTCAAAACCTCACAACGGAATGCTTGTTACAAAAGCTGGTGACGCTAAAGTCTACGAAGTTGTAGACGGGGAACTTAAAGAAGTTGACGGAACACTTTCAAGTGTTGCAAGTGGTGACGTCCGCGAAGTTTCTGCAGGCGTATTCGCTAGTGTTTCAATGGCAAGCGAAACAGTCACATCAGCTAGTGTTGCAAACAACCCATCACAAATGGCTGGTGGAGCAAGTTCAGGATCAAGTAGCCCAAGCTCAGGTTCAACAGGAACTTTGACAGTTGCTCTTGCATCTGACACTCCAGCAGGAACTTTTGCTGTGAAGAATGCAGCACGAGTTGCATTCACAAAGGTTAACTTCACTGCTACAGGTGGTGATGTTACAATTGATTCTTTGCAAGTAAAACGCAACGGATCTCCATCAATTGACGGAGATTTCAGTAAAATTAACATGGTAGATAATGAAGGTCTTCTTGTTGATACACTTGGAAAGACTCTAAACTCTGACAGTATTGTAAACTTCGGTCAAGATATTGTCATTCCTGCAGGAACAACAAAGTCATACACACTTGTTGCTGATATGGCTTCTGGTCTAGCAGGAGGTAACTATCCAAAGTTGGCACTTCAGTCAGTTACAACAGATTCAACTGTTGTTGGAACTCTTCCACTAGTTGGAAATGCAGTTCAGACAAATGCAAGTGTTGTACTAGGAACAGCCACATTGAGTGAAGGTGCACAAGTTGGTACAGTAACCGAGCAAATTGGTGATACTGGAGTAAACTTTGCAAATCTTGATTTGCAGGTTGCAACAAATGACTTCCAAGTAGAACAACTAAGATTGTACAACGGTGGATCAGCTGACAACGATGACGTACAAAACTGGAAACTTACATACCAGAGCAACACAGTTGCAACAGGTATGATGAAAGACAAATATGTAACCTTCGACCTATCAGGTTGTGGTGACAGTTGTATGATTAAAAAAGGAGCTACAAAGAGCTTCTCAGTTTACGGTGACATCGTGGATGGATCTACAAGAACAATAGATCTTGATCTACGTCGTACAACAGATCTTCTTGTAAAAGATCTTAAGTATGGATACTACGCAACCCCAACAAACAGTGCTGACGAATTAACTAACACAGTTACTGTTTCACAAGGAAAAATAACAGTGTCTAAGACAAATGATGTACAAGCAGGAAATGTTCCTGACAACGCATCTGGTGTAGAACTTGGCTCTTGGAACTTTAAAGTTCAAGGAGAGCCTGTTACTGTTAACACCATTGTTGTTAAAGGTACAACTGTTACAGGTGACCCAGATGAGTATGATAATATTGTCTTGTACACCAAAGATGGAAAAGCACTTACAAGTGGTGTAGACTTGACTGAGGTTACAAGTGGTGGATTAGTTGGTTATGCTACATCTACAGATTCATTCACATTACCAGTTGGTGATACAGTTGTTATTGCTAAAGGTAATATAAGTAGTGATGCATCTGCTGATGATCAAGTAACACTTGCTATTGACATGGCTAACACATCAAACTTTGATGCTGAAGGTTCAAGCAGTAGCGAAACAATTACTTTAGGAACTTACGCCCTACCACAAGCTGTTATTAGTGCTAATACATTGACCGTTAAATCCGGTGCATTGCGTATTACAACACTAACAACTCCTGCAGCAAGAACACTTGCAGCCGGCACCAACGATGTTGATGTGGCTCACGTACTATTCGATGCTTCAGGTTCATCAGAGGATATTAAAGTTACTCAGGTGAAAGTTACTGACAGTACAGGTTCAACAGCTAAGACAATCGACATGCAAAACATCCGAATCTTTGTTGACAAAGATGGAGATAGTTTTGACAGTTCAGGAACACTAGAAGCTCTTGGAGAAACAAACAGTGGATCCAACGCAACTGCAAACGGCGAAGAAACATTCACTTACAACCTAAGTGGATCTGATCAGTTTACTATTAAAGCTGGTAAGAAAGTAAAAGCTGTATTTAGAGCAGATGTTGCTGGTGGTGCTGTAACAGGAGTTAACTCAAACCACACATTTGCTGTATCAACTACTAACTGGGTTACAGCTAGTGGTGTTACAACTGGTGATACAGTTACTGAAGTTATAGATACTGCAGCTGGACAAACACTTACAATTGGTTCTGCTGGTGGTACAGTTGAAGTTGGTCTTGATGCCTCAAACCCATCTGCAAGATTGTTCGCAGCTGGAACTAAAGGTGTTGAGCTAGCAACATTCAACTTCTATGCAACTTCAACAGAAGATGTAGAGCTTGATAAGATCTATCTAACAATGAACGTAACAGACACAAGCAGTTCTTCATTCTCAGACTATACAAGACTATACTTCGAGGATGATGCAGGTGTAATTGTTGGATCAACAGTGCCTACAAGTACAAAGCCATTAATTGAATTTGATGATGGAGCATTTATTGTTGATATTGACAATACATCTGGTCACAAACTTCACTTGAAGGCAGACTTGTCCAGTATTGGTACACAACAGGCCGTAACAGTTGGTGGTCACAGACTTGGTCTTAAGATCAACAATGCTGGCGACATTACAGCTAAAGGTGCCCAATCAGGTTCTGGAACAACTGAGGTCATAGGTGCAAGTGCTCCTACAGGACTAACTCACTACATGTATCAAGCACTTCCAACAGTTACAAAACTTTCAGTTGGAAGCACATTGTCAAATGGTACAGTTGACTTGTACAAGTTCAAAGTTACTGCATCTGATGGTGACATCGGCTTGGCTAAGTTTGTATTCGGTATTACAACAACAAGTGTAACCGTTGCTTCAGTAGATCTATATGATGTTACTGATTCAAACAACGAGGTACAGTTGTTTACTGAAACCCTAGCGCAAGGTCAAAACTTCTCATACCTTCAGGCTACAATTAACGAAACAACTGGAGAAGTTGGAAATGGTACCATTAAGGAAAGAACAGTAGCTGACGGAGCTACAAAGACATACATACTTCGTGGTGTTGTGAGCGGAGCCTCATCTGGAGACTCAATCTCAACAGTTATGGCTGGTGATGCTGCCGCACACATAGAAGCAGACTCTCTAATGGATACTACCACCGTAGTAGACGCAGATGCGAATGATGACTTTATTTGGTCAGATCGTAGTGCTGGCGGACACGCTACCACAACAGAAGACTGGGTAAATGGTTATCTAGTATCAGGTCTTAACTCAACCTCATCTACAGCAAGCGTAGTTAGCCTTTAGTCTTTAGACATAAGGTTCAGCTTCTGTATTGAGTTGGTAGTTAGAACAGAAATGAACAACCCCCCTTTAGGCGTATGCCCAGAGGGGGGTTTGTGTTGTAATGATTTTTTTGCTATTATGAACGAGTAGTTTTAATAATATATATGAAACCAAAGACAAGAAATAAAACCATAATCCTTATTCTACTAGTGATTGTAGTCTCAGCATTTTATCTATTGAAGGAAAAGAATTCTGATGAGATGAGTAGGTTAATTAATGACCCGTTCTATAATGTACAAATACCTCAAGATATAGACAAGGATATAGTACTAAGAATGGAGAATGATATAGAACTCACGAAGCAAAAATATGAAAAAACTCCAGATAGCTGGACATCATGGATTGCTGTTGGAAATGTTTACAGCATGATTGGTGATTTTGACAATTCAATACTAGCTTACAGGCAGTCTATTGTGCTTAATCCACAAAATATTTTAGGTTATACAAACATTGCTGAAACATACAGGGTTAATCTAAAGAATTATGTAAAAGCTGAAGAATTTTACAATCTTGCCATTGAAAATAATCTTGTTAATCCTAGCTTATACATAACCTTATCTAAATTACAAAAAAATAATTTAGATAATAATATTTCCGCAGAAAAAACGCTTCTTGAAGGTCTAGAAAATACAGAAAGAGATGTAGATGTATTATTGGCTGCTATAGGTTATTACGAAGACACAAACCAAATAGAAAAAACCAAAGAATTTGTAGGCGAACTTCTACAAAGATATCCAGAAAACAAAGCTTTTCAAGAAAGGTGGGGAAGTATAATTGAATAAAATTATGAGAAAAATATTAGAACAAGTAATAAAATGGTCTATTGCTTTAAGTTTCTTTATTCCTCTTATTATTCTTCCTGACAAATTCATTTTCCCTTTCATAGTTCCAAAGATACTAATATTCCGTAGTGTTGTATTAATAATGCTTGGAGTATATATTCTTCTACTTTTGGGAGACGTAAAAAGATACTCAATTAAGAAGACACCAATTACACTTGCTGTAATTTTTTATCTTCTAAGTTTCTTGATCTCTACTATAGTTGGTGTAGACAGTTACAAAAGCCTGTGGGACAATCACGAGAGAATGTTAGGTTTTTTTACAATATGTCACTATGCGATCTACTACTTTGTAGCGACTTCTATTTTTACGAAATGGTCTGACTGGAGATATTTACTTAGGATATTTCTTGGTGCTGGTTCTATGGTTATGATTATTGGAATGATACAGAAAGTTAGTCCTGAGTTCTTACTCAACAGAGGCTCTGACCGTGTGTCTGCTACATTGGGAAATGCAATATACTATGGTGCATATGGTGCATTTCTGTCTCTGGTTGGTTGGTTACTATATGCAAAAGAGAAAAATAATAATTGGAAATATTATTCGATTATCTGCGGCCTGATTGGAATTATTGGTCTTTTAATAAGTGGAACCAGGGGGGTACTAATAGGATTTGTCTTGGGGGTGGTAGCTATGGGTTGGGTATATGTTAAAAACATTAACAAAAATAGTATTATACGTTCTATTTTTATTGCGGGACTAATTGTTGGAATTCTTGGGCTTGGAACTTCTTTTTACTTTAGAGGCTCCAGTTTTGTACAAAAAATCCCAACTGTAGGCAGACTTGTAAATATTAAGCTTGATAAAAATAGCAACCCACGTCTGATGGCTTGGTCAATCGCAATGGATGCCTGGAAAGAGCGTCCGGTATTTGGATGGGGTCCAAATAATTACTATTATGCCTTTAATAAATATTACAATCCCCAACTGCTAAAATTTGGCTATACTGAAACTTGGTTTGACAATGCGCATAGTGCAACAATCAATGCAATCGCTGTGCAAGGCACAGTAGGGTTATTTGCTTATCTAGCACTATTTGTAGTGCCAATTTTATTTGCATGGCGTGCATTTGTAAGAAAAAAAATAGATGTACATATTTTTGCAGCTGCTGTAGGGTATTTTGTGTTTCATTATACTCAACAATTGTTTGTATTTGAAAATCCAACATCATATATTTACTTTTTCTTTTTTCTAGCACTAATAAACTCATTAATAAACAAAAAAGAAGAAACAGAAAACACTCGTTTCCATGCTGATTCACTTGTACAAGTATTGGTTGTGGTTTGTGTCGGGTGTATTATCTTAATAACAAATGTGTACCCTGCTAGGGCTAATATGGCTACTCTAGATCTTATAAGGTCAATATACAACAACAAAGATGTTGTTAGTGCATATGAACATGCCACAGGCATATACACTCCACATATTGATGACATGAGAATAGACTTTGGAAGATCTATGAATAATACCTTTAAAAATTACGTAACTCATGGTCATGGTGAAAAAGCTGTGAAACTAGCTAGATTGGCTCATTCTGAATTGAATAATAATAGAAGATTACATCCCGGTGATATTAGGATTCATTTACAACAGACTCAACTTTCACAAATGATAACTGGTGTTACAAGAGAACCTTCTATGTTACTAGAAGCAAAGAAAACCATGGAGGAGGCAATAGAGTATTCTCCAAAAAGACAACAGCTTTACTACACTCTTGCTGGTGTTGAAATGCAGTTAAACAATGCAGAAGAGGCAATTAACACCATAGAAAAATCAACAGAGTTAAATCCAAAAATAAGTGAGAGCTGGTGGAGACTCGTATTAATCTATAAAACGATGGGGCAGACAGGCTTGGCTAAAGAAGCCACAATGAGGGCTGTGGATGAAGGTGTAAAGTTTAATGAAGAAGGAAAAAAGATAGTTGGTGAATATCTACCAACTGAGAACTAGAGGTGCTTATTGTATAAATTATAAGTTTTTCTAATCATATCTTGTTCTGAATAACTTTCAGATTCGTCTTTTGCTGTAGATGACATACTCTTCATTTCGTTCATATGTGAGCATGCATATTTTATTGCATTTGCGAGATTCTCTGAGCTTCCTGGCTTAATTAACAAGCCATTTTTTTTATTTTCTATAATAGTTGGTAAACCACCAACTGCAGTTGTAATTATAGGCACACCCGCCTGCTTGGCTTCTAGTGCTACGTACGGTAGCCCTTCTTTTTTTGATGGAAGAACAAACAGGTCAAAAGCCATCAGTAAGTTTGATGCATTTTCTATAAAGCCTAAGAAGTGTACTGAATTATTAACACCTAATGATGCAGATAATTTTTTAAGGTTTGCAAGCTCAGGACCATCACCAATAATGAACACTCTGATTTTTATGTTATTGGTTAATAGTTTTTCTGTAGCCTTTATAAGAGTGTCTAATCCTTTTGTCTTAAAAGCGTTTGCAATTGAAACAATCAAAACCTCATCCTGATTATAGTCTGTATTTATAATTTTTGAACGAGCTTCATCTTTGGGTAAATAGTCTTGTTTTGCAACACCGATTGGTATTTTATGTATTTTTTCTATACTAATACCCAACTTAGTAATAGCCTGCTTTTTTTCATATTCTGACAAAGTAATTATAGAGTCCTTTAGTGTAGCACTAATTTTTTCTGCAAATTTATATATTATCTGTCTAATACTTCCCATTGGTTCATTAAAAACCCACCCATGAACTGTATATACAATTTTTGGTTTATCCTTAAGTCCTATTGATGCAACACTTCCTAAAACCCCAGCCTTAGAGCTGTTAAGATGAACAATGTGTGGTTTTATAGTTTTATATAATTTCCTAAGCTCCACTATTGTTTTCCAGTCTTTAACAATCGAAATATTTCTTTCCAGGTTTTTAAGATTAATTACCTCAATGTTATTTGATACTAATTTTTTTTGTAGATCTTGATTTCTGTTGCTTTCTCCAACAGCAACAATAGCATCCATGCCATTGGGTATGTTTTTAGATAATGTATATACGTATTTCTGTGCACCACCCCAAGGACCACCTTGTGTAATTACGTATAATATTTTGTTATTTGTCTTTATCATATTACTAGTATACGAGCTTTTTATCCGCTATTCAATGATTATGATATAATTATTTAAATATGAGAAAAAGAACCACGCTATATATATTATTTTCAATATTGATTATCGCATCTATATTGCGCTTTGCTAATATAACTTTTCATGATAGCTATACAGACGAAGTGCTATATGCAATAAGATCTGTCGAACTAATGGATTATGTTGCGGCTACTCATCAAACCACACCTTGGGAGTGGTTGTCAACAGTGCCTTGGTGGGGGAGACTCTCATATCATGATCATCCAATTCTTTTCTTTCTTATAGAACATGTCAGTATAAAGGCAATTGGTGAGACTATTTTTGCAGTTAGATTACCAGCTGTACTCACTGGTATAGCATCTGTCTATCTTGTTTATGCAATAGGTAAGAAACTACACTCTAGCAGGTTTGGTCTAATTGCAGGGTCTATTATAGCAATCCAGTCGTATCATGTGTGGGTATCTAGAGTGGGAATACAAGATGGTACAGCACTGTTCTTTATTTTGTTAATACTTTGGTTTTGGATACAGGCACTAGATAATAAAAACAAATGGTATTGGTTTGGGTGGGGGACCAGTCTTGGTTTGGGGATACTAACTAAGTACACGGTAGGAATAATTGTGCCTGTATTGCTACTATACTCATTTGTCTATAAAAAGAAATTCCACAATATTAAATGGTTCTGGAAAGGCTCTCTTATTAGTTTTGCAATAACTCTTCCAATATTGATTTATAATATTCAATTATACAAATTAATAGGACATTTTGACTTCCAATTTTCTGCATTATTAAACCAAGAAACTCCAAACTGGAAAGTTAGGTTGGGTAGAGATAATGTAGGCTCAGTAATGGATCGAGCGAAAAGATTTTTTACAGTATTATATTATGCAAACAGCCAGATTTTTAACTTCCTTTCCGTAGTCTCTGCTTCACTGCTGGGCTACTTTTCAATAAAAAATAATAATAAGTTTGCAATATTTCTTCTTTCATCACTCTTAGCTACTTATATATTTATTCTGCCAATAGGATCAACATATAGGTTCGTTACCGTTGCACTTCCTTGGTTAGTATTTATAGTTGCTCTGTTTTTTGAATATATAGTATCTAAGAAAAAAAAGCTTGGTATATTTCTTCTATTTTTATTTATATTTGTTGAACTACTTTTCTCTATTAATAGTTTTCACTTAACACAAAGATATGGAAGTAAGTATGTAGCCTATGCTGGAACAGTAGTAGAAACACAAAATTATGGATTTAATCAGCTCAATAATTATATAGGTGATACCCTTAAGGAAAGTGTTCCAGCATTCTTTGGGCAACCAAACTATGAGTTTTTGACAAAATTACAAAAAGAACGAGTTGAAAGCAAGAAGGATACAGGATATACACCAAAAAACCTGATGATTATATACGATCACCGTATTAATACACTAGCTAGACTTTGGGGGTTAGACAGGCACAGTATTTATGATGGGTGGCCTATTATGACAGACAGAAAATTTTATAATATAACTGGAAATAAGCTAGATGAATACTTTAGAAATCAGGGCGTTGAATCATTCATTTACATCTCAGCTGTACGTCCAGAGAATTATGAAAATAATAAAGTGGAGATTGAACAGTTTGATTTCCAATACAAGTACTCATCAGATGATACGCATAATAAAATTAAGGAGAGAATAGAGTCGATTTCTCACAACATTGAGATAATAAAAGACTCTACAGGGAAAGACGCTTTCAATATATATCTCTTCTAGTTACTTCATTGACAAAGTGGTCATTTTTCTGTATTATATTTATGACAATAATTGGGTAAATTATTGATATTTTAGTTAAAAATTGAGTATGAAAACAATAGTAATTACTGGTGGGTCAGGCTTTATAGGCTCACACCTTTCTGAGCGTCTTCTAGAAGAGGGAAATCGTGTTATTTGTGTAGATAATTTTTTTACAGGTTTGAAGGAAAATATAGCTCATCTTTTGGATAATGAAAATTTTGTACTTCTTGACCATGATATTATTGACCCTCTTTTTATTGAAGAGAAAATCGACCAGATATATAATTTAGCTTGTCCTGCAAGTCCTGTTCATTATCAGATGAATCCAGTGCGTACAATTAAAGCAAATACTATAGGTATGATAAATATGCTTGGTTTGGCTCATAAGCATAATGCAAGAATATTACAAGCATCAACTTCTGAAGTGTATGGAGACCCGGAAGTGCATCCGCAAACAGAAGATTATCGAGGAAGTGTGAGTACAACAGGACCGCGCGCATGTTATGATGAGGGGAAGCGCTGTTCAGAAACCTTATGTTTTGATTATTATAGGATGCATGGGATGGAGATTAAGGTTATACGTATTTTCAATACATACGGACCCAGAATGGCTTTTCATGACGGACGTGTTGTTTCAAATTTTATAGTACAGGCTTTAAATAATGAGGATATTACAATTTATGGAGACGGTTCTCAAACTCGTAGCTTTTGTTTTGTAGATGATTTAGTAGACGCAATAATTAAAATGATGAACACTTCTGCTGAAGTCCAAGGACCAGTTAATCTTGGAAATCCTGAAGAATATACAATAAAGCAACTAGCTGAAGAAATTATCAGGATTACAAAGTCAAAAAGTAAGCTTACACATAAGGAGCTTCCGGAAGATGATCCAAAAAGACGGCGTCCAGACATATCACTTGCAAAAAAAATATTGAATTGGCAACCTACAACCAAATTACAAACAGGATTAGAAAAAACAGTTGAAAACTTTAGAACCCGTCTATAGGTATGCATTTCGCAAAACGTCTTACAGCGTTTGTTAAGTCACAAAAATTCCTAGTAGCTATATTACTTATCAGCGCATTTTTCTTGTTGTATAAAGTATCTTATGTGGACCTACTTGGGGATGATTCGCATTACACAATAAGAGGAATTGGATATATAGACTTCATGTTTTCTACGAAGCAGACCACACCATTAAATTGGCTTGATAATTATCCATGGTGGTCAAATTTATCATTTCATGACCACCCACCACTTGTTTTCTTTATTCAACACGTATTTCTTTCATTACACGAAAGCATATTTTTTGCAAAACTACCGTATATTATTGCTTCTCTACTTACTATTATTGTTGTTTATAAAATTGTTGAGGAAAATTATAACAAAAAAGCTGCATTACTAAGCTCAATGTTTTTAGGGCTCAATAGTTTATTTATATGGACAGGTAGAACAGCATATATGGAATCTATCGTTGTACTATTTATTTCGTTGAGTATTTTGTACTTTCTAAGATTTCTTAAAGAGGAAAAGTATTGGTGGAAGTTTGGACTATTTCTAGGTCTTGCGCTTTTGGCGAAATACAACTCAATGTTCCTTATTCCAACTTATATTACATGTTTTGCAATAGTAAAGAGAAGTATTTTTAAAAACAAGAAATTATATTATTCCGCAATAGTTACTCTATTGGTTCTTTCACCAGTAATTGTCTACAACATATTAATGTATAAAACAACAGGACATTTTGACTATCAGTTTTCTCGTTTATTTGGGCTAGATTCTCCGTGGCAATCAAGCGGAGCCAGTTTTTCTCTTTCAAGCATAGTATCAATAATAGTTGGTTTAGGTAAGACAACGCTTTATCCTTATTTAATTGTATCATTCCTTGGGATTGCTTATCTTTTTAAGCAGAGGAAAAATGTGTCCCGGATGATTTTATTTGGTCTGGTGTATCTTACTATACTTTTCTCTCTTACTGGTGCTGGGACATATCATCTAGATCTTTATACACCATTTCTAGCTATTCCAGTCGGTGTTTTGATAGCATCGTTATTAAAAAACAAAAAAATTCTAAATATATATAAGTACCCAGTAGTACTACTATTTGTAGTTTATTTACTCTTTTCATTAGTCCAGAGCCATGTGGTAGTTGGTAGTGGAGGATATGCTGGTTGGACAATATCTGATGCTAGAAGTGAGAACAAGGGAGTGCACCAACTCGATACAAAACTAGACGAAATCATCAAAGAGAATTCAGTTCTTCCTGTTATAGATGCATACACTGTAATAAAAGAGAAAAGCGATAGATTAAGCAAGTATGTTCCAGAAGAAATCGATCAGGAAAATGAAAAGGTTTTTAAACACATGATTATTTATGATGATGATATAGACTGGTTTGCTGAACTATGGCCTTTTAAACGTCGCAGGTTTTACCACAATATTCCTGTTATATCTACTACAGAGTTTGTTAAGATTATAAATGATCTAGTATTTGAACGTGTATATTTCATAAAAGCAACAGAGTACGCACCCCGCGAAGGAAACAGCATTACTACAGAGGTGGGTAAATATATTGAAGAATCATTGCTTAGTGAAGAGATTACACCAGAAGCTGTAAAAGATTTAGAAGGAAATACAACATTTCTAATATATACAATCGATTTACTATGAAACAGAAAATAATTGTATTTACGACAGCATTCTCTCCTTTTATAGGAGGTGCAGAAATTGCAGCGGAACAAGTTATGACACGACTTCCACAGTATGATTTTTTTGTGTTTACAGCACGTCTAGATTCTAAATTGCCTGCATATGAAAAACATGATAATATTCATATCTATAGAGTGGGAAACGGCTCATTCTTAGACAAATTTAAGCTAATCTTTTCTGGATATAAGCAGGCAAAGAAGATAGCGCCAGATGCAAAAATAGTCTGGTCTGTAATGGCCAGTCATGGAGGGCTTGCAGGATTGCGTTTCAAGAAGAAATATCCTAAAACCAAATTCTTATTAACAATTCAAGAAGGGGACAGTCTAGGTCACATTTATCTGCGCGCATTGTTTATTTGGCCATGGTTTAAACAAATATTTAGCAAAGCTGATAAGGTGCAAGCAATAAGTAATCATCTTGGAAATTGGGCAAAAAAAATGGGTGCACAATCCGAAATAAGAATTGTACCGAACGGAGTAGTCTTGGATGATTTTAATATTAGTTCTGAAGAGACTGAACAATTAAGAGGAAAATTAAATTTACCAGATAAAAATAAATTAATAATAACAGTTTCCAGACTTGTAAAAAAGAATGGAGTAAGAAGTTTGGTTGAGTCAATGCAATTCTTACCAAAAGACGTGCATTTAGTTATTATTGGAGATGGTCAGTTAAAAAATGAATTAATAAAAGTGAGTAGTAATCTAGGAATTAATAACAGAGTTCATTTTTTAGGATCAATTGCATACGAAGATGTACCAAAATATTTATCACTTGCAGGAGCCTTCTGTCGTCCCAGTCTTTCAGAAGGTCTAGGCAGTGCGTTTTTAGAATCTATGGCCTCAGGTGTTCCTGTTGTTGCAACAAAGGTTGGTGGAATTCCAGATTTTCTAGAAGATAATGAGACTGGATTATTTTGTGAGATTGAGAATCCTAAAGATATTGCAGAAAAGATTGGAGTTCTGCTGGAGAATGGGGATATAAGAGATAAAATAATTAAAAAAGGAAAACAAGTTATAGAAGACAAATATTCTTGGGGTGGTGTGGCAACACAAATGAATAAAATATTTAATGAACTATGAAAATTGTAATCGCAACTGGAATTTTTGCACCGGAAATTGGAGGTCCTGCAACTTATGTTCCAAACATAGCAAAAGAGTTTTTAAACGAAGGTCACTCTGTTTCAGTTATTACTTATTCAGATGTTACCACTTACAACGGAGATGAAAACTTCAATTTCCCAATTAAGAGAATAAAACGCACTAATACAATAAGTAATTATTTTAGGTATTTTAAAGCTCTATTCACAATGACAAAAGATGCTGATGTTATATATTCTTTTGATCATATGAGTGCTGGGATTCCATCTACAGTTGTAAATCTTATAAGAAGAAAAAAATTCTTTATAAGAATTGGTGGAGATTTTATATGGGAAAGATATTTAAGTATAACTGGAGAAGCTGTATCACTTCGTGACTATTACAAAAAAGGCATACATAAAAAAGACAAGATACGTTTCAACATTATACGTTTTGTTTTTTCTAGAGCAACAGGTTTGATTTTTACAACAAAATTTCAAAGTGAAATATTTGCTGAGTACTATAAATTCTCAACAGAAAAAGTGTCATATGTACAAAACCCAACTCCAGATGTTCCAAGTGACGTAAAGTACGGTAAAAGAAATAATGACCTAATCTTTGCGGGGCGGGCAATAGAAAAAAACAATGTATTACGACTTATAGAATCCTTTATTAATTCGAATAGCGAAGGATTTAGACTTGTGGTAATTGGAAATGGAGATGTAAGAAGTAAAGCAGAGGAAATAGTAAAGTCTAAAAATATTGGTAACATTGTTTTTAAGGACAAAGTTTCAAGAAGTGAGCTGTGGAACATCTTTTCTACGTGTCACGGAGCGATCTTTCCAAGCTTGACAGATATAAGCCCAAACACAATGTTGGACTGTATTTCAATTGGCACCCCATTTGTTTCTTCAGAAGAAATTGGTTATGACTGGATAAAGGATAAAATAATTACTTTCAATCCTCATGATGGTACCGATATGACACAAGCAATTAACTCAATATTTGACTCTGAGGAGTATGAAAAAATAAAAATGAATCTAAATAAAGTAAACTACAATTACTCATTTAGAGACGCTTATAAAGATACACTTAGAATAATTTCTGGAATATGAAAATTCTAATGATTAGCTTGGACAATAAGATATTAGATAAGGACTCTGGTGTTGCTAAGCGGATGGTTGAGTACGGAAAAACTGATGAACTATATATTCTGATACCCAACAGAAAAAAAACTCAAGTTGATCTAAGCAGTACTGTTCATGTGCAATCAACTGGAGGAATTAAAGTCTTGCAATTTTTCTCTCTTTTAAGATATGGAAATAGTATTATAAAATGCAATAATATAGATAATATTACAACACAGGATCCATTTTTTACTGGACTTGCTGGGTATATTATTAAAAAACTTACGAAAAGACATTTAGAGGTGCAACTACACGGTGATTTCTTTGATTCTAGTTATTATAAAAATAAGTACCCAGTAAGATACAGAATAGGAAAAAGCATAGTAAGAAGGGCTGATAAGCTACGTGTTGTTAGTCAAAGGATAAAGAAGAGTCTTGTAGAAATGGGTACAGAAGATAAGAAAATTAATCTCAAACCAATACATGTTGATGTCGACAAAATAAGAAATCATAAAGTAGGAATTAATCTTCGAAAAAAATATGTTGGATACAGTAAAATATTCCTAGCGCTTGGAAGAGTTGAGAAAATAAAAAACATTAATTTATTGATCGATTTATTTGGGACAATTGTTGAAAAAAATAACAAAATCCTACTTTTAGTGGTAGGGGATGGATCTGAAAAGAAAAAGATTAAGGAAAAGGTGCGTAGACTTGGTTTGGAGGATAATATTAAATTTGAAGGGTGGACAAATGACCCAATAAGTTACATAAAAACTTCAGACTGCTTGCTAATACCAAGTTTGAGTGAGGGTTATGGTCTAACTGCAATGGAGGCGAGTGTCGCTGGTACTGCTGTTATTATGAGTGATGTGGGAATTGCTAACCACGAACTGAAAAAAAGTAATATTGTAAAAATTGTATCCTCTGATCTATACGGTGGATTCATGAAGGAAATAAAAAATATTCTGTTTGGTATATGAAAAGAGCTTTAATAACAGGTATATCGGGCTTTGTTGGTCCATATTTAAGAGCAGAACTTGAAAGAAATGGATATATTGTGTTTGGTGTTGATAAGAGTGAGATCAAAAAGGTAGGATACTATTGTGCAGATATTACAAATTTTTCAACCTTAAGTAAGGTGCTATTAGACTGTAATCCAACACACATTTTTCACTTAGCAGGAGTTAGCTCACCACGGTTAGCATCTAAAAACCCAGAACTAACAGAGAATGTAAATGTAAATGGCACAAAGAACCTGTTTGAAGCTGCGCTAAGATTAAAGAACAAGCCTAAAATTATAGTAGCTGGATCTTCTTATGTGTATGGCACTCCCAAATATTTACCTATTGATGAAAACCATCCTTTAAATGGTACGGGTGTTTATGCAAAGTCTCGTATAAAACAAGAGGAGGTAATAAAAGGGTACTCTAAAATATTAAGTATTAACACAGCTAGGAGTTTCAACCATACAGGGTCAGGGCAGTCGGATATATATGTTATTCCTAAAATAATAAAACATATTATAGAAATCAAGCTTGGTAAGAGAGATTTTTTGGAAATAGGTAATGTGGACATTAGTAGGGATATAACAGATGTAAGAGATGTAGTATGTGCGTATAGAATGCTAATTGAACAGGAGGAGTTTGGTATTTTTTGCAACGTGTGTAGAGGAGAATCCATATCCTTGAAAGACGTTATAAAGTATGCTAAGGTTCATGCTCAATTAGAAGATTTGGAGATTGTTCTAAATGAGAACTATATAAATAAAGATGATATTTTGGATACTTACGGAACTGCAGAACTTCTGAAAAAATATACTGGTTGGGAAATAACAATAGAGTACAAGCAAATGTTAAATGATATGTTCGTGTATTTTAAAGAATTATATTTATGAAGAAAGCAATAATCACTGGAATAACAGGGCAGGATGGTTCTTACCTATCAGAATTTTTATTGGAGAAGGGGTATGAGGTACATGGGATTGTGAGACGATCTAGCACAATGAAAAGGGGTCGATTAGAGCACATGTATGATAAATATCTAAATAAACAATTATTTCTGCACTACGGAGACCTTGCTGACTTCAGTAGTATTTATAGATTGATTTATAAGATTAAGCCAGATGAGGTTTATAATCTAGCTGCGCAGTCGCACGTTAGGATTAGTTTTGATTTACCATTATATACAACAGATATTACAGCTGTTGGAGCTTTAAGAATCTTGGAAGTTATAAGAGATATTGGGTGTAATACAAAATTTTATCAAGCATCAAGTAGTGAAATGTTTGGAAAAGTCAAAGAAAAACCACAGAATGAGAACACTCACTTGTATCCCCGCAGTCCGTACGCCTGCTCAAAGGTGTTTGCCCATCACCAAACAATAAACTACAGAGAGAGTTACGGAATTTTTGCCTGTTCTGGAATACTATTCAATCATGAATCACCAAGGCGTGGAGAAAATTTTGTAACAAAAAAAATTACAAAAGGTGTTGCTGAAATAGTCAAGGGAAAGAGGGATAAGATTGTACTTGGGAACTTGGACGCTCAGCGTGACTGGGGATATGCAAAAGATTTTGTAGAAGCAATGTGGTTAATGTTACAACAAGATAAGCCAGATGATTATGTAATTGCTACAGGAGAACTTCATTCAGTTAGGGAATTTTTGGAAGAAGCATTCTCTTATGTAAATCTTAATTGGCAGAATCATGTAGGTTTTGATAAAAGATTTTTGCGCCCAGCAGAAGTAGACCTATTGTTAGGAGACTATAGTAAGGCAAAAGAAAAACTTGGGTGGGAGCCAAAAGTATCATTTAAAGAACTAGTTCACATCATGGTAGATGCTGATCTTGAGTCAATAAGTTAACTCATATGTCGAAAAAGGTACTTCTTGTAACCCCAAGATTTCCTATACCAAGCGCTGGTGCTTGTGAGCAAGATAGGCTTGAAGGAATTAAACAGCTTAAAAGACTCGGATATGAAGTACATGTTATCTCTAAGGTTTTTGATTTTCAGGATAGAGAAAAAATTAATTCCTTTTCTGAAAAATTCGATATACCAATACACCTTGTACCTTATAGATATTTGAGAAATACCAAAGGGCTTAAAAAGATAATCAGGTTAGTTAAAAGAATTTTTTGGCCACCATACTGGGATGGTTCCTCGTTTGAATATACAGACCCTGCTATTCAATCCTCTTTTAGAGAACAAATAGAAAATTGGAAACCAGACGCAGTGTGGTTTGACTACACTTACCTTTGGCCTTTGTATAATATTGCACGAAAAAAAAATATACCTGTGATTACCAGATCAATTAACTTTGAAGCTGTTCATTTTTTAGAAGAGGATGGGAGAAATATTATTAACTATTTAAAATTTATACCTAAATTTATAACAGAGTACATTACGTGTAAGAAATCAGACACTTATTTTTCCATTACACCAAAAGAAAAAAAATTATATAAAAAAGTTTGTAGAAAAAAAGGTATAATTAATCTTCCTCTCCGAAGCATGCCAAAAATCTTAAATGATGAATCAGTAGAGTTGAAAGATTCAAATGTTTTACAAGTATTATTTATGGGATCAACTTATAATGTATCCCATAATAGAAAAGCTCTAGAGTTTATTCTTAAGGAAATAGCGCCAAGAGTTAAAGAGGTAACAGACAAAAAATATGTGTTCAATATTTTTGGAGGAAAGGTTCCAGAGGAGCTAGTTAAATATGAATCAGAAAATATAGTTTTTAGAGGGTATGTTGATGACTTTCTTTTGGAACTCAATAAAATAGATATTGCAATTGTACCCTCTCTGTATGGTGCAGGTATGCAACAAAAGATATTTGAATCATTAGCGCGAGGTTTGCCTACAATCGCATCACCTAGAGGTATTGCAGACTATCCTTTTGAAAATAATGTACATCTATTAACCGCCACAACTGTAAATGATTTTGTAAAAGCACTAATATCTATGCAAAATTTCTCACTAAGAGAAAAACTAGCAAAAAATGCAAAAGATCTTTCGCATAAAATGTTTTCCAGAAAGGAAATTGATGATATTGTATTACTAGGACTAAATAGAATAATGAAGTAGTATGCACTTACTTTTAGTAACACAAATAGTTGATAAAGATGATTCTAATCTAGGATTTTTTCATACATGGATAGAAGAGATTGCAAAACGGGTAGACAAACTTACTCTGATTTGTCTTAAAAAAGGAAATTACGATTTACCAGACAATGTAACTGTACTATCTCTTGGAAAAGAGGATGGTAAAGGTAGACTTGTTTATTTATGGCGCTTTTATAAATATGTTTTTAGTACAAAATCTTATGACAGTGTTTTAGTACACATGAACGTAGAGTATCTAATGCTTGCGGGTTGGCTCTGGAGACTACAAAGGAAAAAAGTTTTACTTTGGTATACACATAAGTCTGTAACATTGAGGCTTCGTGTAGCCACTTTCTTCGCTACGAATGTATTTAGTGCTTCAAAAGAAAGTTTTAGACTAAAAACAGAGAAAAGTATTATTGTTGGGCATGGAATTGATACAGAGTCGTTTCCAGAGTTGTTTAGTCAGCACAATGAAGGTGAAAGCGGATTGCGACTATTAAGTATTGGTAGAATAGAACCAACAAAGAGGTTAGATTTGATTCTAAAGGCAATATCGGAATATGTATTAAGAAATCCTGAGGTAGATATTCATTTGTCTGTGGTAGGAGATCCAATTACAGATGATGGTGAGGAATATCTTCAGATTTTAAAGAAATTATCAGAAGAATTAAATATCAATGACAAGGTGTCTTTTTTGGGAGGTTTACCATACAGAGCTATTCCAGAAGTCTACGCTAAGCACGATATTCTACTACATACCAGTGAAACAGGGAGTGTAGACAAGGTTGTTTTAGAAGCATTGTTGGGTGGAATGTATGTAGTTACCACCAGTAAAGCATATGATGATAAATATCCTGGCATTTTAGCCATAGAAGGAAAAATTAGTGAATTATCTGCAGGTATTGAAAAAATACACTCTCGTGGTATAATCCCGCGGAATAAAGAAGGTAGAAAAGCTGTCATTGAAAGACATTCCCTACCTGTACTAATTAACAAGATTATTTCGTATTTTAGATAGAAAGCATATGAAAACACTTTCAGTAATTATCCCTGCATATAACGAATGCAAGACAATTAAAAAAGTTATACAGTCTGTTGAGTCTGTTCACATTCCTGATTTTAGGAAAGAGATTATAATTGTAGATGATTATTCAACGGATGGCACAAGAGAAATACTAAGAGAGCTTCCTCAGCAGTATAAGGTACTATATCATTCAGAGAACAGAGGAAAGGGTGCAGCTCTGCGTACAGGGTTTGCAAGTGCTACTGGAGATTACATTGTAATACAAGATGCAGATTTAGAATATAATCCAGAGGATTTTTCAGTATTACTTGAACCACTCTTAGCAGGTAACGCAGATGTTGTGTATGGTTCTCGTTTTGTCGGCAATCGTCCTCATAGAGTGCTATTTTTTTGGCACTATGTTGGAAACAAGTTGCTTACAGTGTATTCAAACATGATGACTGATTTGAATCTTACTGACATGGAAACTTGTTATAAAATGTTTTCTCGCAAGGCTATGGATGCAATTCTTCCAGAATTAAAATCAAACAGGTTTACTATTGAACCAGAAATTACTGCAAGAGTTGCGAAAAAGAAACTTAGAGTTTACGAAGTGGGTATTTCTTACCATGGACGCACATACGCTGAAGGAAAGAAGATTGGATGGAAGGACGGCTTTAGTGCTATCTGGGCAATTTTTAAATTTAATGTGTTCAAATAAATAGTGATGAATAAAAGAGTAAAAGTATTTTTAGTAGCAATTTTATTACTATCTACACTTATTCCATTAGTGTATTCTTTCGTACATCAAATTGCTCCTGTGGTTGATGCACAGGCGTACGATAATATAGCAATGAATATACTAAATGGCTCTGGTTTTCGTGAAAATCTTAATGTTCCTTTGTTATTTGATACCTCAATAGTTAGAGCTGGTCCCGGTTATGAATTCTTTCTTGCCGGAATATATGCTGTTTTTGGTCACTCATATGAGGCTGTGTGGATTATTCAAGCTATACTTCATGGGCTATCTGCTTTGTTACTTTTCTTAACTGCAAGAATTGTGTTCCGTGGATATCGTGGGCGAGACACGATAGCACTATTGGCAACAGCTCTGTTTGGGCTGCATCCTGATCTTATAGAAATTTCTGCAATGATAATGACAGAGACCCTATACTTGTTTTTTACTATACTAATAATGTATGTATTTGTATTAAGTTACAACAAGAACAGGTCTCTATATTACGCACTGCTTCTCGGTGTACTTACTGGTATAGGAATTCTCACACGACCTCCCTTGTTACTCTTTGCTCCAATATTCCTGTTCATGTGGATTACTAAGAGACAAATGAATCGTGCCATTTTGTTTATTTTCGCATGCACACTAGTTCTTTCACCATGGATTATTAGGAATTACTCAGTTTATCACCAATTCATTCCGACAACATTAATAGGGGAATATAATTTATGGGTTGGTAATATCTCTACTGCGGATGGCGGTCAGATTTCTGGAGGCTTTAATCCTCTAACTACCTACACAGAAAAGGAAGGCTTTTTACAACTAAAGGAAAGGTCTAGAGCTGAATTTTTTAATATCATAACCACACAACCTGTTCGCTTTATAAAATTATCTTTAATAAGGGTCGTGAGATATACTAGTTTAATTAGACCAATGGGTTTTTGGTTCTACCAAACAGGACTACAGCAATTAATATTTGTTGCAAGCTCATTAGTATCAATAGTTGTGCTATTTGTATCTGGAGCATGTGGTGCAGTGTTACTTTTTAGAAGAAAAGAAAGTTTAATATATTATCTATTGGCACTTGCAATTACTGCTCCAATTCCTCTTATCCCTACAGTAGTAGCTTCACGGTATAGGTTTCAGATATATCCGTTCCTAGCCTTGTTTGGTGCGTATTGTATAACAAGACTTATACATGGCCTTAGTAAGGAAGAAAAAAGAGTGCAACTATATGTACTTGGCTTCTTTTTCATAATATGTTTATTAGATGTAATTCTTTTCTGGCCTGTTATACAAAGTCACATTTCTATTTTTTTATAAACTATGAAGAACAATAAAGCTATACTCATTGTTGCCATATTGTTTGCTGTTGTATCACTTTGGCAGTTTTGGATTAGGCCAGCCACTTGGTTTGATGAGGGATTAAACATTGGAATTGCACAAGGTTTAGTAGAATCAGGAGTTTACTCTTTGTCTGTAGAGCCAGGGGAATTTGTTGAGGAGAGGTCATTCCTAATAACTACCAATTACCCTGTACTTTTACCAGTTGCACTTTCTATAAAACTATTTGGAAATAATTTTATGGCTGCACGAGCTCCAATGATTTTGTTTTTGTGGATGTTTGTTTTGATGGTTTATATTCTGTCAAAAAAACTTCATGGAAAGAAGTGCGCAATATATAGTGTTCTATTAACCATTACTTTTCTTCCGCTGTATGGCAATGGAAAAGCGGTTCTGGGAGAAGTTCCTGGTCTACTATTTTTTATCTCTGGTTTATACATTGTTGAGTTTTTTAGAACAAAATATAAATACATTATAGCCGGATTATTGTTTGGGCTAAGTATTGCTACTAAGCCGTTCTTTGTTTTGGTACTTCCAGCATTATTAATAGCACTATTAATTAGTGATAAGACAGATGTAAAGTTCATAAAGAGAATATGGCACATTTGTGTAGGCTTGTTTTTACCAATGCTGTTTTGGGGACTCTCTGTATTACCGGAGTGGTCAATAGGTGGTATTAAAACTACGATAGGATATTATGCAAATTCATATGCTGAATCATCTTTCCTTCCGCTAGTGCTATCCAACATATATAGATTTATTTCTGAATCTACTCCGATTCATTTCATGTTTCTATTTTTAATAATTTTTTGGGCATTAGCTAAAGTATGGAAAGATGAAAAAAAATTAAAATTTTCTCACGTTGCTATTGTTTCCTTTATTGTATTTAACATTTTGTGGTACATAAAAACCCCAGGATGGTATAGATATTTCTTCCCGTCACACCTACTACTATTTATTATATTTCCATGGGGGCTGTACAAGGTAATAAGTAAAAAGTTTGCGACTGTAATTTTTATACTTTTGCTAATTTCACAATCAATATTACTTATTAAGCAATCTAATTCATCTATCTATCTCTCCTTTGATACAGAAAACCTACTGCAATATGTAGAGAATAATGTGCCTAAGCACCACGACATTTTGTTAATTAACTCACCTTCTGCGAATTTTGTGCTGTCAGACTTCAATACTTATCAGTACTTACAAATAAATAAAGAACTACATTTTGGTGTGAATAATATTGTAAAGGAACACACTTCAAGATCATTCGCATATCTTATAGTTGGTTCAGGTTTGGGAAATGTAAAAATTGATGGACTATTCAGCACACTTGATCTTAATTACAACTACGAAAAGAATATAGGAAAGTACAGAATATATAAGGCAAATAAATATGGAAGGTAAATACGAACTAGCTATAATAGTTCCAGTATATAATGCTGAGGACTCCTTAGGGGAATCTGTACAGTCTCTAATCCAGTTTAGGGGTAATTTTGTTGGTAATTTGCAAATAATTTTTGTAAATGATGGAAGTACTGATGATTCTTATTCTAAACTGGTCAACTTAACATCTAATCTTTCTTTTATAAGCGTAATTAATCTGGAATCAAACAAAGGTAAGGGTTTTGCTCTCAAAAAAGGAATAAGTTTTGCAAATGCAAAATACGTTGGTTTTACAGATATAGATCTTCCTTACGGTATGGGAATATTTAATTCTACATATAATAAATTAAATGATAATGCAGATCTGTCTATGGTCTACGGATCAAGGCATCATGCTGATTCAGAACCAGAACAGGATTATGGGATAGTAAGAAAAATTGGAAGGAAGTTTTTTTCAAACATTGTTCGTGCAATTACCCCGACAGATGTTAAAGATACTCAATGTGGTTTTAAGATGATGAAGGAGGGTTTTGCACAGAAGGTAGTAGAGTCATCTATTGTTAATCGTTTTGCGTTCGATATAGAATTATTTATGGTTGCTCATGCAAACAATAAAAAAATATCACCTGTCTCTGTTTCTCTTAATCACACAAAAGAAAGTAGTGTCAGAATAGTAGTGGACACAATCAGAATGATATACGACATTATTCGTATTAGATACGCATATCACACTAAGCACTATTAATATGTGTGCAATAAACGGATTTACATTTGAAAACTCTGAGATTATACAGAAAATGAATCTCACTACAAAACATCGTGGACCCGATGCTTCTTCTTTTTGGTGTGGACATGGGGTAAGTTTGGGACATAATCGTTTATCAATAATTGATTTATCAGAAGAGGCTAATCAGCCAATGTGGGACAACGAAAAAAAGATTGTAATAACATATAATGGAGAGATATATAACTTTCCAGAATTAAGAGAACAGCTGTCTTTGGAATATTCTTTTTCTACAAAAAGTGATACAGAAGTAATACTAGCTGCTTATAAAAAGTGGGGGATAGAATGTGTTAATTATCTAAAAGGAATGTTTGCGTTTGCCATTTTTGATACTCGCTCACAAGATCTGTGGTTAGTCCGAGATCCAATGGGAATAAAACCTCTTTACTATTTTAATGATGGTGAAAAAACTATATTCTCCTCAGAAATAAAAGGAATCTTAGAACACCCTATTAAGCGTTCTGTTGATACAGATGCGCTGAATATGTACCTATCTCTTTATTATATTCCTTCTCCACTAACGATGTTTGAGGATATAAAGAAACTTCCAGCCGGCCACCTAATGAGGGTGGGGAAAAATGGAGATACTGAAATTAAAAAATACTGGAAAGAGCCATCTCTGATTGACACTAAACTTTCATATAATGACACAAAAGAGAAATTAAGGAATATATTCGATAAGTCAGTTAGTAGGCAACTAGTATCAGATAGACCTGTTGGAGTGTTTCTAAGTGGAGGTATGGACTCTACAGCAGTACTTGGGGCCACATCCAAGCTTCACAATAAGCCCTCAAAGACATATTCCATTAAATTTGATGTAAACAAAGAGCATAATGAGAAGTTCAATACAGATGCTGTTCTAGCCAAAAAAACAGCGGAATATTATGGTACGGAGCATAATGAGGTTACAATGAGCCCAGAATCAGCATTAGAGGCTCTACCTAGTGTAATTAGGCACCTAGGAGAGCCAAATTTCAACCCTACAGCGATTGCACAGCATTTACTCTCCAAGGAGGCAAAAAGGTCTGTTGCGGTGGTTTTAGGGGGAGATGGAGGAGATGAGCTGTTTGGTGGGTATCCTAGGTATTATTACAGCTTTCTTCTTAGTAAATATAAGAAAATTCCAGGTCTGATAAGAAAAACCTTTGAATATGCTTTAAATAAAACTGGGAATGAGCAACTAGTTAATAAAATAAGTATTGATAATGATTTAGATAGAGTTCTAGCTTTATTATCTCAGTCTCAGGAAAAGGTTTCTGCATTGTTGAATAAAGACATTGTTAAAAAAGGTTTACTGAGAGGTCATTTCAAGGAAGAATATTTTGCAAATGTAAAAAGTACTCAGGACGACGACTTTGTAAAAAAATTTATGCAGGTGGATAGGCAAAGCTGGTTGATTGATGAATCACTATTTCGTACAGACGCAATGACCATGTCATTCGGTTTGGAGCAAAGGGTGCCAATTTTGGATGAGGATCTGGTAAATTTTTCTGCTCAAATTCCAACAAAGTGGATGATGCATCTTTCATTTAATAAACCAAGTTCATTTCAAGGAAAAGATATATGGGGTAATGCAATAAAAGACTATTTACCTAAACACATGAGATATCAACCAAAGCGTGGCTGGTTTAGTCCAATGGCAAAATGGATGAGAGATGATTTTAAACAACCTGTAGAAGAAATATTATTGTCAGACAGTCCAGCAATGAAATATTTAGATCAGGAAAATATAATAAAATTGTGGGAGGAGCATAAATCTGGAAAAGGTTATCATTTAAATACAGTTTGGGCGGTAGTTACTTTTGTATTATGGTATAATTCTTTTGATATTTCTTAATAATATGTGGGTTACACTAAAAGAGATTTTACGAGGAAAAGACAGTTATAGAATACTGATGAACAAGGTTTGTTCAAATTACTCCCTCAAAGGAGAGGTTTTTGATGTTGGGAGTGGAGTAAACTTAGCAAGCTACCATCGTTTTTTTAAGAAAAAAGAAGGTGTAAAAATAAAAGCACTAGATCTTGGTTTTGATAAATCAGAAGAGGGTACAAATATCGATCTAGAAAATGACCAATTGCCTGTACAAAACAATTCATTAGATACTGTTCTTCTGTTTAATGTACTAGAACATATTTATGATTTTAGACATGTCCTAAAAGAGACAAAGCGTGTGTTGAAACCTGGGGGAGAGGTTATTGGTTCTGTGCCTTTTCTTGTGGGGTATCATCCGGATCCACATGACTATTGGAGATTCACTAAAGAATCATTAGAAAGAATTTCCAAAGAGGCTGATTTTAGTTCAGCTAAAATAATAACAATTGGAAAAGGTCCTTTCTCAGCTGCACTTTTTCGTTTAGAGCCAATATTACCTCGTGTAATTATTATCCTAAAACTACCTGTTGTAAGAGCACTTGATTGGATTATTTACAAGATTAAACCAGGAATAGAAAAGGACAGATTTGCATTAGGATTATTTTTCATACTAAAGAAATAATATGGAGAGAAAGACTCTGATGTACATAGCAAATGCGCGAATACCTACAGAAAAAGCACATGGTATTCAGATAATGAATATGTGTGATGCTTTTGCAAAACAGGGTGTTAGTGTCTCTCTGGTTATTCCACGAAGGGTGAACCCAATAAAAAAAGAACCTTTCCAGTTTTATGGAATAAAGGAAAAATCTTTTTCAATAAAGAGAAAGATTTGTATAGATTTATTATTTCTTCCTATTGGTAAAGCAATGTCGTTCTGGCTACAGAGAATAAGTTTTGCTTTACACATACTGTTCTATGTAGTAATTAAAAAGGCAACTTTCTATTACACTCGTGATGCATTAATAGCCATACTAGTGTCGTTTATAAGAAAAAATGTTCAGTATGAGGTGCATACAATTCCAGAAAGTGGGTTGTGGATGCATAAGTATGCTTGGAAGAGAAGTAAAAAACTCATTACAATAAGTGATGCTATAAGAGAAGACATAATAAAACTTGGAATTGAAGATAAAAAAATAAGTGTAGCTCGTGATGGGGTTAACATGGAGCTATTTAATGAGAAGTTATCTCAAAATGAATCTAGAGAGGTGCTAAATCTACCAAAGGATCAAAAAATAGTTTTATACAGTGGCCACCTTTATGGTTGGAAAGGTGCAAGAGACTTTGCAAAAGCCGTACAGTCTCTTCCATCTGATATTCATGCATATTTTGTCGGAGGAACAGACGAAGATGTTAAGAAGTATAGAAAGGAATTTTCACAAGAAAATATTCATATTGTTGGACGCAGACCTTATAGCGAAATACCTCATTGGCTGGTTAGTTCAGATTTTCTTGTGTTGCCAAACAGTGCAAAAACAAAAATAGGTTCACGCTATACATCTCCATTAAAATTATTTGAATACATGGCGTCTGGAACATTAATTATATCTACAGATGTTCCTGCACTAAAAGAAGTTCTTAATGAAGAAACAGCTTTGTTCTGCAAGCCAGACGATTATAAAGATCTTGCAAGTGTTATTGATAAGGCATTATCACTTTCACCTGAGCATAGAAAAAATATTGGTGAAACAGCAAAACGAGAAGTTAAAAAGTATTCTTGGAATGAAAGGGCTAAGCTCATACTAGTAGCAATAGTCTAAATATATGTTGTACAGTTACATCATGGAAAATCTCTCTAAGTATTTTGAACAAAATACTTTGGATGCGATTATTCTAAAAGCAGACACTTTCGCACAAGGTACAACAGTAGCATTTGTATTTTTTTTGGTATTTCTTCTTTTTTATTATTTATTTTCTAAAAAAGAAATATTCTTTAGAAGAATGGGTATTGTAGCTATGCTTTCTATTGCAGTTGTTATAGCTGTGAAAGTGTTTATATCACTTAAATACACAGGATATATTGCAGATAGGGTTATTTTTTATGCGTTAGCGTCTCCAAAAGCAAATAATATAATTTGTTTTATTGCTACTTGTACACTATTCTTCCTTTTCTTAAAATATAGAGATAAAGTTGAAAAACTTAGGAGGCAACACTTTCTTCTTGTGTTGTTCACTTTTTTTACTCTTTCATCAATTGGGGTTGCTAGTATCCGCTCGGGAGTGGACAGCCTGATCGATCCATTTACTAGGACTCATTGGGAGTACAGTGGTAACGTGTTACAAATAGAATCAACTAAAGGTTTCTTAGGGAGTTACATAGATTTACTTCCTGAATTGGCAGAACACACAATAACACATCCTCCAGGATATACTCTTTTTCTGTATTTACCATATAAAATATTTGGTTACAACTATCTTAGTATGTCCATATTTGTAATAATACTGGGGGGTCTAACAATATGGCCATTGTATTTTTTGTTAAAAGAATACTTTAGCGAAGAAACCGTAAGGCGGACATTGCAGGTTTTTATTTTCATTCCGAGTATGGTCTTAATGAGCGCCACATCAATGGAGCCTGTATTTATGCTATTGGTTTGGGTGACTATTTATCTGGCTACTGCTGGGTGGAATAAGTCTACCGTACTCTCTGGTCTGGCTGGATTATCTGCAGCACTATCTCTATTCTCAAATTTCTTATTCCTACTACTTGCGCCCGTATTTTTGTATTTTATTTATTTGTATTACCAAAATAAAGATGTTAAAAAGGAAGAGCTCATTAAAAGAGTTTTCACAACTGTGGCTGTTTTTATATTATTTTATGTTTTTCTATATCTGTGGTCTGGATTTTCAATAATAGAGAATTTTCAGTCTTCTCTAGCCGGTAACCAAGGGGCAGTACAAAGCAATTTTGAATCTCTAAAAATATATTTTACTTATTTTTCAATAAATATTGTTGATTTTTTTGTATCAATAGGTATTGCAACAACAGTACTATTTTTTAGTAAGTTAAAACTATTTTATTCTGACAGAGGAAGTATAATAAACACTGGTTTCGTATTCTTGTTATTTCTTTTGTTAATAGGTGTTTTTCAAGGTGAATTAATGAGATTGTGGATGTTCGTTATTCCATTTTTCTTATTCCCAATTGCAAGAATGGTTAAAAGCTTATCTAGTAGGCAGTTAGGCTTATTCTTGTCATTGCTTTGGTTTCAGTCTGTTGTGTTACAAATATTGTTTTATACATACTGGTAAATTAATAGAATATGAGTTACTTCAATCAATATCAGTACGATGATCTAAAGAGTCGAGACAATGATTTTTATGCGCAGATAAAATATGACCTAATATTAGACTTATTAAGGGACAGGAGAATGAGTATATTAAATGCTGGGTGCGGGGCAGGTGATTTATCATTTCTTTTGTCAAAATTTGGGCACACCGTAACAGGAATAGACCCGTCTGAAGAATATATATGTCTTGCGAAGGAGAAGGCAAAAAAAATGAATGATAAAGAAAATAATGTCTTTTTTGTAGACTCAATAGAGTCTTATAGTCCTAATCAAAAATTTGACTGTGTAATAACTACAGATGTGTTAGAGCATATAGAAGATGATAAGAATGCAATGTCCAAACTTTCCTCACTTGTTAGACCTGGAGGAATAATAATTACCGCTGTCCCCGCAATGCCTTCGTTGTTTGGTATGCACGATGAGTCGCTAGGGCATTTTAGGAGATACTCAAGGAGGTCTCTTGCAGAATTAGCTGAGTGCTCAGGTAATATTGAAATTAAAAAAATTAGATATTTTGCCTTTTCACTAATTCCAGTATGCTGGTTATACAGCAAATTCTTGCGCAAATCGTATCCAATAGGAGATGGCTCTTCTGGTCTGGTAAGTAGTTTGCTAAAAGTTATATTAAGGGTAGAAAAGCGTATATATACTCCATTGGGCATAAGTCTCATATGCTTTGGAGTGAAAAAAGGACAAATTAACAGTTAGTCGACAGTGTTGACATATCGTGTCTTATTGTTATAATTGCTGTGTCGAATGTTAAGAAATTGCTTATTTTACACGAAAATAAGCTGAAATGATAGATATATTATGATTTCTATAGTTATTCCAGTATACAATGAGGAGGAAAATGTGCAGATTCTTCATGGGAAAATTACCTCAGTCATGCATAATTTACACCAGTCTTATGAGGTAATTTTTGTTGATGATGGGTCTACGGATAATACTGTAAAAAAACTTGAATCCTTAAAAAACATAACCATAATTATGTTATCAATGGATTTTGGTCAAACTTCAGCTCTAGATGCTGGAATACATCATGCTCAAGGCGATATAATAATAACTATGGATGGAGATTTACAGAACGATCCAGAAGATATTCCAGAACTCATAAAGAAAATAGACGAGGGATTTGATGTGGTTTCTGGGTGGAGAAAAAGCAGGAAAGACTCTTTTGGGCGTAGAATTCTATCTAAACTAGCAAATTGGCTAACTGGAAAGGTAAGTGGTCTGTATTTAAATGACTCTGCCTGTGCTCTGAAGGCTTATAGAAGAGATATAATACAGCAGGTCCATCTGTACGGTGAAATGCATGTATTCCTTCCAGCATATTTATATGGACGAGGTGCAAGAGTTGCAGAAATACCCGTAAAGCACCACGCAAGACAGTTTGGTGTTTCAAAACACTATTTTATGAAAGCTGTGAAGGACATTTTTGATTTGTTAACAATAAAATTTATAGTTAATATGACAGGTCGCCCGCTTGTTTTTTTTGGTGGTGTAGGTGTTTTCTCAATTTTCCTTGGAAGTATAGCAGGGATAGTTTCAATTTATCTTAAGGTTGTATCTCTAAGGAATCTAGGACAAACTCCACTTCCAATATTAGCTGTATTTTTTGTGCTTGCTGGAATGATTTTCTTCATGCTAGGATTTTTAGCAGAACTGATTCTCAGAGTGTATTTTGAGGGTGGAAATAAAAGACCATACGTAATCAAAAAAGTAATTAATACAGATAGAGGATACTAATATATATGCAGGCTGTAATCTTGGCGGCAGGTCGGGGAGTAAGGATGCTCCCACTTACTAAAACGACACCAAAACCACTTATTAAAATTTTAGGAAAATCAGTTTTAGACCACACCTTTCAGGCTTTACCAGAGAGTGTAGACGAAGTAATTCTTGTAGTAGATTATCTTGCTGATGTTATTAAGAATCATTGCGGAGACTCTTTTTTCGGAAAAAAAATAATATACGCGCAGGGCTCAGAAAAAGGAACTGCCCACAGTTTTCTTTCTGCTAGTAAACATATAAAAAACAAAAGATTTTTGTTTATCTATGGAGACGAAATTGTAGACAAAGAAGACATACGCGCATGCTTAGAGCACGAATCTAGTATACTTTGCTGGGAGGTGAGTGACCCTTGGAAGCATGGAGTTGTTTCTTTGGATAAAGATTTAAGGATAAAGAAAATATTCGAAAAACCTAAAATAAGTGGAAAAACTTTAATATCAGATGGAGTTATGGTTTTGAAAGATAATATATTTGAGTATATTGCAGATAAGGGTGTGAATGATGAATATCATCTTACTGATATGCTTGATTCCTATGTGCAAGATAATGTTGTTTTTTCTGTAATAACAGATAATAAGGTTGGGAGCTTTACAACTCCAGAAGATGTAAGTAGGATAGAGCAAATTCTCTCTAAAAAACAAATATGATACTAACAAGGACACCGTTTAGAATTCCACTTGGTGGTGGATCTACAGACTTGCCAGCGTATTATGAGCAACATGGTGGTTTTATTTTTTCAGTAACAGTAAATCTATACATGTATGTAGGGATAAATAGACCTCCCGGGGATGACAAAATTCGTCTTAAATATAGCGAAAGCGAAGAGGTGGGTAGAATTTCAGACCTAAAACACAAAATCGCACGCGCTGCGCTTCAAAGGACTGGTTTAGTGAAGATGATAGAGATTTCTTCTATGGCAGATATATCCCAAGGAACTGGACTTGGTAGTTCTGCTAGTTATCTTGTTGGGTTACTAAATGGACTTCATACAATTAAAGGTGAAAATGTATCAAGGCAACAGATAGCCGAAGAAGCTTTTTCAATTGCTACAGAAGATTTGGGATTACCAGATGGAAAACAAGATTTTTACTTGGCAGCTTTTGGTAATTTCTGTATCCTGGATATTGATAAAAATGGATTTGTAAAAGTTAGCCCTGCAAGAGTTTCGCGTTCATCACAAGAGGAGTTTGAAAGGAATACACTACTTTTTTACACTGGTGTTCAGAGATCTAGTGTGTCTGTTCTTGCAGAACAACAGCAGGATTTAAAATCTAATAATGAGGTTTCAATAGACTTGAAACATCAGACAAAGAAAATTGGCAGAAACATACTGAATGCTTTTGAAAGTAATGAGCTAGATTCGTTTGGAGATTTGTTACATGAGCATTGGGTATTAAAGAAAAAGATGTCTGATAAAATGAGCAATCCACTATTCGATGATATTTACTCAAAGATTCGGCTCGCCGGTGCTATTGGTGGAAAAATTGTTGGAGCGGGTGGTGGAGGGTTCTTCTTAGTATATTGCAGAGATGGGTCACAAACCGCTGTAAGGAAAATTTTTAGTAATTATGGCTGTAGAGAAATGAAGTATAGGGTTGATGCTGGTGGTACTCAGGTACTACTACATAGACCCAGAGGTTTTAATACAATATGAAGCTAAATAATAAAATAGCTGTTATTACGGGAGCGACCGGCGTTATTGGTGGTAAAATTGCGGAGTCTTTTATTTCTGAAGGGTGTAAGGTTATTGCTTGTGGTAGGTCTGAGGATAAACTAGAAGAAATTAAAAAAAAATATCCAGAAGGAAGTGTTACAACATATAAGGCTGACGTAGCGATCCCAGAACAGATGCAAGGTTTATTTAATTATGTGCAAGACAATTTTGGAAAACTTGATATATTAGTTACGGCAGCTGGGATATATGGAGAAATAGGATTAGTAGAGCAAATAGATCCTGAAAATTGGATGAAGGCAATCGAGGTTAATTTGTTTGGGACTGTTATTTCTGTGAAATATGCTATTAATTTATTGAGAAAATCGGAAAGCCCAAGAATTATTCTTTTTGCGGGTGGGGGAGAAGGTCCAATGTCTGGATTTACATCGTATGTCTGCTCAAAAGGAGCTGTCTTAAGATTAAATGAGTCTCTTTCTGAAGAGTTGTCTGATGACAACATTATGGTGAATGCAATATATCCAGGACTAGTAAACTCAGGTTTTGTAAGAGACTTAATAAAAGCAGGAGAAGATAGGGTTGGGAAAGAGAAATATAGACAAGCAATGGATCAGATAGCTGGGGTATCAGAGACTTTTGGGCCAGAAAGAGCATCAGAATTTGTTATGTTTCTTTGTTCAAATGAGTCAGACGGTATAACAGGTAAGTTATTTGCTGCAAGATGGGATAGTGAGGAAATAATAGAAAGACACAAGAGTGAAATTATGGAGTCTAAGGATATTTATACACCCAGAAGAATAAAACCAAACGACAGAGGATATGAGTGGTAAACCAAACCCAACAAAAATCTGTTTAGTGGGTGCAGGAAGAATGGGTACGCGCTGGGCCAAAATAATTAGTGAAAATAGTAATACAGAATTAGTTTGTGTTGTTGATATAGACAAAAATTCTGGAGAAGATCTTGCCAACAAGTATAATGCTAAATTTGTAAGCTCCCAGAGTGATAACATTTTTGGAGCTTGTGATATTGATGGAGTTGTTATTGTTACTCCACACTCGTATTTATTTGACTACACAAAAAAGGCTCTTCTTTCAAACAAGCACGTATTAACAGAAAAACCTGGATCATGTAATTCTGCTCAGATGAAGGAACTTGTGCATATTGCAAATGAAAAAAATCTACGCTTCATGATTGGGTATAACTATAGATTTTTTGATGCAATATCCCGTGCAAAAAAAGTTCTAGATAGTCAGGACATAGGAAAGCTGTGTTTTATGAGAATACGTCACGGTCATGCAGGAAGATCAAACTATGATAAGGAGTGGCGAATGAATAAGGAGATATCGGGAGGGGGAGCGCTGATGGATCAAGGTGTTCATGTAATTGATTTAGCAAACTGGTTTCTTGATAACTCAGATTTGTATGGTGTTAGTAGTTCTATGAACTCTATATATTGGAATACGGAAGTGGAAGAAAGCGCCTTTTTGCTTCTAAAGAACAACAATCAACAGATAGCCTCATTAAATGTTAGTATTATTCAATGGAAGCCAATATTCTTTTTGGAAATATATGGAACTAAAGGGTATTGTATTGTGAATGGGGCTGGAAGAAAATATGGTGGAAAAGAGTTGCTTACCGTCGGGTTAAGAGGAGAAAGTGGAGAGGTAAGTGAAGAAACTATAGAGTGTGATTCAAATGCCGATAATTCTCTACTAAGAGAGCTTGATGAGTTTGTTACTTCTATAGAAAAAGAAAGAGATCCTTCACCCTGTGGAAAGGATGGATTGGCTGTACTCAACATTGTTGAGAGCGCATATAAAAAAACAGATGAATCACAAATTTAAAAAAATACTTGTTACAGGAGGTGCGGGTTTTATTGGCTCTCACGTTGTTGATGTAATGATAAATGCAGGCTATGATGTAAGAATTTTAGACTCACTAGAGCCCCCAACCCACAATGGGGAAACCCCAGCATGGGTTAATAGTCGTGCCGAATTTGTTCGTGGTGATGTATCAAAGAAGAGTGACTGGAAAAAAGCGCTTGAGGGTGTGGATGCTGTGATACACCTTGCTTCTTATATGGATTATCATTTAGATTTTGCTAAGTATATAAGAACCAATGTAGAAAGTATTGGATTATTGTTTGAATTAATAGTAGAGGATAATATAAATATTAAAAAAATAATTACCGCATCCTCACAATCAGTGTATGGTGTAGGAAAGTACAAGTGCAGAACACATGGAATAATTTATCCTGACTTTAGATTAGAAGAGGATTTGTCTAATCATTTTTGGGAGCATAAATGTAATAAGTGTCACAGTATAATGGAGCCAGTGGAAGAAAAAGAGGATGATCTTTTAAATCCACAAACTCCATATGGAATATCAAAACTTGCAAGTGAAAACCTGATTCTAAATTTAGGAAAGCGTTACGGGATACCCAGTGTTGTTTTAAGATATAGTATCGTTCTTGGGGCTAGGCAATCATTCAGACATTTTTACTCAGGTGCACTAAGAGCCTTCTCAGTATTTGCATTGAATGGTGAAGCTATTGAAATGAATGAAGATGCACAACAACTTCGTGATTTCGTTGATGTAAGAGATGTTGCAGAAGCTCATTTAAAGATTTTAGAGGAGGATTTAATAAATTTCGAAGTATTCAATATAGGTAGTGGAAAAGGTACAAAAGTGATTGATTTGGCCAAAGAAGTTGCCATGAATATAGGGATAGAATTTAACCCATCTTTGGAAAACAGATATAGGGTAGGGGATTGCAGGCATTCAATAATGAATATTGATAAGATAAAAAGTATTGGATGGTCTCCGAAAGTGGCATTGCGTGGATCAGTTAAATATTATATAGATTGGATAAAACAGTTTGAAGATGTAAAAAAATACTTACATGCAACTTATGATAGTCTACGCAAGCAACATATTTTGCAAAAGAAATAACACACTAGAAATAATTAAATAAAATATATGCGTGTTTCTGTTGTTGGATTGTGGCACTTGGGTGAAGTCGTGTCTGCTGGATTGGCTAACCTGGGCCATGAAGTTATAGGTATAGACACAAACGTAGATACGATAAACAATTTGAAAAAAGGAATACCTCCACTAAAAGAGCCGGGTCTTGAGGAGATTATAAGAGAGCAAACAGAAAATGGTTTGTTAAGGTGGTCCACACAATACAAAGATTTAGAGGGGAGTGATGTTGTTGTTCTTGCTGTTGATACACCTGTAGATGAGAACGACGAACCCGATGTTTCGGTATTGTTTGAGATAACAAAAGAAATTTCAACTTATATTAAAAGAGATGCACTGTTTGTTGTCACAAGTCAGGTGCCTGTAGGTACAACTGAAAAACTATTTCATGAAATAAAAAAGAGCAATCCAGATAGTCTATGTGAACCTGCATACACTCCAGAAAATCTTCGTCTTGGAAATGCTATGGAGTGTTTCTCCAATCCAGAACGAGTTGTGTTTGGTGTTAACTCTAAAAGAGCTGAAGAAAAGATGACTGAATTGTTTGATGGTATAGGAGGTGCGCGTCATATTGTAAAAATAGCTTCTGCTGAAATGATAAAGCATGCACTAAACGCATTTCTAGCCACTTCTTTGTCATTCATATATAACATATCTGACGTGTGTGAAAAAGTTGGAGCAGATGTCACTGAGGTTGCAGAAGCTCTAAGAAGTGATGCAAGAATAGGAAGAGAGGCCTATCTTGATTCTAGTTTGGGTTTCTCAGGAGGAACACTTATGAGGGACTTGAAAACCTTGTCTAATATGGCAAATGAAAATGAAATTGAAATTAAAGTTGTAAACGGTGTGCTAGCTACTAATGAAGGTAGAAGGAAGGATGTAATAAAAAAAATAGAAAAAATGATTCAGAAGCCAATAAATAACTCTAAAATAGGAGTGCTTGGAATTACTTACAAACCTGGAACTTCAACACTCCGTCGCTCACTATCTATGGAAATTATTACTGAACTAATCAGTTTGGGTGCTAGTATTTCTGCTTTTGATCCGATGGCAGACAGAAAAGTTTTTCATGAGGAGACGGGACAAGATTTATCTACGAGTGCTATTGAGATGGCTAAAGATTGTGATGCACTAATGTTAGTGACAGCATGGCCTGAATTTGAGTCAATAGATTTTTCTACTCTCAAAAGTGTGATGCATGAGCCGTTTGTTTTTTTTGATACTAGGAATTTTCTTAAAAGTAAAGAATTAATAATAAAAGAGGCTGGTTTAAAGTACTTTGGTACAGGAAGGAAATGATAGGTAAAAAATACATGTAATTGAGGTTTGACACTAGATAGATATTTTGCTAGAGTGTTTCTACCTATATATATTATGGTAAGTGATTTAAAGTCAAAAATTAAAATAATAGAGGATTGGCCCAGACCTGGTATAGACTGTTATGATATATCACCCTTATTGGCTGATTCAGTTGCTTTTTCTGAGATGATAAAGAAAATGGCTGAGCCTTATCGTGGACAGCCAATTGATATAATTGTTGGTGTTGAGGCGAGAGGTTTTGTTATTGCATCAGCTTTAGCATACGAGCTTGGTGCGGGTGTTGCAATGGTTAGGAAGAAAGGAAAGCTACCACCTCCTACAGATAAAGAAGAGTATAGTTATGAGTACGCTTCCAATGTAATTGAGATAGGTACCGACTATTTATATGAAGATAAAAAAGTTGTTATAGTAGATGATATTCTCGCAACCGGCGGAACAATGTCTGCTGTTGAAAAATTGATAAAAAGGAATGGAATTGATATTCTAGGTATTTCTTTCGTTGTGGAAATGGAATTAATGTCTGGGAGAGATAGGTTAAGACATGATAATATACAATCTTTAGTAAAATATAATTAGTATGTTTCAATCACAAAATGAATCATTTGCAAACTCATTTTTAATGAAGGTTTCAGGGGTTACATCCATGATAGCAGCGGATTATTGTAGACAATTAGATGAAGCTGTAGATGTTTTATTTGAAGCATGGAAAAACAACAATTACGTATTTATAATGGGAAATGGGGGGTCAGCATCGACCGCAACTCACCTAGCTGCTGATTTAGCAAAAACAATCTGTGAAAAACCAGAAGATCGCGGAATAAAAGCCATTGCTCTTGTTGATAATATACCACTTGTAAGCGCTTTGGTTAATGATTGGGGTTGGGAAAATATTTATACAAACCAACTAGCTACATATTACGAAAAAGGGAGTGTGGGAATTGCTTTCAGTGTTCATGGAGGAAGTGGAAATGATGTTGCTGGTCAGTGGTCACAAAACTTGCTTAAAGGGCTTCAATATATAAAGGATCGTGGAGGAAAGACAATAGGGTTCTCTGGTTTTGATGGGGGTCCAATGAAGAATATGGTTGATGTGGGTGTGGTTGTTCCTGCTAACTCAACTCCACTAGTAGAGGGTATGCATGTTGTGCTAAATCACTTAGTTGTATTTGGACTTAAAGAAAGAATACATGAGTATAAAAAAACCAGCCATATTTCTTGATAGAGATGGTATAGTAAATGACGTAATAGATCGTGGAGACGATTTTTTTGTGCTTAAAAAAAAGGTTCGCTACACTGCCCCATATTCTTACACGGAGTTTAAACCCAAAGAAGGTGTGTTAGACTTTGTAAAAGATTTAAAAAAAAGGGGGTTTCTATGTATATTAGTTACAAATCAACCAGACATTTCATACGGCCTTCTTTCAAAAGAGGATCATGAACTCATAATGTCAGAGGTTAGAAAAATTCCATTCGATGATATATTTGTCTGCCCTCATGGCAGAAAGGACATGTGTAATTGTAAAAAACCAAAACCAGGCATGCTTGAAGAAGCTATGGATAAGTGGGACATAGATATAAAATCTTCATTTTTTTTAGGTGATACAATATCAGATGTAGGTGCTGCAAAAGCTGTTGGATGCAAATCAATTATAATAAATACTGAATATAATCAACAAGTAGATAGTGATTATAGGGTCTACTCATTATTTGAGGTATTTGGAATTATTGGTTAGTGTCTTTGACAAGACCTCATTTATTTTGATATTATGAACATATATTTTTTAAAAAGTGTATGAAAATATTTATTGATTCTGCAAGTCTGTCTGATATTGAACCTGGTCTTAAAAAAGGTTTTGCTAGCGGTGTTACAACTAATCCATCTTTGCTTTCAAAAGAGCCAAAATCCTCTTTTGAAGAACACATTAAAAAAATAATAGCACTTATCAATCAGCACAAACCCGGTGCCCATCTTAGTGTTGAAGTATTTTCAACTGATAAAGATGAAATATTGAGACAGGCGCAAGAGTTTGTAAAGTTATTTAATTATCCACAAATAAGCATTAAGATTCAAGTAGGGTGGGCTGAGCTAGAAACTATCGCAAGACTTAAAGAAATGGGTATATCTGTAAATTGCACAGCGTGCATGACACCAATGCAGGCAATTATGGCTGCACATGCTGGGGCAAAGTACGTCAGCATATTTTGGGGGAGAATAAGTGATGGGGGCATACAAGAAACAATGAAAGACCAAAGAGAGGCGATGCTTGAAAATAGAGTTGTAGATAAGAGTGACTTCGATCCTTTTGAGGTTACTAAAACAGTAAGGAAGGCTATAGACGATGCTGGATTAGATTGCGAGATAATTGTAGGTAGCATAAGAGGTGTAATTGATATTCGTGATGCTGGTGTTGCTGGGGCTCATATAGTTACAGTCCCTCCAAAGTTTTTCCCAGAAATGATGAAACATTATAAAACTGATCAAGTCGTAGAACAATTCTTGGGTGATTTCAAAGAATGGCTTTCATAGTTTTTTTATGAATCATTACGAATATTGTTCAGGATTTATTGTTCCAGGAGACAGAATACTTGATGTGGGGGCTGGAAAAGGTGTTTTTTTGTGTGAAATGAGCAAAAAGGGATTTGAGGTTTTTGGAGTTGAAATAAATCCTAGTTATATTGAAAAAATAAACGAACGCATAGTTGAGGAAGACCTAAAAGTGTCAGTTGTTGAGGGAAGAGCAGAAGAATTGCCTTATGAAAATAATATATTTTCTTTTGCGAATGCTTCTGAAATTACTGAACATGTGGAGAATCCAGAAATGGTATGCAGAGAAATCTATCGTGTATTAATGCCAAATGCAAAAGCATACATAAGCTTTCATAATAGATTTGGTGTATATGATTATCACTATCACACATATTTTATAAATTGGATGCCACGAACATGGTCTGAGAGAGTGTTAAAATTGCTTGGAAAACAAAAGGATGATGGTGAAGCAGGTCGTCAGAAATTGTTAACAATGCACTACTACACATATAAAGAAGTGAAGCAGCTTCTTAAAAGTTGTGGTTTTAATCTGATAGATATTAGGGCTGATAAAATATCAAAAAAATATAAATTATTTTCAAAAATACTACTACCCATTTATTATATTATATTAAGACCTCTATATTTTAATAGTTTTCACGTTTTGGTTACTAAAACACAGGTAAATGAGTAGTTATATAAAAAAGCATAAGGTTGGGATAATTACATCTTTTTTTGTTGGTCTTGTTTGTATACTTCCTCAATTTTTCTTCATATATAGTCTTGGTGATAATTATAGAGGGATTCACATGCTTGCTACACCAAACGAGGATGCGTATATCGCTATTATGCAAGAAGTTTTAGATGGTCATACAAAAGTAGCTTCAATGCCTTTTTTTGAGTATAAGGATAAAATTCCTCTACTACCTTCTACTTTGTTTAAGATGTACACAATACCGGTTTTTTTTGGTATATCACTGGTTACCTCAATTTTAATAGGTAAATTTATTTTCCCTCTATTGCTTTTTTTTGCTATTTATATCTTTTTTTATGATTTGGTAAAAGTAAAAAATAAAAGAGAAGGAGCTCTTAATGTTATATTCGCAGTGACATCAGGAATACTGATTGTTTTTGGTTTTGATTTGGTTGATTACGGTTCAATCATTTCATATATTAAGGGGGTTTCGTCTCCACAAGGTTTTTTAATTTGGACACGACCAGTAAATCCTGTCTCTGGAGCTATTTTACTTTTTTTCTTTTTATATTGCTTAAATAGAATTAACCTACATAATAAGAAAAAGAGGTGGGTGTTACTATCTGGAGCTTCACTTGCAATAATGATGGCAAGCTATGTCTTTAGTTGGACACTAGCTTTTGTTGTTTTGGGATTGTTTAGTTTAAGAGCTTTATTAAATAAAGATTGGAATCTAATTTTGAATTATCTATTGATCCTATTTTTGGGAATAATGTTTTCATTAGGATATTGGATTAATAATATTCAAGCGTCTAAAATAGAATGGTACCCTGAAGCAGCCGCGAGAATAGGTATGTTTTTTACGCGTACCCCTCATATAAATAAATTTGTTGTCGCTTCGTTGTTGTTTTTCACGCTTTCCTCAATATATGGATATTATGCAAAAATAATAAAAAAACCATTTCCATACTGGTGGTGGGTTTCATTAGTGTTGTTGTTAAGTAGTATTATTGTTTATAATCAGCAGATAATTACAGGTGTGGAGGTTTGGTACTATCACTATGTGTTCTATACTATTCCTTTTTCTTATATTTCAATAATGCTAATAATGCGTAACATATATTATGAAAAGTTTAAGAAAATAACACTAACCATAGTTCTCTTGGTATTAGCCACTTCCTCTTTTCTTGCTGTTTATCAGCAAATGAGTGCATACAGTAATAGATATTCCGAATTTTCTAGATTGCAATCACACACAGAGATCTTTAGTTTCTTTAACAGTGTTGAAAAAGAGTGCGCAGTACTCTCCACTGATTTGGGCGGGGATAGGTGGAGCAACTTAATACCCGCATTTACTCATTGTAATTCTTATTATTCTACTGAGAATCAATCAGTATTAACTAATCCTGATGATTTCTATCACAGATACTTGTCACTACTCCGCATTCGTGGTGTTGATGGGGCCGATATTAATAGATATATAGAAGAAAATAGGGATGAGGCATCTAGCTCTCTTCAATATCAGTTGCAGAGAACCTTAGGCTTCCCAGATCTCAAACTAGACAAGCGTTTGTCTGAGTTGCCAGGACAATATGTAGAATTTCTAAAACAAGATTTCTACACAGAATTATCAGTATTTAAGATAGACTATGTTTTGTCGGAAGGAAGATTAAAAGAAGATATTTTAAATGATTTACCTAATTTGAGTGAGGTTTATAGTAATAATGGTATATTTATTTATCAATTTCTTCCCTAAACAAACACCAATAATACATTGACATAATAGTATGTTGGTGGTAGGATATGTTCATATATTTTATGAATTCTTATTAGTATGAGAGCGATCATTTTAGCAGCAGGCATAGGAAAAAGAATGCTACCACTAACACAAAACGTACCAAAATCATTACTAAGAATAGGGAATCAACCGATAATTGATTACATCTTTGATGCACTTCCGAACGAGGTAGACACAGTTATAATGGTGGTGGGCTATATGGAAGACAAAATGAGAACGCATCTTGGGGGTTGCTATCAGGGTAAAAAAATAAGATATGTTAGGCAAGAAAATCTTACAGGCACTGCTACTGCACTTATGCTAGCAAAAGACTTATTTCAGGAAGGCGAAAGGTTTATAATCATATATGGAGATGAACTACCAAGCAAGGGAGAAATTGATGAGTGTATAAACAAAGAATATAGCTGGTTGTGTAGCAGATCCCCAGACCCCAAACAGTCAGGTATAGCAGAAATTGACATGGAAGGAAGAATAACAGAAGTAATTGAGAAACCAGAAAACCCAACATCTGATATATGTGCAGCAGGCATAATGGTGGTTAGCAGTGATATTTTTAAGTATCCTATGGTCAAGCACAAAAACGGGGAGTACTATCTAACTGACTTAATGAATGGATTTGTTAAAGATCACGATGTATACGCTGTTTACGGTAGACAAAGACCTCCATTTTTATCTCCAGATGAGATAGACAAAATTGACCCGATTAATCTTACACTTATTTCTTGAATATATGATTTCTGTAATTTTTCCAGTTTACAATGAAGAGGGCAATTTACGAGAATTGCACAGTCGATTGGTGCGTGTTTTGGATAGTATAGGAGAGCCTTATGAAATTATAGCAGTTGATGACGGCTCAAAAGATGGATCTCGTAAAATTTTGTCAGAATTAAGACCAATAAAAGCAGTCTTGTTTTCAAGAAATTTTGGGCAAAACGCAGCAGTTGATGCTGGTTTTCAAATTGCCAATGGTGATTTTATTATAACAATTGACAGTGATTTGCAAATGTCTCCAGAGGATATAACCAAGATTTTTGAAAAACTAAAAGAAGGTTATGGGACAGTGGTGGGTTGGAGAAAAGATAGGCACGACTCGATTAGTCGTAGGATTTTTTCTAGGATTTCCAACTGGCTTGTTGCGCGTATTACTGGAGTGAATTTGCATGATTTTAGCTGTTCCCTAAAAGGATATAGGAGAGAGTTTGTGGAAGGTATACAACTTCTTGGTGAAACGTTTATTTTTATGCCAGTATTTGCGCACGATAGGGGAGCTCGTATTGCGGAAGTTCCTGTGTTACATAGTGAGCGCAAACATGGAAAATCAAAGCATTCTATAGGTGAAATGATTTTTGTATTTTTTGATTTAATAAGTATTAAATTTTTATTGAATTATTTTGCAAAACCGCTTAGGTTTTTTGGTACGCTGTCTATTGTATCGCTTTTTTTGGGAACAGCTTCTTTTGTAAGTGCTATAGTTTTAAAGTTTGTGCATATAAGAAATTTTAGTGACACCCCTTTGCCTCTTATAGGAACAATGTTAATAATACTAACTGTATTATTGTTTATGATTGGATTTGTGGCAGAAATTTTACTTCGTATTTATTATGGACAGCAAGATCGTAGCCAATACATGATTTATGAAGTTATCAAAAATAAATAAACCACGCATCCTTCTTGTAGGAATTGGGCATTTTGGCACACATCATCTTAGAGATTTACAAGAGATTAGCAATAAGGGGGGTATAGAGTTCGTGGGTGTGGTGATTCATAGCGAAAAAGGTAAAAAAAAAGCGCAAGATGTCGGAGTAAAATTTTTTGATACACTAACAGATGATTTGTTGAAACATGTAGATGCGGTAGACATAGTAACACCTCCGTCTACCCACAAAGATTTGGTAAAAAAATGTTTAAAATTTACTAATGTTTTTTTGGAAAAACCAATTGCATTATCTACAGAAGATGGATTGGAATTACACGGAATAGCCAATAAAGAAAGGCGTATTTTATTTTTAGGGCATATTTATAGATTTCATCCATCAATTATAAAATTAAAAGAAATAATAAAAAATAGTAGCACAAAACCGTATTCCGTAGAGTGTGTATTAGGCGATACACCAGAAAAAGTTACAAGAGATTGCGGAGTTTTATACTCTGATTTACATGGTTTTGATATAATTGATTATTTATTTGAAGAAGTTCCAAATATAATTAGTGCAAAAGGAGAAAAGATGCGTGAAGATTCTAATTTTGAGGATGATGTAGAAACTATTTTGGAATATCCATCAGGTTTGCAAGGTAGGGTTAGGCTTAGTTGGAATATGTCACCAAAAGTACGAAAAGTGTCAGTATATTTTTCAGATAAAATTATTTATGTAGATTTGATATTACAAGAAATTGTAATTGAAAAAGATAAAACTAAAGAAAAAATAAAAGTATTAGAAGAAATGCCTCTTATGGTTGAGTTGGATTACTTTGTAAAAGTATTAAAAGGCGAGAAAACTGAATACCCAAATGGTTTATTGGGTACGCGTATCGTAAACATAGCTGCGCATGCAGAAAAGTCCATGCGTGAAAATATAGAAATAAAATATGAAGATATATGAGTAAACCCAGAGTTGCAATAATTGGAGCAGGTATATTTGGAGTGAGCTGTGCTCTTGAATTATCAAACAACTTTAATGTTGTTGTTTTTGAACAAGAAGATGATGTGATGAAAAAAGGTACTTATGCTAACCAGTATAGACACCATTATGGTTTCCACTATCCAAGAAGTAGCGAGACTGTAAAACAGTGCCTTAATGCACAAGACAGTTTTCGTTCACGGTGGCAGGATGCAATAGTTGAAGACATCCCTTCATATTACGCTGTTGCAAAGGAGGGATCAAAAGTTAGCCCTGATGAATTTATAAAATTTTGTGATGACATGACTTTGCAATATAACGTTGAATACCCAAAAGATGTTATGTTGAACAGAGATACCGTAGGTATATGTATTCTTACAAATGAACCGGTGTACGATATTTACAAGCTGAAAAAAATGGCAAAAGAAATGTTAGGAAGCAAGAGTTCTGTTGCTCTAAACCTGTCTTCAAAAGTTGTAAATGCTAGATTTGAAGATGGAACAGAAAAGAAAGTTTTGACCATTTCAAATTTAGGAGTAAAAAGAGAGGAAGTTTTTGATTACGTTGTTAACGCAACATATGCAAATCAAAATTTAATGAAAAACTGGCTTGGTTTTCCATCAATCGAACTTGAGTTTAGGTTAAAGGAGTTGCCGATAATAGAGCTCTCGACTGATATTAAGCAAGCGGTGACTATAATGGACGGTGACTTTGTTACAATTGTGCCATTTGGACACACAGGATTTTATACTCTAGGTGATGTTTCCCGCTCAATAATTGAAACAAAATACTCAAAAGAAGGTGTTCCTTGGTCCAGTGAATATATTGCATCCTTGTCTACTAGATTTGAAGAAATGGTAGAAGCAAATAGTCATTATATTCCTGTTTTAGCCAAGTCTAAATATATACGCTCCATGTTTGCAGTTTTACCAATATTAAAACAATCAAAAGAGACTGATGCAAGAGTTACCGCTATTACCGAACATGGAAGAGGTTGTTGGTCTGTATTTGAGGGTAAAATTGTTACATCGGTGCAAGCAGCAAGAGACATTGCAAATCGTATAGTTAATTCTAACTTGTCGTAAATATTACCTCATTTTATAATAAGTTGACAAGAATCTTACATTTCTTTGCTGATAATTAAGCAATAATACCTTGCTGGCTTGTCTGTTGACTAGTCAATATCACTATGGTAGAGTATTACAGCTATGTTTCAAAATGATATAAAAGAAAAATACGATGTATGTATTATAGGTGGGGGTGGTCATATCGGACTCCCTCTTGGGGTTGCTTTTGCAAATTCTGGAGTAAAGACAGTTTTACTGGATACAAATAAGGATGTATTAGACAAAATAAGTTCTGGAGTATTTCCTTTTAAGGAAGAAGGTGGGGAGGATGCTTTGAATAAGGTGTTAGAAGATAATAAATTATTTTGTGAAACTGATCCAAGTGCAATAACTAGGAGTAATGCTATAATAACTGTAATTGGAACTCCTATAGATGAGTATTTGAATCCAAATTTTCATGGGATATTAAGCACAATGGATGAATATTTTCCTTACTTTAATGATGAGCAAATACTTATACTACGAAGCACTGTGTATCCTGGCACGTCAGAACGTTTGCAAAGTTACTTTAATGATAAAGGAAAAAGAGTAAGAGTTTCATTCTGTCCAGAAAGGATAGTAGAAGGTAAGGCTTTAGAAGAAATAAAAAAACTTCCACAGATTGTTTCTGCATTTGATCCTCAAACAACTCAAACCGTTTCTAAACTATTCAAAAGAATTACAAATGCAAGAATAGTTCATGCTAAACCAATGGAGGCTGAACTATCAAAGCTATTCTGTAATGCTTGGAGATATATTACTTTTGCTGTTGCAAACCAGTTCTTTATGAGTGCTTCATCATATGATTTGGATTACCACAAAATATATGAAATAATGACTGTAGACTATGATCGTGCAAAAAACATTCCAAAGCCTGGATTTTCAGCTGGTCCTTGTTTACTCAAAGATACAATGCAATTGTCCGCTTTCACCAACAATAATTTCATGCTCGGACACTCCGCAATGCTTGTTAACGAAGGTCTGCCAAATTTCATTATAGAACAGATAAAGAAAAATAATGGGGGGTCAATCAAGAATAAAAGCATTGGAATATTAGGAATGACCTTTAAGGCAGAGAGTGATGATATTCGGGATAGTTTGTCTTTCAAATTAAGAAAAGTTGCTCTAATGTCATCTGATAATGTATTGTGCCATGATCCATTTTTTGAAAGTCCAGAGTTTTGCTCACTTGATCAGGTATTAAGAGATTCAGATGTGATAATACTTGGTGTACCACACAATATGTATAAACATATAGACCTATACCGTTATACCAACAAACAATTTGTAGACGTTTGGAATTATTGGGGTAGAGGATTTATTTTCAAAACACAAGAAGACTCAATTATATAATATACAATATGAAGATATTGGTTACTGGATCGGCTGGTTTTATTGCTGGATATTTAGTCCAAGAGTTGTTAGACAATGGTCACGAGATTGTTGGAATAGATAATTATAGTAAATACGGTAAAGTAGAAAAAAGTTATGATTCTCATCCTAACTATAAGCTAGTTGTTGGAGATGCTAAGGATGTGGCTCTTATGTCAGACCTTATTTCAGATTGTGATCAGGTGATTGCACTCGCGGCAATGATTGGTGGAATTTCTTATTTTCATGAATTTGCATATGATCTTTTGGCAGAAAATGAAAAGATAATGGCATCTACTTTTGATGTTGCTATTGACGCGTATAAAAATAAGAAATTAAAGAAGATTAATGTAATCTCGTCTTCTATGGTCTTTGAGAGTACAGATGTATTTCCAACCCCAGAGGGGGAACAGCTAAAATGCCCCCCTCCTCTCTCAACCTATGGATTTCAGAAACTATCTTGTGAGTATTTTGCCAAAGGTGCACAAGAACAATACGGGTTACCATATACAATTGTTAGACCATTTAATTGTGTTGGAGTTGGAGAAAAAAGAGCGCTTTCCAACAAAGAAATAAAATCAGGTAATGTAACATTGGCGATGAGTCACGTTGTTCCAGACTTGGTACAAAAAATACTTAAAGGGCAAGATCCCTTACATATACTGGGCAAAGGAAATCAAATTAGACATTATACATATGGGGGTGATCTAGCCAGGGGTATAAGACTTTGTGTTGAAAAAGAGGCTGCTACAAATCAGGATTTTAATTTGTCGACAGATGTGTCTACAGATGTGCTTACATTAGCAGAATTAATTTGGAAAAAGATATCTCCACACAAAAATTTTTCATATGTAAGCGACAAAGCTTACACATATGATGTGCAAAATAGGATACCTGCAACAGACAAAGCAAAGAACCTTCTTGGATTTACTGCAGAAACCTCACTAAGTGATATCTTAGATGAAGTAATACCCTGGATTAACAAACAAATTGAAATGAAAAATATTTGACTTTGATAGTTTATGAGAATATTTTTTATAACTACTAAGTTAAATTTTTCCACTTCGGGCGGGTCAGTTGAGGAATTTGATCTAATGATTAGAACACTTGGTGAACTAGGAAATGAAGTATCAGTCATTACTACCTTTTCAGACTTGAATGATATAAAGGAGCCTTTACCTTATAAACTAATAGAGGAACAAATAGACTCCGCACATTTATTAGGAATTCAAAAAGGTATTTATAAGATTCTAAAAAAATATGAAAAAGATGCAGATTTTTTCCATGTAGATGGTCATATATTTTTATACGGAGCTGGTTTTTATAGGAAGACTGGTGGGTTGTGTCCCGTATCTGCTTTATTCAACAGAGAATTGTCTTGCTGGACAAAAAATGTATCCAGTTTTTTTAGTGTTCACAACAAAAACTACTATTCTATCATAAAAGAAAAATTAAGATGGTACGTTGAGAAATATCTTATGATACCTTTTGCAAAAGGTATAGATATATTTTTGTATACGAATCCGTTTCTAGAAAGCGCCTATAAAAGATTTGGGCTAAACAAAAGTAATCAACCTCTTATCACTGGAGATCCAATAGATTATGGGAGAATAAGGAAAGAAAATAATATAACTGATACCAGTTACCTGGAGAAAGGATTGCAAAATAGACCAATAACTCTCTATTACTCAAGTAGAATGGCACCTGGAAAAGGTTTTGACTTGCTAATAAAGGCGTTTTCAGAGATAAAAAATAAGGAAAAGTACAGACTAATTTTAGGAGGAGATGGTCCTGAGAAGGAAAATATAGAACGAATGGTTAGAGATTTAGATCTAGATAGGTTTGTTGAATTTCCAGGATGGGTTAAAAAAGAAGAGGTTTTTGAGTTTTACAAAAAAGCAGACATTTTTATTCAAGCTAGGTGGAGGTCTGAACTAACTTCCGTATCACTATCCTACGCGCTGGCTTTTGGACTACCTTCGATTTTGCCGGGTGGCGGTGGCTTGTCCTGGGTTGCAGGTCCTAGCGCGTTGTATTTTGAGGATAACAATCATATTGATTTGGCAGATAAGATAGAAAAATTGGGAGATAGTGATGAACTAAGAAGAAATCTGTCTATGAGTTGCTCTGAAAGATTATCTGAGGATGAAATGAACCACAGGTGGCAAGTAAGTAGATGGAATAATGCAATGAAAAATCTACTAAATGATATAAAAAAAGACTATTAAGATATTATGAAAGCATGTTTTCTTCTTCAAAGACGCTTCGCGTTCCTGGGCCATGAGATGGTCAAACTCTTAAAGGAACAGTATGGAGTAGATGAGTTCTGTGCGTATGTTACGACACGGTCGAGTTATAATTTTCTAACAAAGCAAAAAGAAATAGAATATACAAATCTTTTACTTGAGGAAGATGTTTATAATAAATATAAGAATGAAGAAATTGATTTGCAGTTTTTGAAGGACTTTAAAAAAGAGTATGGTTTACCTAATCTTTGGCCATATGTACTATTGGATCGCATTTTGAGATTTAATTTACTACGTAGGGCATACCCTTCCAACACTTCCGAGTATTCCCATGAGGACCTAATAAAAATATTTCAGGTGACAGCAAAGGCTGTGCTTAAATTTATAGAAAAAGAAAAACCAGATTTTATATTATTTTCAATAGTTGGTAATTTGGGTAGTTACTTACTGTACGAGATAGCTAAGAAAAAAGGAATAAAAACTCTTCTACTATTTGAGCCACGTGTTGGGAATGTGCAGACAATAAGTCAAAGATATAAAGTGCACACCTACTTAAAAGATACAATTGAGGAAATGAAAAACAACAAAAATAATTCTGTAAATATAGAATATTATAAGAAAGCAGAGGACTTCTTACACTCTTTCCAAACTAAACCTTTTTATTATCTAAAAGATTCGGAAGCAATTGACAAGTTTACTGCTGATTCTAGCTCTGTAAAACATCATTTTAGCTTCTTGCGTGTAGATAAAATAGGGAAATCTATATATTGGTTCTTTAAGTCACACATTGATTACATTAGAAACGTAAATAAAGATAGGGATGATTATTCCACAATAAAGCCTTGGGTAGAGTTATGGGACAAGGTTGTTAGAAAAGGAAGAATCATACGAGGGTATAAAGATCTATACAATAAGGTCAGCGAAAAAGATGAATATATATATTTTGCTTTACATAGCGAGCCTGAGGCATTATTTCCTTTCTCAGCACCATTTTTCACAGACCAGCAGTGGCTTATAGAACAGATAGCCCGGTCACTTCCAATACACTACAAACTATATGTCAAAGATCACCCTTGTATGATTGGGTTGAGGCCTAGAGATTATTACAAGCGGATAAAAAAAATACCAAATGTAAAATTGATTCATCCTTCAACATCGAGTTTGGATTTAATACAAAAAAGTAAGATGGTGATAGCGGTCACAGGTACTGCGGCCTGGGAAGGGGTTTTGCTTAAAAAGCCAGCTATAGTGTTTGGAGATGTTTTTTACAAAGCACTATCGATGGTGGAGAGGTGTAATTCAGTTCAAAAGTTGCCAGAACTAATTGAATATCAGTTAGAGAATTTTAAGTATAATGACAAAGAACTCATTGATTTTATAGCAGGTTTGTACAAAGAGAGTGCTCCAATAGACTTAGCTCAAATTTGGGATATTGATGGGGCTGGGCAAATAGATAAAAAAAAGAGAGCACTAGGTCCACTTGTGGAATTATTAGCTTCAAAAGTAGGGTTATCAAGATGAGCCAAACTTTTTTGTTTTTTCGTATATAGAAAGTAAATCTTCTTGTTCTTTTTTGTCTAATTTAGACAAAAGATCAGTACTAACATCTTCATGTCCTGATACAATAGAGTCCATTATTTCTTGAGTCTTGTCTCCGAACTCTAGTCCAAAGTTTTTTGATATGTTTGAAACAACACCTTCTGTATCATTAACAAGATCCTTATAATCAACAATTACAGCACCATGTATTTTCTCTATAGCGCTGTAGGATCTATTATAATAGTATGCTATCCGTTCAAGCTCATTTGAAGACACAAACTGATCGATGTCCTCTTCTTTAACAGAGTGGGGTATTTTATAATCACCAAAAACCCAACTAGGCCAGAATAGTTGACTTTTGCTTTTTAGACTCTCGTCAGTAAACCATCCTTTGTTAACAAATGAATTCAGTATATCGTTAGGGTGTCTTAGAAGTATAATCACTCGTGTTCCTGGATAATAAAGTTGCAATTGCGGAATAAAGTCTACAACATCTGGCATTTTATACGCTATTATACTCTCCCTTGAAAGATTTTCTAGCTCCGACCGTCTCCAGCTTTTTGCATGTCGTTCCTCGACCTCTTTTTCTGTTTTAACATTATAAATTGAGCTATCGTCGTGCCTATTGCAGTTAATATTTCTTCCAGAAAGAGAATCTATAAGAAAATCTTCAAACAAATAAGTCTCATAAAGAAGCTTCCACGCATTTTCCTCCATGTTCTTATATGATCTAAACAAGGAAAAAAGAATAGGGGGTTCGAAAACATACTCCACATTTTTCATAGAGTTAACTATTTTTCCCAATATGGTTGTTCCGCTCCTTGCGGATCCAGAAATGAAAATTGCCTTGTTGCAAGAATTGTATATATTATTTGATAGTTGTAACATATTTAAAGTATTTAGTAGAGTTATTTTACCCTCTTTTTTGCACATTGACAATAGTGGGGTATTTTACTATAATGACGCGTGTTATTAGTGCACTTTAAAGGCACTATTTGACACATACATTATCATGTAAAACTGAAGATATGAAATCTAAGGGTCTTGATAAAACATTATCACAGCTAGAGTCGGAGGCAATATATATTATTAGAGAGGCTTTTGCAAGTTTTAAAAAGCCAGTTTTGCTATATTCAATAGGAAAGGATTCATCTGTTCTGCTAAGATTAGCACAAAAAGCCTTCTATCCTAGTAAGATTCCTTTTCCTCTTCTTCATATTGATACAGGCTTTAAATTCCCTGAAATGATCAAATTTCGTGATTACTATATAAATAAAGTCGGTGCAAAACTATTTGTACATAAAGGAGAGTCAGCAGAGGCAAAATCTTTGTCAGGAGAGGATGCAAACACAGATTACTACATTTACCATAAAAAAACTAAACCGCTTTTACAAGCCATCGATAGTCACGGTTTTGATGGTGCTATTGGTGGGGCAAGGCGAGAAGAAGAAAAATCTCGCGCAAAAGAAAGGGTGTTTTCAGTTAGATCCAACAGATCAGACTGGAACCCAAAAAAACAACGTCCAGAATTGTGGCACTTATACAATTCGGAATTGCGAGCTGGGGAGACTATGAGAGTTTTTCCATTATCAAATTGGACGGAGACAGACATATGGAACTATATATTGAGAGAAAAGATAGAAGTGGTTCCGCTATATTTTGCAGAACGTAGAGACATAGTAGAAAGAAATGGTATTAAAGTGAGAGTTGACGAATTTACAATGTCTGGTGCAAATGAGAAAGTCGAATCTTTAGTATGTAGATATAGGACGCTTGGATGTGCACCGTCCACAGGGGTGGTACCATCTACCGCAACCACAGTCGAAGAAATAATTGAGGAGGTAAAGAACGCCAAATACTCAGAGCGCAGAAATAGAGGAATTGACTATACTTCTGATTCATCCATGGAAGAGAAAAAACGACAAGGATACTTTTAGTATGCATTTATTTGAGAAAAAAAACAAAAGTAAAGAAATGATACGTGTTATGACTGCCGGAAGTGTGGACGATGGAAAATCCACTTTTATGGGTAGGTTACTTTATGACACGAACAATGTTCCTCAGGATCAAATTCTAAATGTAGAAAAGAGATCTAAAATAGATGGAGAGTTGGACTTTTCCTTGTTTACAGATGGTCTTACTGCAGAAAAGGAACAGAAGATTACTATAGATGTTGCATATAGATACCTAACTACCTCAAATAGAAGATATGTATTTGCTGACGTGCCAGGGCATGTGCAATATACTCGTAATATGGCAACCGCAGCTTCTGATGCAGACATAGCATTACTACTAATTGATGTTAGGGGCGGAATTACAGAACAAACAAAAAGACATTTATATATAGCAAGCATATTTGGGGTGAGTAATATTGCAGTTTTGGTGAATAAAATGGATTATCATGGATATGATAAAACATATTTTGAATCAATTAAGAAAGAAATTACTATATTCGGCAAAATGTGTGGTATAAATAACATACAATGTATTCCTATATCAGCGTTAAAAGGAGACATGGTGTTCAATAGATCAGACAAATTGGATTGGTACAGCGGACCAACAGTATACGAATATCTAGAGAATATAAGTGTTAGTGAAAAAGAAACGCTAAAATTTCGCTTTCCAGTTCAATGTGTACTAAGACCTCATCAAGATTTCAGAGGATATGCTGGTTCAGTAGAATCTGGTCATGTTAGGGTTGGTGATTTTATTACAGTATCTCCATCTCTGGAAAAAGGACGAATAAAAGACATATTTTCAGGTAAGAATAAGTTACGCCGTGCGACTTCAGGAGATAGTGTTGTCATAACTCTTGAAGAAGAAAGAGACATATCGAGAGGAGATATGTTTACCAGTGCTAGGGATGAGTCTCTAATTATTTCAAATAAGATTGAGGCAACTCTGCTTTGGTTTGCTTCTGATACTGCAAAAGAAAACATGTCAGGTAGATATATAATTAAACATACTACAAACCAAATGTTTTGTTCTGTTTTGGAAATAAAATCTACCCTTTCTCTAAAAGATTTTGCATACAGGAAGTTATCGCCAGAATCAATTAATCTTAATGACATATGTAAGGTCTCAATAAGAACCGAAAGGGATATTTCTTTTGATCCATACGTAGAAAATCATATAACTGGGAGTTTCATATTAATACATGAAATAACGGGTGAAACAATCGCAGCTGGGATTATTGAGAACAAGCTGTCTGAGAATCAAAGTTTCGATAACTTAAAATCAAAAGATATTCGTATAGAAACAGATGAAAATACTATTATGATATTTATTGATGGCAAGAAGGTGTTGGAGGAAAAGAAAAATGAAGACAGCTCTTCTACTATAAAGAACACTATCTCAAATGAGATAGAAGACTTGTTAATATAATTTAGTTATTGGGGAGGTATTCTTTAATTACACATATGAAGATATTAGATAAGCAATTAGATGCACTACCAAGAGAGGTGGTATTTTGCAAAAAGTGTGTTGTCTCCAATCAGCGTCCAAGAATAGTGTTTGACGAAAACGGAGTATGTTCTGCGTGTAATTATGCGGAATATAAAGAGAATAAAATAGACTGGGATGCTAGGGAGCAGGAATTAGTAGAACTTCTCAATAAGCACAGATCAAAAGATGGTAGTTTTGACATTATTGTTCCAGGTAGTGGAGGAAAAGATAGTGGGTATGTTGCCCACGTCTTAAAAGAGAAGTACGGAATGCACCCTCTGTGTGTAACTTGGGCACCATTTATATATACAGATATAGGTTGGAAGAATTTTAATAATTTTGTACAATCTGGATTTAATGTGCTGTCTTGCTATCAAGATGGGGTACTTCATCGTAAATTAGCAAGGACTGCTTTCGAAGTAAAAGGAGATGCATGGGAGCCGTTTACATACGGTCAGAATTCATATGCCTTTCACATAGCTCTTAAGTTTGATATTAAATTAATATTTTTAGGGGAGAATGGTGAGGCTGAGTATGGCGGTTCTATGAAAGATGCTCTCAAATCATATGAATCTATAGATGACTGGGACCACTTCCATTATAAAGGTGCTGGTGTAGAGACTGTATTGGAAGCAGGTAGAGAATTGGGAATATTAACTGCAGAAGAGGCGAATCCAAACAGGTTTTTATTCTATCAGCCACCAAAATATGAAGAACTAGCAAATGCAGGTATACAGACACACTGGATGAGCTATTACAAGAAGTGGGTACCGCAAGAAAATTTTTACTACGCCTCAAAAAATACTGGTTTTGAAGTAAATCCAGACGGTAGGTCAGAAGGGACACATTCAAAGTATGCAAGTTTGGATGATAAAACAGATGGCTTCCATTGGTATTTGGGGTATATTAAATTTGGTATGGGTAGAGCAACTCGTGATGCAATGATGGAAATAAGATCTGGTCACATAGATAGAGACGAAGCTATTGCACTTGTAAAAAGGTATGATGGAGAGTTTCCGTCAGTATATTTTCAAGACTTTATAAAATATCTTGATATATCTGAAGAAAGATTTTGGGAAGTTGTTGACGCATACAGATTACCACATCTATGGGAGAAAAAAGATGGTATGTGGAAATTAAAACAAGTAGTTTCTTAGACTGATTTGTGGTGTAGATTTATATTATGATATGCACGAAAAAAATATTCGCATAATACCACGCCTTGATATAAAAGGTGTCAACTTAGTAAAACCAATGCAGACAGAAGCTCTTCGCGTTATGGGTAGCCCGAAGGTTTTTATAGACAGATATTACAAAGATGGTGCTGATGAAATAATATATCTAGATATTGTTGCAAGTTTGTATCAAAGAAACATTGATTTCGACCAATTAAAATCCGTTACAGATGGTGTTTTTATTCCGGTAACAGTTGGTGGCGGTATACGGTCAATTCAAGATGTAAAAAATGCCCTTCGTGCTGGTGCTGACAAGGTGGCGATAAACACATACGCAATTCATAATCCTGATTTCTTAACCAAAGCAGTGCAAGAGTTTGGATCGCAGTGTGTTGTACTATTTATTGAGGCGAAAAAACAAAATAATGGTATGTGGGAAGCATACACAGATGGGGGTAGAGAGCATACTGGTGTAGATGCAATATCTTGGGCAAAAAGGGGGATAGAGCTGGGTGTTGGAGAAATACTATTAAGCTCTATTGATAAAGAAGGAACAAGGCAGGGGTATGACACAAGTATAGTTGAAAAAATCTCATCTATTGCGCCGATTCCTGTTATTGCGCACGGAGGTGCCGGAAGTCCATTGTCTGTAGAAGATGTTATTATAAAAGGTAAAGCCGATGCAGTTGCACTATCGTCTTTGTTCCATTATAAGGAATATTCAATTAACGACATAAAAAAGCACTTAATTGAGAAAAATATTAATGTAAGATATGAAGGATAAGAGAATTGTCATAGTAGACTACGATATTGGAAATATTCACAGTATTAAGAAGGTCTTTTCTAATTTTGGGAAAGATGCAATTCTTTCAAGTGACAATGATACTATTAAAAATGCTGACGGAGTTATTCTTCCTGGTGTTGGTGCTTTTGCTACTGCAATGAAGGGTTTGAGAGAGCGTGAATTGGAGGAAACAATAAAGGAAATAGCTAGAGACAATAAACCATTACTTGGAATTTGTGTGGGTGCACAACTTCTTCTTTCTGAGGGTCATGAATTTGGAATACATCAAGGTCTAGGAATAATTCCTGGTAAGGTCATTAAGTTTGATAGTGAGAACTGTGTGGAAAAAATACCTCATATAGGTTGGAACTCTCTAGAGTCCTTGAATGACGGTTCTTGGAATGACACTATTTTGGAAGGTGCTGAAAAAGGGGACAGTGTGTATTTTGTTCATTCGTATTATATAGAGACAGAAAATGAAAATAACATTCTATCAACTACAAAATATGGTGGAATGTCGTTTTGCTCAACCGTCAAGAAGGGTAACATTTATGGGTGTCAATTTCACCCTGAAAAGAGTGGTAAGGTAGGTCTTTCCATCATTAGAAATTTTATTAATATAGTTGAAAGCTGAAAAAAGCCTTAAATAAATCTGTTTGACGTAATTCTTGTATTAGTGTAATCTAACACGGATTAGTATTAAATATATATGTTTATGAGAGAAGTTAATTTCGGAGGACAAATGGTTGGTGGTAATAACCCTGTGTTTATTATTGGAGAAATTGGTATTAATCATAATGGAAAAATTAATACAGCTAAGTTACTAATAGATATTGCTGTAGAGGCGGGGTGTAATGCAATAAAATTTCAGAAGAGAACAATAGATGTTGTTTATTCAAAGGAAGAATTAGATAAGCCGAGAGAAGTTCCAGCAAATATTATACATAACGCAATAGCAAGAGGTGTACTACCTTCTGAGTCAGTGGAGAGATTAAATCAGGATATTAACAACACAACCAATGGGGATTTGAAATATGCCCTTGAGTTTAGCATTGAGGAATATAAGGATTTATTCAAATATTGTGAAGGTAGGGGAATATTGTGTTTCGCTTCTTGTTGGGATGAGAAAAGTGTTGATGATATAGATCAATTCAATCCTCCGTGCTACAAGATAGGGTCAGCATCTATGACAGACTCTGGACTACTAAGACATACAAGATCAAAAGGTAAACCGATAATACTTTCGACAGGATTAAGTACTATGGAGCAAGTGCATGAAGCTGTAAGAATTGTTGGAACGGATAATCTTGTAATTTTGCATTGTGTTTCTACATATCCTACAAAGGACGAAGATCTTAATCTATCTATGATTCAGACTCTTAAGAGAGAGTTTCCTGACGTGCCAATTGGGTATAGTGGCCATGAGCATGGAACAACCATGTCAGTATGTGCAGCTGCACTAGGCGCAGTTTGTGTTGAGCGCCATATAACACTTGATAGAACAATGTGGGGTTCAGACCAGTCAGCAAGTCTAGAACCTTCAGGGCTTAAACTTATGGCTGGAAATATACAAAGATACAGAAAAGCATTTGGAGATGGTTATAAAAAAGTACTAGACGATGAATTACCAATCATAAAAAAACTTCGTAGAAAAGTAGACTTCTAGAAAATAAAAGACCTGTTTATGATTAAGGATTTGATAGTAGAGCAATTAAAGAAAAGCGCTGAAATAAAAATAAAGTTGGCTGAATTAGAATCAGACAGCATTGAGATGGCGTGTAATATTATCGTTGACTCTTTCCTTTCTGGAGGAAAAGTTTTTATAATTGGGAACGGTGGAAGTGCAGCAGATGCTCAGCACATAGCTGGAGAGTGGGTAGCAAAGTTTAAGATTAAGGGTAGAAGAGCTCTTCCTGCACTAGCTCTTACTACAAATACATCTATATTAACATCCATTACTAATGACGAGGGTAGTGATTGCACAATTTTTTCAAGACAAATAGAAGCTTTTGCAAACCACCCTTCTGATATTGTCATAGCTATTACAACCAGTGGAAATTCAGGCAATATATTAGAAGCTGCAAAGTTCTCTAAAGAGCGAGGACTAAAAGTTATAGGTCTTATAGGATCCGGTGGAGGAAAATTGAAAGACATTGTGGATGTGGCGATAGTAGTACCATCAAGCGAAATTCCAAGGATACAAGAATCTCACATAGCAATAGGTCATATTATGTGCGACATTGTGGAGCAAAAAGTTTTTTGGTCAGAAGAAGGCGCTACTAATGTAGAACACACAAAGGACAGTGTGCAAAACATGTTCCACAATTATTAATTTCATATCTCTATGAAATTTAGATCATTAAAGAACTTGTACATTTTAGCTAAAAAAGAATATGGGGGTTATTATTGGCACATAGTTCTTTTAGGCGGCTTAAGTTTTATAGGTGGAATACTAGAAGGTTTTGGTATTACAGCGGTGATACCTGTTTTTTCTTTTGTAAACAAAGGACATGGTGGTTCTGGTGATTTAATTTCTCAATTCATTGAGAAGTTTTTTCTTCTCTTCCACTTACCTTACACATTAAAATTTTTGCTAATTTTTGTTATATCTTTATTTATATTTAAGGCAGTATTACTTTTTGTTTCAAGTCAAATATCTGCTCACATAACAACTTCCTACGAAAAAAACACAAGAATTGAATTGTTTGGTGCAACCATGAAAAGTAGCTGGTCACATCTTTCCAGGCAGAAAACTGGATATTTAAATCAAGTATTGACTACGGATGTAAGTAAAAGCTCAGCCCTGTTGACTTACATAAGTATGTCGCTAATTACAATATCAAACCTAATAATATACACATTATTAGCGTTTAACGTATCACCTGTAATTGCCCTAATAACGGTAATTTTTGGATTTATAGTTTTCTTAATATTTAAACCATTATTTTACAAAAACAAAGTAATCTCAAAAGAGGTTAATGGGCTATATAAAGAAATGGCTCACTACGTGGATGAGGCCTTAATTGGAAGCAAGGCAATTAAGTCAATGTCTTTGGAGAAGCAAGTAGCAAAACAGGGTAGTAAGTATTTTGAGAACATGAAACATCTTACAATGAAGATGGTTTTTCTAAGAAATTCAACTAGTGCCTTGTTGCAGCCGCTTGGTCTAATACTAGTTGTAGGAATTTTTTCTTATTTTTACAAGACAGCAGCCTTTAGCTTCGCATCTTTTGCTGTTATTGTCTATGCTATAAACAAAGTGTTTGGCAATGTGCAGATTGCTCAGGTTCAATTACACCAGATAAGCTCATTTGTTCCCTATTTATCTGCCATAGTAGAGTACAAACAAAAATCTAGGAATGAAAAAGAGGAAAGCGTTGGTAAGGGAGATTTCAAATTTAAGAAAAGCATAGAATTCAAGAATGTAAATTTCTCTTATGACGCTCACAGTACTATTTTGGAAGATATTAGCTTTCTAATCAAAAAGGGAGACATTGTGGGCATAATAGGTCCATCTGGATCTGGTAAAACCACAATAACAGATTTAATACTTAGACTATTTGGAACAAGTGAAGGAGAAATACTTATTGATGGAAATAAAATAGATGCTATTAAGCTTAGTGAGTGGAGAACTAACATTGGATATGTTTCTCAAGACTCATTTTTGGTAAATGATACAATAGGAAATAACATTAAGTTTTACAATAAAAACACATCCCAAGAAGACATTATTAGATCAGCAAAAATGGCAAATATATACGATTTCATACAAGAGTTGCCAGATCAATTTGAAACGCAAGTAGGGGAGCGTGGAATAAAACTTTCAGGTGGACAAAGACAGAGAATTGTACTTGCTCGTGTACTTGCAACTAATCCTGAGATACTGGTGTTGGATGAAGCAACAAGCGCACTTGATAATGAATCTGAAGTGTTAATACAAGAGGCTATAAATGGACTTAAGGGAAAGGTTACTGTCATTTCAATAGCGCATAGGCTCTCAACAGTAATGACAGCAGACAATTTGATTGTTATTGAAAAAGGGAAAATAATTGAAAAGGGTAATCCCCAAGAACTTCTTAAAGATAAAAGTAGCTATCTGTTTAGAATGTACAATTTAAGATAATTCTTTCTATGAGACTTTTTTTTATTGAGTGGAGCGGTAAAGAATTTGGGCTTACTGATGTAGTAAAGGAGATTAGAAAACAATCTCATGACATAGTTTATTGGTCTGGGCCAAAGTTGGAATCAAATGTAAATAAAAATGAATTTCCAGATACAATTTTTCATGACTATCATGACGCTCGTGCTGGAATAGGGTCTCCAGATGTTGATGACTCAGGATTTCCACCACCTTCTGAAAACCTAATAAAACAAATGTACGAGACTGAATCTACGCTTCTTGTAATGATGAATAAGAGGTATGAATGGATGTCAGAGAACCAGAAAAAACATCTATATTACAGATATCTTAAATACTGGGATGGTGTAATTAAAAAGTACAAGCCAGACGCCATTGTTTGCCCCTCTGCTCCGCACACAATTTACGACCTGGTTATATATGGCTTGGCTAAAATGTATGGGATAAAGACTATAATTTTTGAATTGACTGCAGTATATGATCGTTCAATTGTTATGGATGATTATAGGGAGGGTTCTTCCGACTTAATAAAACAGCTAGAAGCTGACCATGAAAAAAGTTACTCTGTCAGTGATTTTGATTCAGATGTTAGAAAGTATTATGAGAATCAAATGAATCCAGAAGAGTCTTCAACTCCTCAGATAGTTAAACAATTTATGTCTGAGTACTCTATCATAAAGACGGTTAAGATTAAATCGAAGGTCTTTAAAAAGAGTATTCACGATGGTACTTTTTTCGAAAAACTATTTAATAGAGTATTAAGATGGAAGAAGGGAAATTTGAAAAAGGAATATCAAGCTCTTCAGGTAGAGCCTGACTTTTCAAAAAAATATATATACGTAACCCTACACTATCAACCTGAGTGCACTACTAGTCCGTTAGGTGGAATTTTTGTAGATCAATTACTAATGATAGAAATGCTGTCATACTGTTTACCAAAAGATTGGATTATATATGTAAAGGAACATCCATTTCAATGGAAGCCACGAGGTTTAATATATTTCAGCTATCGCTACGAGGGTTTTTATAGAGATATAGCAAAGTTAAAAAATGTTTACTTAGTACCTGTTAGTACAGACACTTTTACTCTTTCTGAGAAAGCTATCGCTGTAGCTAGTGTGGGAGGTACATCACCCTGGGAAGGGGTACTTAGGGGAAAGCCAGGTATAATATTTGGATACCCTTGGTATAGAGGGTGTCACGGGATATTTCAGGCAAATAATATTGAATCTTGTTCAAAAGCCATAAGTGAAATAGAAAAAGGTTTTAGAGTTGATCATCAAAAAATAATAAATTTCCTAGGAAGTTTTCAAAGTGTTGTACTTAGTGCATTCCGTGATCCATACAATAAAGGTTTGTCGTGTATAGATGTAACACAAAATATAAAAAATCACGTAGCAATTATCTCAAGAAAGCTCTCTGAGTAATTTGAATTGTAACTCTGTCAACTTCCACTCATGTTCTGTGTTAATGTCTGCATCATGGAGAAGATCAGTAATGTACAATTCGACTTTTTCTCCGTATAGATTACTCTTCTCTTCAAGAAGATTTTTTGGTTTTAGAACATAAACTAAATCATTCCTTCCATACGTTTCTTTTTTAAAATCCTGACTTCTTGGAATTATATCTTTTATATTTGAACCGTCCCACATTACTGGATTGTTGTTTTCATCTTTTGTTATAGTCCAGTAAGGTGTGTGGTTTGCAGGGGTTTCATTTACAGAAACTACAGAATCTACATTCTTTTCTTTGAATATTCTGATACCTTCATCTATATGAGAGTATGTTCTAAGTGGGTTAGTGGGCATTAGTAGTACTATGGCGTCTGCGGTGTAGTTTTCATTCTTAATAAGCCACTCATATGCATGTTTAACTACAGGTTCTGTAGCGACGGTGTCTTCTGCCAGTTCTTTTGGTCTTAAAAAAGGAACTTCAGCCCCATATTCATTTGCAATTTTGGCAATCTCTTCAGAGTCAGTAGAAACCAAAACCCTATCTATACTATTAGATTTTAATGCAGATTCTATGCTCCAAGCTATTAGAGGTTTACCTGCAAAAAGTCTTATGTTTTTGTTTTTAATTCTTTTTGAGCCCCCTCTAGCGGGGATTATTCCTAGTATGTTCATATTTATTATAGTGTTGATAATTATGGGTTTTTATGGTATCGTGTCTCATATATGAGTTTACCAAAAATAGGTATTTTGCAGGGCAGACTAACAGCCTCTAAGGATGGAAGTATACAATTTTTCCCTTTTGATAATTGGGAAAAAGAGTTTGAAATTGCAAGTATGGTTGGCTTTGACTGTATTGAGCTGTTGGTGAAAAGAGATAGTTATGAAAGAAATCCATTATGGTCTGCTTTCGATGTAGGCAGAATAACACGATTGTCTAAGAAGTTCAATATTTCCATTCCATCAGTGCATGGATTTTATATTAAGAGCCCAGAGTACACTGATTTATTGATTGAGTTAATAAAACAGTCTGCAGAGGTTGGCGCTAAGAAAGTTCTATTGTCCTTTTTTGATGAAAGAGCTCTTTTGACAAAAGAAGATAAAGATACTGCTTTAAAATACATAGGACCAGCACTTGATTTTGCAAAAAAACATGACATTGTGCTGGGAGTTGAAACAGAAATGGCTGCTAGTGAGCTAAAAGATTTTATATACTCTTTTAATCATCCCAACATAGGTGTGTACTACGATATCGGAAATATGGTAAGTATGGGGGTCGATGTTACTAGAGAAATAGAATTTTTAGGAGATCTGATCTGTGGCGTACATGTAAAAGATAGAAAAATCAATGGTGGATCAGTACCTATAGGGAGTGGAGATGCCAACTTTCCTGATATATTTTCAGCGCTAAAAAAGATTGGTTATTCAGGACCATTTATAATGCAAGGCGCTCGTGACACTAATGTTGACGATATAGATCTTAACACCGAATACTTGAATAGCGTTAGAGATTGGCTTGAAAAAACATATTAGTTACATTAATTATATATTATATTTATTATGAATAAAGAAAAAATAATGGAATTATTCTCGCTTGAGGGTAAGGTTGCTATAATCACAGGCGGGGCTGGGAGACTTGGAGTCCAACATATAAAAATACTTTCAGACGCCGGAGCAACTCCTGTTTCATTTGATGTTCATAACACTGACGATCTAGATAATAATATATTACAAATAAATGTAGACATTTCGGATTACGAGCAAGTCCAGAATGCTGTTAAGCAGGTTGTTGAAAAATATGGGAGAATTGATATATTAATAAATAACGCAACAATGAACCCGAAGGTTGGAAGTGATGCTGGAGAGCAAGACAATAAACAATTTAGTCCCTATGAGATATATCCACCAGAATTGTGGAATAGAGAGCTTTCTGTTGGTCTGACAGGCGCTCATTTTTGTAGTCAGGCAGTTGCGCCGTACATGATAGATAAACAAGATGGATGTGTTATTAACATAGCGTCTACGTCTGCAATAACAGCTCCAGATAATAGAAAATACGAGAAAGGTAAGTATAAGTCAGTTGCGTATCCTACAGTTAAAACGGCACTATTGGGACTTACTAGAGCGTGGGCATCTTACTATGCGTCTGTGGCTCCAGGTGTTAGGGTAAATTCTGTATCTTTGGGGGCTGTAAATTTCGGCTCAATGAGTCCTGAATTTTTAAAAAAACTTGGTGCGAGAAATATGCTAGGTCGTCCTGCTACTCCGGATGAATATCAGGGAGTTATATTATTTCTATGTTCTGAGGCATCCAAATTTATTACAGCTAGTAACATGGTAGTTGATGGTGGGCAAACAGCCTGGTAATATAATTTTTTATAATTATGATTGATGATGAATTACAAAACAAAGAAAGAGTATTTGTTGCTGGGTCTACTGGAGGGATTGGTCTAGCAGTAGCAAAGGTATTTCTAGAAAATGGATCTTCTGTTATTCTTCATGGTAGGAATCAAGAAAAGCTAATTAAAATTGTTGGACAGCTAAAGAGTGAGTATCCTGGCCGTGTTTATGGATTTTCTGCTGACATTACTGTTGCATCAGAACTGAAGGGTCTAATCAGTAAAATCAATGAAACATTTACAGTTCTTGACACAGCAATTTTCTGTGTTGGAAATGGAAAAACAAAAGGAGGAATGATGTTAGATCAGAATGAATGGGATGAAGTAATGCATCAAAATTTCTTTGGAAATATAATTACTACAAACCATTTATTACCACTTCTTAGAAAATCAAAAAATGCTAGTATTTGCTACATTGGTTCCATAGCTGGTCTGGAATACTCAAAAGCTCCAATTTCATATTCTGTAGCTAAATCTGCTTTGAACACCTACGCAAAATGTATTAGTAAAGAGTTGGCAACAGAAAATATAAGAGTAAACATAGTCCACCCTGGAAACATATTTTTTGTTGGAGGTAGGTGGGAGGAATTAAGGAACAATTCAAGAGAATCTGTAGAGGAATATATAAAGGAAAATGTTCCACAAGGCAGATTTGGTAAACCTGATGATATAGCAAAAACTGTGTTTTATTTGTCTTCAAAAAGCGCATCTTTTATAACAGGATCATCGATTGTAATAGATGGTGGACAGGTGAGACACTTTTCTTAATTACGGTTGACATAAAGAGGGTTTTCATATAGTATACTTATACCTACTTTTGTTTATTAGGTATTTTTTAATGTCTATATTTATGGAAAATTTACCCTTGATTGAGGCAAAATACGGACTTCCAAAAGATGTCTTTTTTTGCAAGAAGTGTGTAATATCAAACCAGAGACCAAACTCAGCGGTTGAATATAAGCATACAAGTAAGACTAAGAAAGGAACTATCAATTTTGATGAGAATGGTATTTGTGACGCGTGTCATGTTGCAGAGAGTAAGAAGAATATAAATTGGGATGACAGAGAGAAAGAGCTAATAGAGCTATGCAATAGATTTCGAAAGAACGATGGGAGTTTTGATTGTATTTTACCTGGATCTGGGGGAAAGGACAGTTTCTATGCATCTCATATACTGAAATACAAATATGGAATGAACCCTTTGACTGTAACATGGGCACCGCACATGTATACCGATTGGGGATGGAAGAATTTTCAATCCTGGATTGGGGCAGGGTTTGACAATTATCTTTGTACACCAAACACAAGAGTTCACAGACTCTTAACAAGATTGGCTGTAGAAAATATATTTCATCCTTTCCAGCCATTTATGATTGGGCAAAAGGCTCTAGCCCCAAAAATGGCTGCACTGTTTAATATATCTCTAATTTTTTATGGAGAGAATGAAGCTGAATACGGAAACCCTTTAAGCGATAGTCAAAAACCACAAAGAGATTGGTCATATTTTACTTCAGATGATGATTCAAAAATTTATCTTGCAGGCGTATCTTTGGAAGAGCTTACACAAGAATATGGCCTTAATAAAAACGACCTGCACACCTACATGCCAGCAAATCCAGATGATTTGGATAAGGTTGGAGCACAAGTTCACTATTTAGGATATTACTTAAAGTGGCACCCACAGAGTTGTTATTATTACGCATCAGAGCACGGAGGTTTTCAAGCTTCTCCAGAGAGGACCCCAGGAACATATAGTAAATATAATAGTATAGATGACAAGATAGATGATCTTCATTATTATACTACTTATATAAAGTTTGGTATCGGTCGTGCAACATATGATGCTTCTCAAGAAATACGTTCTGGAGATATAAATAGGGAAGAAGGGGTAGCGCTTGTGAATAGATTTGACGGCGAGTATCCCTACAGGTTTGAGAAAGATAATTTCGAATATCTAAGTATTAACCAAAAGGAATTTCCTAATTGCTATAAAAAATTTGATAATCCTATAATGACAAGAGACTACTTCAATGAACTGACCGATTCTTTTAGATCTCCTCATCTGTGGAACAAAGTAAATGGTGAGTGGGTGTTAAGAAAAAAAGTAGTATAATTAAAGACATTTCTGTTTATGAATGAGAAACAAAAAGTGTTAACAATAATCCCTGCACGTGGCGGGTCTAAAAGGATTCCTGGAAAAAATATAAAAGATTTTTGTGGAAAGCCTCTTATCGCTTACGCTATAGGACAAGCAAAGTCCGTGGTTTTTTCTTCTCGTCTTGTTGTTGATACAGATTCGGAGGAAATAGCTAGTATTGCACGTAAATATGGCGCAGAGGTGCCAAGACTTCGTCCAGAAGAACTTGCACAGGACAAATCAAAGGTTGTTGATAGTATTTTATTTCTGCTGAAAAAATTAAAGGAAACAGAAAATTATACCCCTGAATATGTAATGATTTTACAAACCACATCACCACTGCGAGAAATGAAAGATATTGAAAATTGTTGGAATTTAATGCAGAGCTCAGATGCGACTACGGTTTTGACAGTTTGCCCTACGCACCCTCGTTTTTACAACATGGATGACGATAATAATATAATTTTAGTTAATGGTAATGAAGGGCAGTCCACAAATGTACAAGAGTGGCGCCCTGGATACATACTTAATGGGTGCTTTGTGTATATTGTTAGAACTGAGGATTTGATAAGAGAAAAAAGAATTATTACTGATAATACAAAAGCTATAATCTGTCCAAAGTGGAGATCTGTGGATTTGGATAGTCCAGAAGACTGGGTAATTGCTGAAAATCTTTTTAAAAACAAAGATAAAATATTGAGCGAGTTAAGCTTATTCAAACAAATATGAAGATAGGACTCATAGGATTTGGATCAATAGGGTCCAGACATGCTCAAAATCTAAAAGAATTGTCACATGAAGTCATAGTTCTTACAAGTCGTAGTGATGTTTCTGATTTCACCTGTGTAGCAAACTGGAAAGAGCTGGAGGAAAAAGGTCCTCTTGAAGCTATTTTTGTTACGAATGAGACTGCTAGTCACATTAGTACGATTGAGAAAGCAATAAAGATGAACCCAAAAGCGATCTTTGTAGAAAAACCACTGTCTCATAATTTGGAGAATTTAGAGGAAATAAGAACGAAATTAGAGGAAAACAGTATAAGTTTTTGGCTAGGCTATAATTTTCAGCTCTTTGAACCGTTTATTAGAATAAAAGAAATTATTAATCAGTCAGAAATTGGCAATGTATATTATATTAGAGCTTTTGTTGGGCAGGACTTGAGAAGTTGGAGAAAGAGAAGTTATGAAAATTGCTATTCTTCTAAAAAGACTGAAGGTGGTGGGGTGGTTCTGGATCTTGTTCACGACATAAACTATCCATCATGGATGATACAAGAGAAGCTTGAATACGTAAATTCTGTTGTTGATCACATTTCTGATCTCAAAACTGATGTGGAAGATTTTACAGAAATTAATTTAGTAAGTGAGTCTGGGATTAAAGTTTCAGTTCATCAGGACTGCGTAAGAGTTCCCTCAAGGCGTTCTTTGGAGATTTCTGGTGAAAAAGGAAGTATTCTTTGGGATTCCAATTCTGGAATAATTACTGTTCAGAAAGATAATGGAAGAGAAATAGAGAATGTTTCGTCATTGAGAAATGACATGTACAAAGAGGAAGTAATTAACTTCCTAAAAAAGCTAGAGTCTGGAGAATTTTTTACAAACATTGATGAGGCAATCCACGATATGAAAATCATTTACAAAATAAAAAAGTATGGAAATAAGTGATTTTAAATTTGTGCAAATCGGACTAGGGTCAATGGGAAAGAGGCGTATCCGCAATTTACTATTTCATGGAATAAAAAGTGATAATATTTTTGGATTTGATTTGTCCGCCGATAGGTGTAAAGAGGTGGAGGAAATATTTGGTGTTAAAACTAGCACCTCACTCGAGGAAGCTGAGTTGGAATTCAATCCTGATGTTTATATTATCTCGACTCCACCAAACAAGCATAGTGACTATTTTTTAAGAGCCGCAAGAAAGAAAAAACATTTTTTTGTGGAAGTTACGACGGTGGATGATGGGTATGATGAATTATATGGTCTTTTAGACGGGTCATTTGTATCCGCCCCATCACATACATTTAGGTATTTTCCTGCAATAAAGGAGATTAAAAAGATTGTAGCATCTGGAAAGCTGGGTAAGATACTATCATTTCAGTATCATATGGGGCAGTATTTACCTGACTGGCATCCGTGGGAGGATTATAGAGAAGTTTACTTTTCAAAGAAAGAAACAGGGGCTTGTAGAGAAATGTTCCCTTTTGAGCTTATTTGGCTGACTGATGTATTAAATTCTAAACCTTCTTCAGTTCAAGGTGTTGTAAGTTCTTTATCCGACTTGGATATGTCAGCAGACGATTATTTTGCCTCAATTGTAGAGTTTGATTCTGGGATTATTGGTAATATAGTAATCGACGTGTTATCCAGATATCCTTTTAGAACTCTCAGGCTAGTCGGAGAAAACGGGATTCTTGATTGGGAATGGCAGGACTATAAAATACGTGTGTATGATTCACTCAAGCAAGAGTGGGAGTCAATCAATCTGAAAAAGGGTGAAAACGAAAAAAATTATGTAACTACAGAGGATATGTATAGGGAAGAGATGTCTGTATTTTTGGATGCTATTTTAGATCAAAAAAAATATCCATACTCTTTTGAGGAAGATCATGCTCTCTTAAAAACACTATTTGCACTCGAAGAAAGCAACAAAGATGGTAGTAGAAAATTACTAAACAAATTAGGATAAGTATGAGACAGATAAAAATAGGAAATAAAATGATTGGCGACGGATATCCTGTGTTTATAATTGCGGAGGCTGGTGTTAATCATAATGGCGATTTGGAAATTGCTAAACGTCTAATAGATGCTGCTCTGGAAGCTGGTGTTGATGCTGTTAAGTTTCAAACTTTTAAAGCGGAACACTTGGTCACAAAATCAGCTAAACAAGCCAAGTATCAGAAAAAAAATATTGGAAGAAATGAGACTCAGTTTGATATGTTGAAAAGATTAGAGTTAAAAGACAGCTATCATGGAATTTTGAAAGCTTACTGTGAAGAAAAGGGGGTAATATTTCTGTCCGCACCCTTTTCTGTAGAAGATGCGAATTTTTTGGATTCCTTGGGTGTTGATGCATATAAGATACCATCTGGAGAGATTAACAATTTTCCCTATCTTAAACACATTGCTAAAAAAGGGAAGCCTATGATTGTTTCTACTGGTATGTCTACTATGAAGGAGGTGCACGACTCTTTCAATATAATAAAAGAGAGTGGAAACGCTGATTTGATATTTTTGCACTGCACATCAAACTATCCAGCAAAGGAAGATAGTCTAAATATGAAAGCAATTAGTAGAATGAAAGAGGAAATTGACGCTTTAGTAGGATATTCGGATCATAGTAAAGGTGTATATGCAGACATAATAGCAACCTCTTTGGGTGCATGTGTAATTGAGAAACATTTTACTCTAGATAAGGACATGGACGGACCAGACCACGCTGCGTCACTTAATCCGGAAGAGCTTAAAGAAATGGTATTCGCAATAAGACAAAGTGAGGCAATGCTTGGTACTGACAAAAAGTTGTGTTCACAAGAAGAGATAGATACAAGAGATGTGGCAAGGAAAAGTATTATTGCAAAAGTTGCCATGGATCCGGGTACTGTTATTTCTGAAGATCTAATAACAATAAAAAGACCAGGTACTGGAATACCGCCAACAGACATACACTTAGTTCTGGGCAAGACTGTAACTAAAAGAATAGAGGAAGATACACTCCTGAGTAAGGAATATTTTGAATAGAAATAAATATGTCATCAATGAAAAAGAAAATTTGTTTAGTTAGTGGAACGAGAGCAGAATATGGACTCAGTTACCCAATTCTTAAGGCTATAGAAAATAATCCACATTTGGAATTACAGCTTGTTGTCACAGGTATGCACCTTTTGAAAAAGTATGGACGCACATTAGATTTAATTCGTGAAGATGGTTTTACAATTGCATCAATAATAGAGACTAATCATGACGAAAGAACAACAGGTAGGGATATGGCAGATAGCATAGCTCTGTGCATACAAGGGCTCACTAGGCTTTTTGAGGAAGATAGACCAGATATTGTTATAGCTATGACTGATTTAGGTTTTACTTTAGCATCTGCTATAGCTGCGTCTCATATGAACATTCCAGTGGCACATGTTCACGGTGGCGATGTGTCTGGTTGTATTGATGATTCTGTTCGTCATGCTACCACAAAATTATCTCACATACATTTTCCAGTTTCAAAACAAAGTGCTGATAGAATCATTAATTTGGGGGAAGAGCCGTGGAGAGTCCATAATGTAGGAGCCCCAGGTCTTGATCTATTATTGAATGAGAAATTTCCTGATAAAAGAACTCTAATGAGTGTACTTGATTTACCAATAAGTGAGCAAGAAAATTATATCGTATTTGTTCAACACCCTGTAACGTCTGAGACAAAAAGTGCTGCAGAGCAATATACCACCACTATAAGTGCTTTAAGAAAAATTGGATTACCAGTTGTATTGATATACCCAAATGCTGATTCTGGTAGTTCACAAATAATTAATATCATAAAAAAAGTGGAGAATGAGGATTGGGTTCATGTATTTAAAAATCTTGATCGTATTAATTATCTAAGTCTAATAAAATACACTTCAGTATTAGTTGGGAATTCGAGCAGTGGTATATTGGAGGCTCCAAGTCTTAAGACTCCTGTTGTTGATATTGGAAATAGACAAAAGGGCAGGGAGCGCGCTGAAAATGTGATACACACTGACCACAATTTAGATGATATTGAAAAAGCTATAAATATGTCAATTAAAGATGAAGATTTTAAAAAGAAAGTTGAAGTGTGCAAAAATCCTTATGGAGACGGGACTGCTGGAAAACAAATTGCTGACATTCTTACTGAATTGTCTTTGGATAAAAAATTAATAGACAAAAAAATAACTTACTAATTAGCATTTATGAAAGTTTTATTAATGGGAAATGGAAAGTGGGCCTGCCTGACATTAGATGCCCTTTTGAGCAGGGGTCATAATGTTATTGGTGTTGTGTGTGAGACTGATGAATTTGATAATAAAGAAAATGAGTTTTACAATAAGCTTGAAACAGAAGGTTTATACATGTCTTTAAAGGATTATGCAATAAAAAAGGGATTGAAGGTTCTCCAACCAGAAAATATAAACGCAGAAGAGTCCATGCGTGAGATTGAAAATCTTAGTCCTGAAATTCTTATATCTGCATCATATCACCAAATAATAAAAAAAGAGTTAATTAATAGATATACAATAATAAATGCCCATGGAGCGCCACTGCCAAGATATAGGGGGCGTGCTCCCATTGCTTGGAGTATAATAAATGGGGAAAAAGAAGGTGCTGTAACTGTTCACTTTGTTGATGAGACTATAGATACGGGAGACATAATTTTACAAAAGAAATTTTCTATAGAAGAAAGTGATTATGCAAGCGATGTTCTAAAGAAGATTTTAGGAGTCTTTCCTGAGGCAGTGTGCGAAGCTGTAAGTCAGATAGAGAATAATACAGTAAATCCAACAAAACAAAACCCCTACGATGGGTGGTATTTTCCAAAACGTACAGAAGCGGATGGTGTTACAAATTTTAATTCCAACACAAAAGATGTATATAACTGGATACGTGCCCAGACCAGTCCTTATCCAGGAGCGTTTGCATATACAAAAAAGAAAAAAGTCATTTTTCAAAAGGTAGAGCTACCTAAAGATACTACTAGAATATCTCCAGTTGGTGGAATTGTTTTTGGAAAGACTGAGCAAGGTGGAGTTAAAGTAACTACGAAGGACGGATACATTACAATTAATTCTGTTATTGTTGGTAGTATTGAAAAACCGGCAAGTGAGTACATAAGAATGGGTACTAGGTTTTTTATAACTAGCCCAACAAACTAAATATGAGATATTCCTTAGCAAAACCTTACATAGGATCAGAAGAAAAAGAAGCTGTAATGAGCGTTCTTGATTCTGGTAGACTTAGTCTGGGTCCAAAGATAGAAGAGTTTGAAAAATCTTTTGCGTCAAAGGTGGGGACAAAATTTGCTGTAGCAGTCAGTAGTGGAACAGCTGGTCTGCATTTGAGTATGTTATCTGCTGGAATTAAACCAGGAGATGAGGTAATAACAACTCCATTTTCTTTTATTGCATCTGCCAATTGTATGTTATATGTTGGCGCAAAGCCGGTTTTTGTAGATATAGATCCAACCTCATATAACATAGACCCAACCCTTATTGAGAGTGCTATTACGCCGAAGACGAAAGCTATCTTGCCTGTTCATATTTTTGGTCAATCTGCAGATATGGATTCGATATTAGATATAGCTGAACGTAATAATCTAATTGTTATTGAAGATGCCTGTGAATCTCTGCTTGCACAATACAAAAATAAGAATGTTGGTACTTTTGGATTATCAAGTGTGTTTGCTTTTTATCCAAATAAGCAAATTACCACGGGTGAGGGGGGTATGATTTGTACAGATAGTTCAGAATTTGCATCAAATTGTCGTAGCTTGACTAACCAAGGTAGAGGTGTTAATATGCGCTGGCTTGATCATACTCAATTAGGCTACAATTATCGAATGGATGAGATGAGTGCTGCTATGGGTGTAGAGCAGCTTAAAAGAAGCGATTACCTCATAGAGAAAAGAAGAGAGGTAGCATCATGGTATACCAGTGCACTAGCACCTTATTCCGATATTATACGCACTCCTAAGACCAAGGAGTGGAACACAAACACTTGGTTTGTGTACACTGTGGAAATATTGAACGGTGCAGACAGGATATCTGTGATTGAATCTATGGAAAAGAGTGGTATTTCAACAAAACCATATTTACCTTCCATCCATTTGTTTGATATGTACAAAAAAAGATTTGGATATGGTCGCGGTGATTTTCCAATCTCGGAAGGAATAAGTGATAGATCATTGGCCCTGCCATTTTATGTGGGATTAAATGAAGAAGACATACAAATAATAGTATCTGAGCTTGTCAGAAAAATAAAGTAAACTTATGAATATAGGATATTCTGTAGAAGAATTCTCAGGAAAACGCATTTTAGTAACTGGAGGCAGTGGTTCAATCGGCTCTGTTATTGTTAAAGAACTATTAAAGTGTAATCCACAACAAATTCGTGTATACAGTAGAGATGAATCGAAGCATCTCGATTTAATGCAGAGTATAGGTCCTGACTTGAGAATGAGGTACTTAATTGGAGATATTAGGGATAAGGAAAGACTTATGCTTTCTATGGAAGGTATAGACATTGTATTTCATGCCGCCGCCCTAAAACATGTAGTCTTTTGTGAAGCAAATCCGTTTGAGGCTGTAAGAACAAATGTATTAGGAACTCAAAATCTTATAGATTGTGCTTTTGCACAAAATGTAGAAAAGGTGGTCGGTATTTCCACAGACAAAGCTACTGATCCTTCTAACGTAATGGGCTGCACCAAAGCACTTGCTGAAAAAATAATGTTAGCTTCTTACCATTACAAAGGTTTTAAAAAAACTAAATTTAGTTTTGTACGTTTTGGAAATGTATTATGGAGTCGTGGGTCTGTTCTTCCTTTGTGGTATAAACAAATTAAAAATGGTGGCCCTGTTACAATAACAGACTTGTCTATGACTAGATTTTTCATGCCACTCTCTTCAACGGTTGAGTTAGTATTTAAGGCCACTCGCATGATGCGTGATAGAGAAATATTCATACTAAAAATGCCTGCCCTATATATAAAAGATTTAGCTCAAGCAATGATTAATGTATATGCCCCAAGATTTGGTTACAAACCTGAACAAATAAGAATAGATATTATAGGAAAAAAGTCAGGTGAAAGAGTGCATGAGAAATTATTGAGTGGCGAGGAGGCTGAGTACGCGCTTGAAGCAGATGATATGTTCGTGGTGACTCCTGTTGTTGGTGCGGATGGGGATAATATACCTACCCACTATCCAGATATGAAAAAAGCTATGCAAAGTGAATACTCAACCAAGGAGCAAGATAAAATTAGTGTGGAAGAAATAGAAAAAATGTTACAAAATGAACAGCCCATACTTGATCTTGGTGAGTACAGATGACTATAGGGTGTGGCATTAACATAGAAAATAGGTTAAAATAAAGCGGATTAATATTAGCGATTATGAATATTCTCTATATAGGGGGAGGCTTCGTAGGAGCATGTAGTGCTGCCGTATCTGCAAACAGTGGTCACATAACCACGGTTTTTGATGTGGATGGAAAAAAAGTAAAAATGCTTGGCTCTAACGATAGGGATACAATAGAGCTTTGTCTATTCGAAAAAGGACTCGGAGATCTTCTTGTTCGTCATAAAGAGAATATTAAATTTACAAATGACTATTCCGATGTAGAATCAAAGCTGGACGATTGTGATGCTATATTCATGTGCTTACCTACTCCAGAAATAAATGAGACAGGTGAAAGTGATCTTAGCTATTACAACTCTGCCGCGACTCAATTAGCTGAGGCTCTTAAGAAAAGAAATAATGGAGCACAAAACAAGTACATAGTTATCGTTAATAAGAGTACTGTACCAATTAGCATGGTGGACCAGACCAAGCAGATAATGGAAGATGCTGGTGTAAAGAACTTTGGGGTAGTGTCTAACCCTGAATTTTTAGTAGAAGGAAAAGCTGTTGATGGTTCTATAAAGCCAGACAGAGTAGTAGTAGGTGCAGACAAACAAGAAGATTTTGATGTAATGCGTAATGTATATCAGAGATTCTATGATGATCCAAATGTTTCATACTTAGAAGTAAGCGCGACAGAAGCTGCTGCTGGGAAGCTGTTAGCAAATTTCTATCTTTTCAACAAACTTATGGTATGTTTTGATGTAATTGGTAGAGTTAGTGAGACATTTCCAAATATACGTTTTGAGAACATAAGAAAGGTATTAGTTAGTGATAAAAGAATAGGTAAGTGGGGTTTCTACGACAGCCTATACGCCGGTGGTAGTTGTTTTATAAAAGACGCGCGCTCTCTTTCTCACCAACTTCAGACATCTGGGAAAAGTGCAGATTTAGTGAATGAGGTCTATCTAGCAAACAAAAGACAGCTAGAATTGTTTTTGTCTAGAGCAGAAAAAGAGGCTAATTTTGATTGGTCTGGAAAGACAGTCGCACTGATAGGCACTGCCTTTAAACGAGATACAAACGATATACGTAACTCACCTAGCATAGATATAGTTAATTTTCTTCAAGAAAAACGGGCTTCTAAAATCCATGTATATGATCCAGCTGGAATGCCATGGTTTAAAAAGAATTTTGAAAATCTAACAAACATTGAATATTTCAATCATGAGTTTGATGCAACCCAAGGAGTTGACGTTGTTGTTATTGCCACTGACTGGCCACAGTTTAGAGGTCTTGCAGATAGTATGATAGCAGAGGACAATGGAAAACCACTTATCATGGATGGTCGTAGGATGCTACAGCACAGATATGTTGATTTACAGAGCGCAGGATTTGATATAATAGCTGTAGGTTCTCCATTTATTAAAGGAAACAATTAATCCCCATTTATGTCTCATTACCTAGTTACCGGTGGGGCAGGCTTCATCGGTACAAACATAGTTAAGCAACTATTGTCTGACGGACACTCTGTCCGTGTGATAGATAGTTATATTTCTGGGAAAAAGGAAGAGAGATTCCAAGATGGTGCTGAGTATGTTGAGGGTGATATTAGGGATGTAAACAAGCTTAAGGAAGTAATGCAGGGAATTGATGGTGTATTTCATCTAGCAGCTGTTCCGCGTGTCCCATATTCTGTAGAACATCCAGACGAGACAAACGACCATAATATAAACGGCACTCTTAATGTTCTTATGGAAGCAAAAGATGCTGGGGTAAAAAGGGTTGTATTCAGTACATCTTCATCAGTATACGGTGGCTCTCAAGGAAAAGTTGCTTTGACAGAGGATATGCCAAAAGCCCCTAAAAGCCCCTATGCATTGCAGAAATTAGCTGGGCAGGAGTACTGCAGACTGTTCTTTGAATTGTATGGGCTTGAGACCGTGTCCTTGTGTTATTTTAATATATATGGACCATATATGGATCCAGAGGGGTCCTATGCTTTGGTAATAGGAAAATTCTTGTTACAAAAATCCAAAGGTGAACCACTCACAATATGTGGAGATGGTGAATACTATCGCGATTACACTCACGTGAAGGATGTTGTGAGAGCAAATATACTTGCAATGCAAAAAGAAACGGTTGGTAGTGGGGAATTTATTAACATAGGTAACAGTAATCCACACTCTGTTAATCAGTTGGCGGAAATTATAGGTGGTGAAACCGTAGCAATTCCAGAGCGCAAAGGAGATCCAAGATATTCTCGTGCAGACAATACAAAAGCAAAAGAACTCCTTGGTTGGGAGTCTAGTATTTCTCTTGAAGATGGGATAAAACAACTTAAAGAAGATTGGAACCTTTAGTTCTATTGACCCATTAAACGGAACAAAACATTCACTGTCCTAAGCATGATTGATAGATCCAATAAAAAGGATCTATTTTTTATATAGTACAAATCATACTGTAACTTTTGCAAGGAGGTTTCTAAATTATCTGTATAATGCTGATTAACCTGTGCCCACCCAGATATTCCAGGTTTAATTACGTGCCTAAGATTGTAATATGGCATTTTTTCTTCCAGCTTCTCTACAATTTCTGGTCTTTCAGGGCGAGGTCCAATAATAGTAACATCACCTTTTAGAAGGTTAATAAATTGAGGTAGTTCATCCAATCTTGTTTTTCTTAATATACCCCCAACTTTTGTAATACGCTTGTCTCCTTTTTTTGCAAATTGCACATCTCCAACTTCTGCGCCACCATCTGCTCCAAGAGAGTACATTGAGCGGAATTTATATATCTTAAATTTTCTTCCTTTCTCTCCAACCCTATTTTGTGTGTACAGGACAGGTCCTTTTGAGTTTACTTTAATAGCAATTGCAATTGGAATAAATAGCAATAAAAAAGTAATAGATAATATTACCCCACCAATATAATCAGAAATCCTTCTTATTGAATTATATGCTGGTTGGGTGTGATTCTTTAGATGATCTAAAAACCAACCCTCAGAAAAAGTGGAAGGTGGTATTCTGCCTGTAATTAGTTGGTAAAAAGATGATAAGTCTGTTACTTGTACAGACCAGAAAAGTAGTTCATACAATTCTCTAAGTGTATCCTCATCTTCTCTCAGATGAGGTGCAATAACCACTAGTTTAATATCGTGAGTAGATATTGCAGGTCTTATTGTTTTTAATGTGTGATATAGCTCTGCACCATTTATATCATTAGAATTTACAATATTATCTGGGTCTATAACGGCACCGCACACATAACCTTGTTCTGGTTGAGCTTTTATTATATCAATCAGCTCACCAACCTCTTTTTTATATCCTACAAATAGTATCTTAGTCTGTAATCTGTGTTTTCCAAACGCATGAATATAGAATATTCTCCAGAGTAGACTAGATCCATATCCAAACAGTACTGTTAATAGCAATATGGTTTTAGGGGTGAGAATAGTAATTGGCACAACGTAGAAAAATATTACACCAACGAGAAGGGATGCAACAGCTGTCTCAATAAATCTTCTGTAGAATGCAAACGTGTGTCTAACCTTTGCAAGATCAAAAATACCGTTAATAAAGTTAACAATGACCCAGAATAAAAATATCCATATAAATTGAGGTAGGTGCTCTATGTAGTATTCTGCGGAAGGAGTGCTTAGATTTCTTATAGACAAAGCAAGCCACAGGCCAATAAAAAAACTACCCAGGTCTCCGGATATTAGGATTAGCTGTTTTAGTCGATACACAAAATGCATAAAGTAATGTATACTGTATATGTTTATAGCATAACTATGCGAAAAAATCAACTCATAATTGCCCTCAGTGTGGTAATACTGGTTTTTGCCACTTTTCTTGTTTTTGATTTATCTAGTACGAGTGCCATAACTGGTCGCATACAAATTAATCAATATGGCTCAGTAACTAAACATAGATTAGTTACGCTGTTTTTTAATGCACCAACTGGAATGGACTTCCAAATGTCAGTAGCTAACAATATATCTTTTGATGGTGCAGTTTGGGAACAATACAAAACATCCAAACAGTGGAAACTTCCATTTGGAAATGGAACACACACAGTTTATGTTAAGTTCAAGAGTAATAAAGGAAATGAGACAAAGATATTTTCCGATCAGATTGTTTTATCTGTTCCAGAACATAGAAATGTAGATTTCCACATTAATGGGGATAATAAGAAGACAGATTCTCGTAATGTAGTTCTTACTTTCGAATACTCAACTGGTGTGGAGCTTATGGCTATAAGTAATAACCCAGATCTTAATGGGATAGAATATCAGGCAGTTACAGACAGCCTAGAGTGGGTATTAAGTGAGGGTGCTGGCACAAAGACTGTGTATGTTGAGTTTAAGGATGGAAATGGAAAGACAGAGATAGTAGAAAGAACCATAGAATTCACAGCCCAGGATCCAGAGTTAGATGCAATGTCTGTAGTACGTACAAGTAATAGCCCTATATACTACGTTGGTTTTGACGGAAAACTCCACCCATTTACAAATCTGGCAACATATCACACTTGGTATAGTGATTTTGATAGTGTAGAAGTAATTAGTCCTACACTTGTTAAGCAGTATCAAATAGGAAATCCAATGTGTGTTAAAGCTGGAACATGGCTGGTGAAGTTTAAGGGCGTTTCACGTGTATATGCTCCAGAGCCAGGGTGTCACCTTCGTCCGCTAAGATCAGATGCAGAAGCTTCAATATTATACGGCCATGATTGGAAAGAGAGAGTAATAACCCTGGATTTTCTAGAAAGTAATTTTTATTCAGTACGTGGATTTAGTGTAGCAAAGGCTTCAGAAAATGTTTATGATGGAGACCACGACGGTGTAAGAAAATCAATGGAAATAGAGCAGGGCTCATCAGATAGTAAAGATGATACAGACGGTGATGGTCTAACAGACTATGAGGAGATATATTACTGGCGCAGTAATCCAATTAAATCAGACACAGACGGCGACTCTTACAAGGATGGTGATGAGGTAAAGAAAGGTTTTTCTCCAGTTGGAACAGGCACCTTAGATAGCATTCCAGATGGAACATATATTTACCCTCATGGAGCAACAGATGGATGGGACTTGTTTATAATTGAAAACTCATATAATATATCAGTCGACCAGTCCCTCGGAGTTCACGATACTGCGAGACCTAATAACTATATAAACAACTCTTTTGAATCATTATAAGAATATGAAACCTATTATATATATTGCACTTTGTGGGCTATTTTTATTTCCACAAATTACGTCAGCACGCATTCCAAACGACCCAAACGCTAAACAGTGGGCATACGAAGATATAAGAGCTTACGAAGCCTGGGATTACACCACAGGCTCTAAAGAGGTCATAGTCGCTGTAATAGATAATGGCTTTGATACTTTTCATCCAGACCTGGTTGATAATATTTGGATAAACAAAGGGGAAGTTCGTGGAAATGGAATAGATGATGACATGAATGGTTTTATTGATGATATATGGGGTTGGAATTTTGTTCCAGAAGATACCAATGGTGATGGATATATGGATGAACAAGAGTACAAAGGAAATAATAATCCACGACCACCTGTAGATAGTCTTACACAAGACGAAATTAAAGGTGGTAGATTCCATCATGGAACCGCAGTCGCTGGAATTATTGGTGCAAAAGGTGATAACGAAATAGATGGAACAGGAATTGCCTGGAATGTAAGACTAATGAACCTAAAAGTAATAGATAATGGTGGAGTAGGTACAATCTTCTATATTCCAGATGCAATCTACTATGCTGTGGACAACGGAGCAGATATAATTAACATCTCACTAGTTGGTGTAGATTCTGTGATAGAAGTTGAGGAAGCAATTAATTATGCCTACGATAGGGGAGTAACTGTTATTGCTGCCGCAGGAAACAGCAGTATTAACCTAGATGGAACCCCTTTCTATCCAATATGTGCAGACGCTTCAGGTTCAACAGAAAAAGTCTTAGGTATTAGTGGAATAGCAAAGAACCATTACAGATCAATATTTTCAAATCTAGGAAGTACATGTATAGACATTACAGCCCCTGCAGAAGAGATAAACAGTATTGGTCGTTTCTCTACAAAACACAACCTTCCAGATCGTTATTACGAAGGTTGGCGTGGAACATCATTTGCGACACCATTAATCTCTGGAGCAGCCGCACTGATAAAAGGAATACAACCAACATGGGGACCAATAGAGATATTTAACACCATACTAAGCACTGTCCATAAAACACCACCGGATAATGAAGAAGAATACGCACTTGTATATGGAGCAGGACTGCTACAAGTGGATAAGGCTGTTCGTTATGCACTTTCACAGCTAGGAACAACAACAAAAGTGGAACGTGTGTGGGCAATTAATCCAACAAGCGGACAAGCACACGTAGAAAATGGAAAACTAACTTCCGGAGCTGTTCCAGGACTAAATCTTCTCAAAGGAGTAGATGATATAACATCGTTTATGTCAGACGGCCTGCGATACTATGCAACAGCAAGAAAAATCTCACGAAGTAGTTCACAGATAGACATATACGATTCCAGCTGGACTAACAAGTATTCTTGGATAGCTAAATCCAGAGGATTGGTAAATATAGAAGCAGGGGACGTGCAGGGAGATAGTGATATAGAGGTTATATTATCACCAAAATACTCCAGCAAGACTGTGTATTCAGTGTACACACTATCTGGAGAAGAGTTAGGTAGTGCAAAAGATAGCACTACCCATATGGGTACAGACTTATCTCTTATTGGACTAAGTAACACCCAAAAAACTGTAGTGGTAGCAAAATATGGCAAGAAACAGTCCAAAATCTCTCAGTACGATAGTTCAATGTCAAGAACCAAGGATTTTACCATAGATTTCCTGCGCACCCCTAGATTAGACAGCGGAGATGTGGATGGAAATGGAGTGCAGGAGCTTGTAATAGTTGGTGGGCAGCAAGATGGTCCATGGGTTGCTACATATAACCTGGATGGAGAACAGCTACGTAGATTCTGGGGTTTTGACCCAAGTCACAGAGGGGGTATATCTGTCTCTGTAGGGGATTATGACGGAGATAGTGCGGATGACCTGATATTAGCCAAAAAAGACGAAATAAGGGTATTTTCTGGGCAAATACGGCGTATTGGGGAGTGGAATACAGGCATATCTGACCCTATTCTACTAACAGACTAGGGCTTGACTTCCTAAAGAGCTAATGTTATACTCTTGCCACACTAATTAAAAGAACGCTTATGCAAGCTGTTATTCAAACAGGTGGAAAACAATACCTAGTAAAAACCGGTGATGCCCTTAAGATTGAGAAGATTAAGGGAGAAGCTGGTGAAGACGTTGTTTTTGATAAAGTACTACTTACTGCTAAAGACGATGGTACAGATGTAAAGATAGGTACACCATATCTAGAAGGAGTAACAATTACAGCACAGGTTGAGTCACAAGGACGAGACAAGAAAATACGTGTTGTTAAATACAAAAGAAAAACTAGATACAAACGTGTAATTGGACACCGTCAACACAAGACAAAGGTTAAAATAGCATCATAATAAAAACCCCGCTGTAAAGCGGGGTTTTTGGTTGTACAATCTTCAGCAATTAGTCATATTAACTATCATCACTGAGTCGAGCAGTATCTGCCTGCTTTCTCAACTCTCCATCATCCTTTGGGTGTTTTTGTCCAGCAACCTTTTCGTACAAATCAAAAAGCTCTATTGCGTATTGGAGTCCCAATCCACCTTGTTTTGGATTTATGGAACGATCTAGCTCTTTGGTTAGAATTTCTTTTTCTCTAGGTGTTAAATCAAGAGACATACCCTCTTTACTCAAGTCAGGGTTTTGACCACTTTCTGGATTTGGCATACAGTTTTTCTTATATGATTAATTATTAATTTTAGTATAAGATACTCTAATTATAATAAAAAGTCAAAATAGCATCATAATCTAATTATAAAAAATCTCCGTACAACGGAGGTTTTTTTGTTGGTGTGAGTTAATATTTCAGCTAACGTCTTGTATGTACGAAGTTTTTGTCCTCCATTTGCAATAATAAAGGACAAAAATTTGTGTGGAGAAAATATGACAACCCCTAAAAATTTAATAAGTCATATTTTCGGAACCGTACATACTTAGTTATATGAAATAACAATACATTAGTCTACCTATTCACACTACCTATAACTCGTCCTGTGCTTTAGTGCGCTGGATAGTGTGGTTTCATCGGCGTACTGCAGGTCAGAGCCCATGGGTAGTCCACGTGCTAGGCGTGTAATCTTTAGTTCTGGGTTTATTTCGCTCAGTTTTCTTTCTAGGAACATCATAGTTGTTTCTCCAGGCATATCTGGACTGAGTGCTAGTATTACTTCTTTTGTTTGTTTATCTTTTGCTCGTTTTAATAATTCTTTTATCTTAAGGAATCTCATATCGTCTTCTCTTTCTGGACGTATTAATCCACGCAATACATGGTACAGGCCGGAATATGTTCCTGTCCTTTCTATTGTCTGCAAGTCCTGATGCTCTGCAATAACACAGATTGTGTTGTTGTTACGTGCTGTATTTTTACAAATATAGCAGGGGGATGAGTCGGAGAAGTCCCAACATGTTTCACAGCTCTTTACTTCGTCTATTAGTTGTTTTAGTGAGACGGTAAGATGACCTACGTCTTTTTTTCCGGATTTTAGTAGGTAAAAAACAAAGCGCTCAGCCGTACGCTGCCCAACGGACGGGAGCTTGGTGAGCGCATCTATTAGTTGTTGAATTGGTCTTGCGTACATGGATTAGGCATTCAGCCCCGGTATTTGTGGGAGCCCCCCCATTTCTTTCATTTTCATAGCCATTGTTCTTTGTATTTTCTTTAGTGCGTCTTTATGAGACTCCTTAATGGCTTCTTCTAATTTATTCTTTTTGTCTGGATTTAGCAAGTCTGCGTCTATACTTATGTCTGTCATAGCTATGTTTCCGTCTAGGGTTATTGAAACTCCACCAGATGATGATGTTATTTTTTCCTTTGCTAGCTCTGACTGCATGCTCTTTGCTTGTGAGCGCAGGTCTTTGAATTGTTTTAGTTTGTTGAACATATGTATTATTAAAATGAAGGAATAGATGTTGTTGGTTTTGGTGAGCTTTGTGCAGGTGGTTGTGACGTGTTATGAGCCATGTCTAGGTTTTGGAAGCTTGCGCGAGTTTCTTCGAAGAATAGTTTTACCTGGCCGGTTGGTCCATTACGATGTTTTGCTATGTGAATTTCTGCAATATGTCGTTCATCTGGTGCCACGTCTTCTATGCGGTAATTACGATCTGCAGCCTTGCGGTATATGAACATAACGACATCTGCGTCTTGCTCAATACTACCAGATTCTCGTAAATGTGCAAGTTTTGGTATTGCTGGTTTTGTGTTTTCTACGGCACGAGATAGCTGTGAGAGAGCAAGTACAGGCACGTTTAGTTCACGGGCAAGACCTTTTAGTCCACGACTCATTTCTGCCACTTCTTGCACACGATTATTTGACCACTTAGAGCCAGGGGATTCCATTAGTTGCATATAGTCTATTACAACCATACCAAGACCATGTTCTGCCTGCAGTCTTCTTGCTTTTGCACGAATCTGCATAACTGTGTTACCAGGAGTATCGTCTATAAAAATTTTTGCCTCAGAGAGAGTTCCCATTGCATGACCTATTCTTGGAAAGTCCTCACTTCCCGGCTTATCTGACAGATTTCCTGTACGTAACTTCCATAAGTCTACTCCTGCTTCTGCACAAAGCAGACGGTCTACTAGTTGTTCTTTGCTCATCTCCAAAGAGAAGAACCCTACAGGTATGCTTGAGCGTAGTGCAGCATTACGGACAATATCTAGTGCGAAAGATGTTTTACCTACGGATGGCCTGGCAGCAAGGATTACTAAGTCTGATTTCTGTAAACCAGAAAGGAGGTTGTCTAGTTTATCGAAACCGGTTGCAACTCCACGCATCTTTCCTTTCTCGCGATGTAGCTCATCTATACGTTCGAAAGCATCGTTAAGAACATTGCGAATTGGTGTAAATGTTCTACGTAAGTGCTTTTGTGTAACTCCATATATCTGTTGCTGAGCATTGTCTAGAATATCATCGATATTATCGTTCTGTTCATCATAACCAAGTGCGCTGATTTCTTGGGCTGCACTCAGCAATTTTCTTAGTGTAGCTTTTCTGTCTACTATTTTTGCGTAATGTTTAATATGGGAAGCTGTTGGTACACTGTTGGATAGTTGTACAAGATATGCTCTTCCTCCTACAGCTTCTATGAGCTCTTTCTCTTCTAAACGATTACCAACAGTAAGAACATCTATTGGTTGGTTCTTGTTGTATAGTTCTCTTATTGTTTCGAAGATTTGAGAATGAGCTTTTTTATAGAAAATATCTTCACTCACAGAATCTGCAATGTTAAACATGCTGTTAGGATCCACAAGTAATGAACCTAGTAAAGACATCTCTGCTTCTAGATTCTGAGGAGGGATTTTTTCGCGATCTGTTATGTCAGTCATATTACTTTGTATATTATCTTATATGACCAGCATGTAAAAGGGCTGAGGGTGATATTTTGTGGGCAAAATGTTGATAGTAATTACAGCTGTTGAAAAAAACCAGCTATACACATATACTCTGCTATATGAAGATATGCATAATAAGCAACTTATACCCACCAAATGCTAGAGGAGGTGCTGAGCAGGTGGTTAGCAAGACTGTGGATGGACTTACAAAACAAGGACATGATGTTGTTGTAATTACAACAACACAGAAAGGAGATTGGGTAGAAAGAGAAGATGGTGTTAAGGTGTACAGGTTTTGTCCAAAAAATCTGTACTATTATACGGATGCTTATAATTTTCACGGTGTGGTTAGGTTTTTTTGGCATATTATAAATATGTTCCATTTTGGGGCAGAAAGACGAGTGAAAGAAATATTGGAAACAGAAAAACCAGATGTTGTTCATACACATAATCTAATGGGGCTCAGTTTTCTTATTCCCAGAGTAATTAATGCACTTGGCATACATCATGTGCATACTGTTCATGATGTGCAACTTGTAGAACCAAGTGGTGTAATATTAAAATCAAAAGAAAATAGTTTGAGATATAATGGTTTGCCAACACAAATATACAGTTTTATTACAAAAAAACTATTTGGATCTCCGGATGTTGTAATTTCTCCGTCTAAGTTTTTGTATAAGTTCTACTCATCCAGAGATTTCTTTAACAAATCAAAGTTTGTTGTTGTTCGTAATCCTGTTCCTTTTGATCTTAACATCAATACAGATAACATAGAGAAACCGAAAGAATTAACTTTCCTGTATATTGGACAAGTAGAAGATCATAAGGGTGTGATTTTTCTTACAAAAGCTTTCAATGAGATAAATATAGATGCACAATTGCATATAGTAGGAAGTGGCTCAGACCTGGATATTGTTAGGCAGATATCAAAAGATAATAAAAAGGTGCATATTCATGGAAGGTTAACTAGGGAAGAGGTAAAAAACCTTTTCCTAAAATCTCATATGACAATAGTTCCATCTCGCTGTTATGAAAACTCACCAACTGTAATTTTTGAGAGCTTCTATTTTGGGGTGCCTGTACTTGCAAGCAATATTGAGGGTATAGCAGAGCTAATAAAAGAAGGGGATAATGGATTAACTTTTGTGGCAGATGATTCCGATTCTCTAAAAGAAAAAATAATTTGGTGTTCTAAAAATGAGAATCTTATTGAACAAATGAGTAAAAAAACAGCCCTATCACTAGATGGGCTTACAGAAGGGAATTATATTTCTAAACTTTTGCAGTTGTACAAAAATTAACGATTGTATTCAAAAATCCACACTTTTCCATCGTCGACAATATGCCAACTGTCGGCGGTTTTTTTTGCTCCCTCAATAATTTTCTCACTATCTGCCCAGTAGCTGTTAACAACAAAATACGAAGTGTTTACACCTACAATATCCATTGCTGTAACCATACTTTCTCTTTTTTGTCCTTCGTATAGCATCTCTCCATAATAATTATATAATATACCGCCTGTTGGAATTGAGTAATAAAATATCTCACCTTGTTCTGTATCAAAATATTTTGCAAAACTAAAACTATCCAACGCAGATGCAGAAACTAATTGGTTTGCAAGAACTATATAATCATAACTGCTATGTTTATCCGCAATAAAATTTGTTGCAGTGTAATCAGAGGCAGTTACATTAAGACCAGGAAAACGAACCTTATGATTGTGCTGTGGATAGCTTAAGTAAAAGGAAATCATCATTATTCCACCAGCTGCAATTGCAAATGCTATTTTGAGATGATTTTTTTGTGAAACTTTTTCAATTATGTTTGTTACCCCAACAATAGATAAGGGCAATAAGAACAGCATGGAAGCTTTTACTATTCTTAATGGATAATCTCCTTGCTCATATACAGCTACGTCTGGGAAAACAATCCAACTTCTCAAAAGCCAGGCACCAATTATTAAGCCGATTGTTGTAGACACAAGCAACCACATTGTTTGTCTGTTTTTGTATATATATGCACCAAATATAGCTAAACAAATATACACAACAGGAATAAGTGTTTGCCATGTATATAATATCTCAAATCGTACAAGTGAACTATCAGCATACCAATATGGCTGTGAGAAAAGAGAGATAAAGTCAGATATTTTTGAGAATGGATTGGTTAGTTTTGGAAAACTGTGACCCGCAATCATTTGTTGTATTACAAACATTGCTGGCAAGACAAGTGCCATATCAAATATCAGAGAAAAGGTTAGTGCAGATACTTTCTCACCAGAATTTGAATATTTCTTGTGTAAAAGCGCATAAAAGAAGAATAATGCAACAGGCACTCCTAACAGCGGATGAACAAAGAGTGTTGCTAGTGTGGTTCCTGCAGGGAGGAACCATGGGATATTTTGTTTAAGAAAACTCAAGCTTAAAAATATCGTTACTACTGTTAGTAAAAGTGCCAGATTGTACGGTGTGGTTAGTAAGAATGATAGGAACGGTAAAAAAGGTAACAACCACAATGCAAGATACACATTAGTCTTGTCTTTGAATGTAGAAACTATTACAGCAGGTAATGTTAATGAAGCCAAGACTGGTACTAAGTACACGTCAATATAGGACAATGGAATCTGAGTGAATCTCCTTAGCCACACAACAAATCCGTACTGACCAATGTAATAAGGGGTTTTTGGAAGGATAAAGCCATGTGTTGTAATCCAATCTTCTGTTGCTCTGTGAATAAAAGCATCAAAACCAAACCCAAGAGCATAAACAATAGTTGCTACATTGTAAGTTACAAACAAATGAAGCGATGTACAGAAGTATCTTACTAATGAATTTTTTGTTGTGTATATTAATGCAAATAGAAATGCAGTAGCACCGGCATATAACAGGAAAAATTCAGGAGATACAGCGTGCCAAGGAGAACGAAGAAGGTCTGTTGTTCTACCATCTATCATTGATGCGATTAATCCCAACTCTCCAAAAAGAAAAAAAGTTAGAAAAAAAACACTTTTTTGATTTAATTGCTTCTTTTTTAACAAAGGAAAAGTATAGTCACCAGTGTTCTTATAACCAAGCAATAGGGGAATTAATAATACAACTAAAAGTGTTATGTTAGTAAGTCCAGCAATGTAATACACTATTGCATTTGCGGAAATTAACCAGCACAGCATTAGTAGGAGTGACCAGCCTGGTATGTGTTTCTTTTTTATTACCTTTTCTTGCAATAGCGGAGAAACAACAGTTACCATTCCAAACAAGTAAATTATTAGACCTGTCACACCTAAAAGTGTTTCATTCACCAATAATAAATTTATTGCAAGCATTATTGTTCCGAGGACAGCTATGGATATTCTTTGTAGGTGAAGAGTGTACATATAATAGACTTATTGTAGCAGAATAATCACAATTATCAATAAAAATGATAACGACCCATACTCCGTAGAGCAGGGTCGTTGTTCGTCTCCTTCATCGATCGGCAATGTCTGCACGCGTTACACGCATGTATTTTCCCCTCTTTCTCAGGTTTGCACGAGGTAGATTGCTTTTTCGTTTGCCATTTCGTCTCTTGGTGACTCGTCTGGCTTTTCGTTTTCCGTGCAGGCTCAGGAGCCCAAACAAAGGGGCTACAAAGAAACTGAGCCATACAATCCATGATCCCCACCACAAGAAGAGAGAATCGTAGTGGAGTGCTAGTACAAATCCGCAGGCATAGATCATTTGCAGGGTGCTTTTGATCTTTCCCCAGTCAGAGGCTTTGAGTTCTATGGGCTCTTGCCCGGACATACGCAACCGCTTGTTTTTGGTGTAGTCACGTTGCCTGTCTACAAAGAGCCAGATTTCTATCGCGCATGTGAAACACCAAACCACTGAGACGAGTACAGCGCCGAAGTAGTCCAGGGTAAGGAGCAGTGCACAAATCACGTACATCTGGATTGCGAGGCAAATCTTGTCGACCTGAGCGTCCAGATGCTTCCCAAAGTCCTTTTCCTGCGCAGTACGCAGTATTCCAGACCTTGGATTATCCATTGCTCTTGCGAACGTACCATCCAGTATGTCTGTCACTGCACTGGCGACGAAGATCCAAAAGGCGAGAAGTTTCGCCTGTGGGTGACCCCAGAACAGCAGGATTCCGCACGCCGTAAGCGTAAGTGGGATCCTGGAGTACGTAACGTGGTTTGCTTGGATTGGCGTGTTCTTGACCAACCACAGTGCGCTGGATCCGAGAGCTTTCCCAACAGCTTTCCTCAGTCCTCTGAACCCAGCGACGATGTACTTGAACATCGCAAGTTTCTTGAGCCGTCCTACCCGAGTGAGGGTCTGATCAGCTACGTCTTCTTCTTGTTCGCGCATGATAGACCTCCTCTGCTTCCGAACGACAGTATTAAACACATATTTGCTCATTTGGTCAAGACAAACTATAATGTCATCAATGAAATGGATGAAGAGTTATAAAAATCCACTTAGTATTTCTGTTGCAACACTTGTCACAGCATCTTTTTATTTTGTATTTTTTTCTGGTGTATCTCAGTGGGTTGGATGGCTTATTTTCTTTCTATACTTATTAACAGTTGGGTATTGGTGGAAAATAATCTTATCAAATGTGTTTTCTTTTGATCCCAACCATTGGACTACTCATTTGTATAGCTATTTCATTACTTTTTTGTTACTTGGACTTATTAATTCTGTTTGGGTGGTTTTGTATCGCGTAACTCCAGAAATTATTTGGTGGAATTATTTTGCGACTGCGGTAGTAACATACGGTATCCTATATTTTACAAAAAAAGTAAGGACAAAAAGCATTAAAGTAAAATCAACGTACAGGCCATTATTTTCTAAAAGTGTATTGTACTTAATTGCATATGCAATATTTTGGGCATTGGCTATTAAGTTGTTGTTAGGTGCATCAGCTGAACAGGTTATTTTTAGTCCTTGGCAGGGGATAAGTACATGGTTTTTACCTCTCAGCTTTATTCTTCTTGTTATATGTGGTTTGTTGGTCTTTTCCAAACACAAGACATATGTTGTGTTGTTTGTTTTTGTTTTACAAAGCCTGCTAACTCACACATACATAGCTACATCTCACAATCTTCCTTTTGGTGGAGATGTATGGAGAATTATAGGTGTGGAGGAGCAACTAGATAATGGAGACTCTATTCTTCCTGTAATAGCGGGTCCAGAAAAAAAGACAAGAGAAATATTTGGAATAAATGTCCCAGAGGCACTAATAATTCCAAACAAGTATGCGTATGGGCATTTGTGGGGAAGTACAGTACTTCTTAGTAAGACTTTGAGTGTGGATTTAATTACATTGAACAAATGGCTTATACCTGTCCTGTGGGGGATTATGATGCCAATTATATTGTTTAGGATTGGATTAACTCTTTTTCGTTCAAGGCGCTCCGGGTTGTTCCTCGTTTGGCTTGGTTTTAACGTATTTGCATTCCAGGTTCTTGGAAGTATTACTTTACCTGTAAGTCTAGGATACCTCACATTCTTTTTTGTGCTGAGCTTATTGTTGCAATATATTGAACAAAGAGGTCGCGCGCAGATGTTTGTTATTCTACTACTTTCTCTTTTAATGTTGTTTAGTTACACTCTACACTTTTTGTTTATTGTTGGAACACTTATCCTAACATTATTGCTTCTAGTGTTGGAAAAGAGAGGCTTATCTTCATACTTCTCCAGACATCGTGTATCATGGCAAAATGTTATAAGAGGTGTTTTGGCACTCTCACTTACAATTACCCTTCCACTCTTTGAATTATTTGGTATAGCTAATACAACTATTTCTACAAACATTGTTAATAATATAAAGCAAATAGCAGGGCAGCTGTCTGGTTGGTTTTATGCTAAATCAATTCGCTCTCATGACATCGTAAGTGGAAATATATTTTTTAATCACACGCCAGAAAATAGTTTTGTGGAGAGTGTATTTACGAATTTCCGATGGAATATTCTAGTAATTACATTAATATTTTGGATTATTGCGATTATAGGTTGGTACATTGCACTAGCTCAGACAAAAAGAACAAGCTGGAACCTAATCTCAATGTTAACTTCAGTTACAATTGGTGGATATATATTTGGATGGACAGTACTACAGGGAGACAGATTGTTTATTAGACGCTTGGATGGGATGATAGTATTCCTTACAATTATTCTAATAGTGTATGGGGCGCAAAAACTAAAACCATACTGGAAAAGTTATGTACTACCAGGTACAGCTCTTATATTAATTATTTTGCTGAGTTGGTTTGGTACAACAGTATATGCATCTGGTCCAGATTTACGTGTTATATCTCAGAGTGAATTAGATGTTGCAAAAATAATATGGGAGCAGGAGAACAGGAATCAGTTGCACAACTGTGTAATAGCAGACACGTGGTTGTTATTAGCACTAGAAGGGGTATCTGCAGGTAATATTGTGGGTGGAGGTTTTCCTATTGACTACCAGTTTGGTCAACCCGACAGAGTAAGGCTCTACTCATCATTTACATCATTTCCGGAAGAAGTTTTGGTGGAAGCCGGAGAAATAACAAAATCAACTAGGTGTTGGGTAGTGCAAGAAGGTTTGGAAGATGTGCAGTATAACGAAATAAAGGAAAAAATTGGTGATTCAGTCACGAAATTAGATAATCTGACTATCTGGATAGTAGACTTGAAAAAAGAAGATAAATAAGCTAGGATACAGTCATAAAGATATATTATTAATAATATGCAAGACTGTATTTTCTGTAAGATTTCTAAGGGGGAAATTCCAAATCATACTGTGTTGGAAGACAATAAAAATCTAGCCTTTCTAGATATAAATCCCCATGCAAAAGGGCATACTGTTGTAATTCCAAAAGTACATGCTGAGACACTTTTCGACTTCGATAATGAGCTATCAAAAGACCTAGCTCCGTTTATAAAAAAAGTTATGGAAAAGATAGATGGTGTTTTGCATCCAGATGGGTATAATATTGGTTGGAATCACGGTGAATCAGGCGGACAAGTTGTTCCTCACTTTCATGTACACATAATGCCACGATGGAATGGAGACGGGGGTGGAAATCAGCACTCAGTAGTAAATAATCCAGGTGATACAAGTGTCGAAGAAGTAGCAAAGCTCTTTTCATAAATATGCCAGAACATTTGAAGAAAATTTCGGAAGAAATAATCCATGAAAATCCTTGGTTTACTTACAAACATGATAAGTACAGGCAGGCAGATGATAAAGAGCATGATTATTACTATCTAGAGACAAACGGGATGGCAATGGTAATTCCAGTGCGAGAAGATGGTAGGATTGTGTTAGTATTGCAACATCGCTACTTAGAAGAAAAACAAAGCATAGAATTTCCAGGAGGAGGAGTAAAGAAAGGTATGGATCCTATAGACGCAGCGCGGGAAGAGCTTTTAGAAGAAACAGGATGGGTAAGTGAGGAGATGACAAAAATTGGGTCGTTTGGTACAGCAAACGGGCTTGCAAAAGAAATGGCTCATGTGTATGTAACTCATGTTACAGAACAATATGAACAACAGTTAGAAGGTACAGAAGACATAGAAGTAATATATAGGAGGCCAGATGAGATTATGGATATGATTCAGAGAGGAGACATTTGGTGCGGACAAACACTTGCATCATGGGCTTTAGCACAAAACTATTTTGTAGCAAGTGGTTCTAGTGAGACTTCTAATGGATTAAAAGTATTATTTGATTATTTCTTGGGTGAAGAGTAAAAGGAGAGTAAAAATATATATGGGGTAAGAGAGCAGACACAATTCGTAACAAGGTATAATTTCAGACGAGATACAAACAGACATGGGCGTGCACTGGAGACGTCAAAAGTAGGAGGTGTACATATCTCAAGAGCAGAAATTGAACCATATGCCGTCGTGGGGAACATGTACTACCATGACACAAGTCTAATACTATTCGTTGAGGCCGGACGTTTGCGAACACGCTTCTTTCAGATAAATACAAATGAACAAATGGAAATGATACTCGCGCCTGGAGATGGAATAATACATATCCCGGCACAAGTCGCATTTGCTTTCGCAAACACCGCAGCTATCCCGTCTACAATTGTTATTTTCTCTGACCACTCAATGAGAGAAAGTGATAGCGAAACTTTTGTGCTGTACAAAGAAAATATATGAAAATTCTCGTAACTGGTGGCGCCGGTTTTATCGGTGCTAATTTTATTCGCTACTATTTAACTAATCACAAAGATGATTCTATTTTGAATGTAGACAAATTAACCTATGCAGGAAATTTAGAGAACTTAGAAAGCGTAAAGGACAATCCAAGATACTCTTTTGTAAAAGCTGATATATGTGATCGTGACACAATATTTGATTTAGTAAAAGATGTGGATACAGTTGTTCACTTTGCAGCTGAATCTCATGTTGATAGATCTATTCTAGACCCTGGAGCCTTTGTGCAGACGAATGTTTTGGGAACGCAGGTTTTACTTGATGCATCAAAAGAATACAAAAAACGCTTTCATCATGTTTCTACTGATGAGGTATATGGAGAGCTTGGCAAAGATGATCCAGCCTTTAATGAAAACACTCCGTATGATCCTCGTAGCCCTTACTCTGCTTCAAAAGCAGCGTCAGATCATTTGGTGAGAGCGTATTACAGCACATACGGACTAGAAGTAACAATATCTAATTGTTCAAATAATTATGGACCGTATCAATTTCCAGAAAAGTTGATTCCTCTTTTTATATCCAATCTCTTGGAAGGAAAAAAAGTTCCGGTATACGGAGATGGTGGGCAGATTCGTGATTGGATTTTTGTTGACGATCATAACAGGGGAGTTGATATGATTTTGCAGAAAGGTAGAATTGGAGAGACCTACTGTTTGGGTGGAGGAAACCAGCCAACCAATTTAGAGCTCACAAAGAAGATTATAGAAATACTTGGACTAGATGAGTCGTATATAGAATTTGTAAAAGACCGACCTGGTCATGATAGAAGATATGCTATAGACTATACAAAGGCACAAAATGAGCTAGGGTGGGCTCCACTTATTTCGTTGAATGATGGAATAGCAAAAACTATAGAGTGGTATAAGGAGAATAAAAAGTGGGTGGAAAATTGCAAAAGTGGAGAATACAAGAATTACTATAACAATTGGTATAACAGATAATTTATGAAGATTCTTATTATAGGAAAAGGTTTTATTGGAAAAAGATGTGCAGACTCTTGGAATGATTCTGTCATTGCAGATAAGCGAATACACAAAACACAGGATGTATTGGATTTAATAGATAAGCATAACCCAGATGTTGTATTTAATGCTGCAGGTGTTCGTGGATATCCTAACGTCGATTGGTGTGAGGATAATCAGATGGAAACTATAATTGGAAATACTAAATTACCCATACTTATTGCGGAAGCATGTCAAACAAGAGGGAAGTATTTATTGCATATTGGATCTGGATGCATTTTTTACGGAGACTCACCTCATGCAGATAAGAAGTGGAGAGAAGATGATTTTGGAAATCCTGTACCTGTGTACTCGCGAACAAAACTTGCTGCAGACCTTGCGTTGTCTACTTTAGATAATGTTGGGATAGCAAGGATACGTATGCCTATAGATTGGATACCTGCACCTAATAATCTGATAGACAAACTAGCTAAATATCCAAAAGTAATTGATGTTGAGAATAGTGTAACAATTATTGATGACATGATTGATGTTTTTTATAAACTAATGGAAAAGAAAGCGAGTGGTATTTTTCATGTGACAAATCCTGGAACAATGAGACATCGAGATCTTATCTCATTGTATGAAGAGCTGGTGGATCCCACTCACACAAATGAATGGATTAGTAATGATGATCTGGTGGGGCAGGGTATAGCAACAAAAGGAAGATCAAATAACTTTTTACATTCAGAAAATTTACAGAAAATTGGAATTGAGATGCGGGATGTTAAAGAAGCTTTGCGAGATACCATGGAGAAGTACGCAGAGGCGAAGAAAAAAAATATTTCGTCAAATGACATTCTCAGTTGTTAGTAAGTATGAGCGAACAAACTCCAATTAAGGTAGTGCCAAAACCATGGGGTAAAGAGATCTGGTTTGCCTGCCATGACCAGTATTGTGGAAAAATATTACATATTAAAAAGGGTCATCAATATTCTTTACAGTATCATGAAAGGAAAACAGAAACACAATATGTATTAAAAGGAAAAATCAAGTTTTTGTTAGGACCATCCAAAGATGAGCTAGATGAAATCATTTTAAATCCTGGGGACAAGCTAGATGTATATCCTGGAATGGTTCATCGTGCATATGGTATAGAAGATTCTGAAATTTTTGAGGTCTCCACGAGTGACCTTGATGATGTTGTAAAAATAGAAGATGATTATGGGCGTAGTGGAAAAGGAAATAATTTCGAAATCGATGAACAACTATCAAAGGAATAATATGGACTTGTCTGTAATTACAGTTACATGGAATGCTGAGAAAGAAATAAGTAGGCAGATTGCATCTGTTTATTTAGGTTGTAAGAACTTAGCTTGTGAAGAAATTATTGTAGACAATGGTTCAGAGGACAATACAGTCAAATTAATTAGAAGTGAGTTTCCGCAAGTAAAAATTATTGAAAATAAAAGTAATATTGGTTTTGGTGCAGCAAACAACAAGGGTTTGGAGATTGCAAGTGGTGATTATGTTTTATTTCTTAACCCAGATATGAAGATTAAGAATGGAAGTTTAGATGTGATAGTAGATTGGATGAAGAAAAACAGAGATGTGGCAATTGCAAGCCCAAAACTTATTGATGAAAATGGAAAATTTAACTTGAATGCTTCACCGAGAAGATTTCCTAGGGTGTGGGAACAGGTTGCTCTTATTCTAAAACTACCACATATATTTCCTTCAATTCTAAATAAGTATCACATGGTTGGTTTTAATGAGAATAGAGAACAAGATGTGGATTCAATACGTGGTTCTTTTATGCTGATGAGACGTGACTTTATTGATGAGCTTGGTTGGGCTTTTGATCCTCGCTATTTTATTTGGTATGAAGATGTTGATATTTGCAGAGAAGCAAAGCGATTGGGGTACAGAGTGGTATATACTCCCATAATTTCTTGTACAGATTATGTTGGGCAGAGCTTTAAGAAACTTACAACACTATGGAAGCAAAAACAGTTTACAGAAAGTATGTTAATCTATTTTATGAAGTGGGAGTCTTGGTATAAATGGATTTGGATTGCGGTATTTCGTCCTGTTGGGGTTTCATTGGCGTGGATAAACGATAAGTTTAAATAATATATTAGGATGAAAAAATTATCAGTACATCTTGTTGCTTGGAACGGGGCTGAATATATTCCGCATGTTTTTGAATCCCTAAGAAAGCAAACATATACAGATTGGGAACTACATGTTTTAGATAATGGATCAACAGATAAAACTTTGGAATATATAAAAAAAGAATTAGGAAATTTTACAATTCAAAACAGACTTGTTGAATTAAGAGATAACATTGGTTTTGCTGGTGGACATAATAAACTACTTAGGGATACAAATTCAGAATATGTGCTTCTCCTAAACCAAGATATGTACATAGCACCTGACTGCTTTGAGAAGATGGTAGATTTTTTAGAAAAAAATGAAAACGTTGCGTCTTTGTCTCCAAGGCTAATGCGTTGGGATTTTGACAACTTATCAGATAAAGTTGAGGATAGCTTTTCTAACAAAATAGATGCTCTTGGTCTAAAAGTTATGCGCACAAGAAGAGTTGTGGAACAATACACAGCAGAAAATTGGAATGAAATTAAGATTCAATTTGATACTAATGTATTAGAGGTTTTTGGAGTATCTGGAGCCCTTCCTTTTTTTCGCAAAGAAGTGCTAGATGTTGTATCCTTCGAAAACGGTAACTTATTTGATGAAACCTATGGTTCATACAAAGAAGATGTGGATCTAGCATACAGACTTCGTTCATCTGGATATGATTCTGTTGTATTATTAGATGCTGTTGCATATCATGATAGATCTGGGGCGGGGCCAAGACTAATGGATGATATGTCTGCAATAAAAAACAAAATGAAGCAATCACCATGGGTGACTTATAATAGTTATAAAAATCATCTGAGTACAATTTACAAAAATGAATATATACTAAATTTCATACTTGATTTTCCTTGGATTTTATGGTATGAATTAAAGAAATTTGTATACTTCTTACTTTTTAACAGAAGAGCATTGGAGGGATTATATGAAGTTTTAAGAGCAAGAAAGACACTAAAAAATAAAAGAATGCAGATAGTTAATAAAAGAAGAGTGGGCTGGAAAGAAATTAGAAGATGGTGGTCACTATGAAAGACATAAATATTGTATTGCTAAATTATCTAATGAAAGATGATATTCTGCGTGCTGTTGAATCGCTCGAAGAAGATATTTGTGATTGTCCATATGATGTGCAGATTACAGTAGCTGATAATTCAGAAAACAAAGATAAAATAAGAGATGAGTTAGAGCAAAAGTTTCCATCTATAAAGTATGTGGACTGTGGTGGTAATGTTGGGTTTGGAAAAGGAAATACAGAAGGTTTTAAGGCAACGCCCGCTCGCTACTATTTTGCACTCAATAGGGATACAATTATTCCTACGCATTCATACACAGTAGAGCGTCTTATAAAATTTATGGATAGTGAGCCAAAAATTGGATGTATAGGTACAAAACTACTTAATATGGATGGAACTTTACAGGAGTCGTGTTATCGTTTTAATCTTTCCTCAATGTTGATTAAGCCATTTAAACAAATGAATTTGGATAAGAAGTATAAGTGGGTAAAAAAATATACAGATAGACTTTTGATGAAAGATTTTGATCATAATAAAACTCAGCCTGTTGATTGGGTCTTGGGAGCTTCGCTTGTTGTTAGAAAAGAAGTGGTGGATCAAATAGGCTGGTTTGATGATAGATATTTCATGTATCTAGAGGATGCTGATTGGTGTAGAAATATGTGGGAGCATGGTTGGCCTGTGTACTATGTACATGATATAGTGATCAAGCACGCTTATGAGCGAGGTTCAGCAAAAGTGCCGGGAATTGTTAAGGCTTTGTTAAAAAATAAACTAGCAAGAATTCATTTATCTAGCTGGATAAAATTCTTATGGAAATGGAGAGGAAATCACAAATATTATGCAGGACTTTCCTAAAGTAGCAATTGTTTATCTTTCTTTTCATTGTGAACCATACATTGATGATGTTGTGTCTTCACTTAAGAAATTAACATATCCAAAGGATAAGGTTTCTTTTATCATTGTAGATAATCCTCACCCTAAACACGGTTCATCTACAAGATATTTAGAGAGCCATGTACTTCCTCTTTCTGGCAAAGAAATTCCAGAAGTTGTATTACTTTCACAAAAGGAAAATTTAGGTTTTGCTGGTGGGAATAACGCAGGTGTAAAATGGGCGCTAGAAAATGGATACGATTACATATACTTCCACAATAATGATGGTTTCACGGCATCTAACTGTCTTGAGCCAATTGTAAATGCAATGGAAGAGAATGATAAAATTGGTCTTGCACAGTCCTTAATGCTTCTCCATCCAGAAACTTCGCTATTAAATAGTGCAGGCAATTCTATGCATTTCTTGGGTTTTGGATACTGTGGTGAATATCGCACTAAGATGGTAGATTATAAATCACCTCCTGTGAAAGAAGTCTCATATGCAAGTGGCGCCGCTCTTATGGTGAGAGCAAGTGTAATTGAAGAATTTGGAAGTTGGGATAATGACTTTTTCCTTTATCATGAAGATTTAGAATGGTCATTTAGGTTGCGTATGGCAGGCTATAATATAAAACTAATTAGAGATTCAATTTTCTACCATAAATATCAATTTAGCAGAAGTATTGAAAAATTCTACTGGATGGAGCGTAATAGGTATGGTGTAATGTTAATGTTTTTCCGTTTGCCAACCTTAATATTACTTTTCCCAATGTTTTTAGTAATGGAATTAGGATTATGGCTGTTTTCAATAAAAGGCGGGTGGTTTAACAAGCGTGTTGAGGTTTGGAAATATTGGATGAAATCAAAGAATTGGAAACTTTGGTTAGGAAAAAGAAAGAAGATTCAGAAAATGAGAAAAGTTTCTGATAGATTTCTACTGTCTTTTACTGTTCCAGAAATAAAGTTTCAAGAATCATCAATGGAAAATCCTATTTTAGTATATATTGGAAATCCGTTGATGAAATTGTATTATATGATTGTAGTTAAAGGATTAATTTGGTGGTAATATGAAAATTCGTAAAGCAATATTAACAGGTGGTGGTCATGCAACCAGACTGAGGCCAATCACAAGTACAATTAATAAACATCTATTACCACTTGCAAATAAGCCAATGATTTTTCATGCAATAGAAAAAGCTATTGAGGTTGGTGTAACTGATATTTTTATAAATACAAACCCAGGGGAGACTGAATTACAAAAGCACATTGGAGATGGGGGACATTGGGGAATCAATATTACTTTTTTTGAACAAACAGGTGGTCCACAGGGAATAGCTCACGTAGTAAATGAGGCTCAAAAATTTATTGGCAACGATCCTTTTATGTTTTATCTTTCTGATAATATTTTACTTGGAGGCTTGAGTGGGCTTTTTGAGAAATTTTATCAAGATAAATGTGATTGCATGCTTGCATTCTCAAAAGTAAAAGATCCAGAACGCTTTGGTGTTCCTGTATTTAAGGAAGATGGAGTTACATTAAAGGAAGTGCAGGAGAAACCAAAAAATCCACCAAATGATTTTGCTGTAACAGGAATTTATCTGTATGGTCCTGGTGTGTTTTTCGATGCATTTAATAGGATTGGAAAAAGTTCACGTGGAGAGTACGAAATTTCAGATATTCACTCACTGCTGTTAAATGATGGGAAAAGAGTTGGTTATGAAGAAATAACAGGTTGGTGGAAAGACACAGGAAAACCTGAGGATCTTGTTACAGCAAATAAGTTGTTGTTAAAAGATATTTCATCACAGCAAATTTTGCCCGGCGTGATGGTGGATGAAAATGCAAACATAGACGAAATGGTTCATATAGGTATTGGCACACAGGTTAAAAAAGGAGTGCGTATTTATGGCCCATCTATAATTGCTGAGAATTGTATTCTAGAGAATTGTACTATTGGTCCTTATACTACAATTGGGCAGGGGACAGAGGTGCAGGGCGGAGCTCATATTGAGAATTCTATTGTTTTAGATAATGCTAACATTGATTGTGATATTCATATTGGAAACAGTATTGTAGGCAAGAGTGTTAAGATACAAAAAAAACATAGCGCACACCCAGAGGGAAAGCGCATGATTATAGGTGATAATGCAGTACTAGAAATCTAATACTCTAGTTCAAAAATTCCATGTTTGTTTGCAACAGTTCCAAGGAATAGGAGCTTTTTTTCTTTTTTATCTACAAAAATATGTTCAATATCTCCAGTATCAAATATAAGATGTTCTGTGTTATATACTGGATCAAATATGTTAATAGTATTATTAGACACAATTCCAACCGCACTGTGTTCATTAATTGAGAAAATCTGTTTAATCTCATTTCCTGCACGGTTTAGTAATTTTACATCTCCTTCTTGGTCTATTTCCCAAAACTCCCATTTTGACCAAGCTAGCCATTTTTCAGTATCTACTTCATACTTTATTTCAATAGCGGAAATTTCTTGAGTATGACCATCATCTGTCCTATCTATAATCATCATTCCGTTTTCTGTATACGCAAGCATTATCTTTTCATCGACATGCAATATTTTCGTTATTTCCCTATCTACTTTTATCTCATGCTCCTTGCTAATTATTTTTTTGTCTTTTTTGCTAAACTCCCAAATCATCCCATTGTTGTCCGCAAGTACTACATCATGTATGGCTAATCCATATCTGTTCTTGCTTGTTATATCAAATGTTGTAATTATTCTATTATCTAAGATTTGTAGACTACTTCCACCCTTTTTCTTTATCCAACTATATTCTCCTTTGACAGGCAAAGAAGCTATGGAATATGCCTTGCGCTTATCTATTTCATCTGCACTAATTAGTTCTAGTGTGTATTGTTTTGTTTTTTTGTTCTCGTAAGCAATAAATATTGTCTCGTCGAACGGTGAGAAATCAATGACAGGTGCTACTTTTGTTTTAGCCCGCACCAGAAGTGTTTTCTTGTCCTTCTTCATGTCAATGTGATACGTCTCAAAGAAACTGTCTTTTTCAATTACGACTACCGCATAGCGTCCCTTATTACTTACATTAAATGAAATTACATTTTTTAAATCTTCAAAAATTGGGATTGGTAAATTATCTTCTAGAAGATAAATGTTATGGACGTATGATGTTTGTTTGCTAAACACCTCTATATCTTTTTCCCATGTGTGGAAACCTGGTTTGTCGATATAGACATGATAATATCCCGGAGCTCTGTTTGTAAGTTCAAAGGGCATCTCTTTATCAATAAGCACATCATTAATAGAAACGCTTGCGTCTTCTGGCTTTACTTCTACGGACAGCACTCCAGTCTGCTTTATTATGTATTTCTCAGTATCAAATCTATATCCAATTGTGTATAGGATAATTAGTGGAGAGATAATAAAAAAAAGCAGTATCCAGGTGGCCATAATTGCTCGTCTTATTGGTTGTGTAAGCCATACTTCTGGATATGACATAGGTAGGTTGCTTTTTATATGTAAATTCGGTATAATCTTAGCGTATTTTGGTTAAAAAATCAACTATATATGTCTAAGTTTATAGTAAATGGAGGTAAAAAATTAGAAGGAACTATTGAGGCAGGAGCCGGTAAAAATGGACCTCTTGCTATTTTGTGTGCAACATTAATGATAGAAGGAAAGACTATTCTGAAAGACATGGCACATGCAGATGAAATTGAGAGGCTATTAAACATATTTACAAGTATTGGTGTAAAACATAAGTGGTTAGACGATTCTACTCTAGAAATAGACACAAGCGGTAAGTTAGATTTAGAGTCAATAGACAAGGAATTGTCAAAAAAAGTACGTATATCACTTCTATTTTTTGGTGCGCTTGCTGCAAGAGAAAAAAAGTACAAACTATACAAGTCAGGTGGTTGCAAGCTTGGTTCACGTACTGTTAGGCCACACATCTTAGCTCTTGAAAAATTAGGAATTAAAGTTACATCTACACCAGATTATTTTGAAGTATCAAACGACAAATTATCAGCATCAGACATAGTGATGTATGAGTCAGGAGACACAGCTACGGAAAATGCAATTATGGCTGCTGTATTAGCTCCTGGAGATACAACGATTAAGTTTGCATCTTCTAACTATATGGTTACAGACCTGTGCTACTTTTTAGAAAAAGCTGGGGCAATAATAGAAGGTATAGGAACAACAACATTAAAAATTTCTGGAGTAAAAAAGCTTAATGAAGTAGATGAATATTATCCAAGCCCAGACCCTGTTGATGCGATGGCGTGGATATCATTGGCTATTACAACTGATTCAACACTTACTATTAATAACTGCCCCTTAGATTTTCTTGAGCTAGAACTCCTCAAACTAGAAGTTATGGGTCAGAAGTTTAAAATTCAAAATAAAAGAAAATCAAAAAACGGAAAGATAAATATTGCTGATATAACAATTGAGCCATCTGAATTAGTTGCACTACCAGATAAGCTATATGGACGACCATATCCTGGATTAAACATTGATAATGTACCACTATTCGTTCCTATTTTGTGCAAAGCAAAAGGTCAAAGTCTGGTTCATGATTGGTGTTATGAGAATCGTGCTGTATACTACAGTGAGTTCAAAAAGCTTGGTGCAAATGTTCGTCTACTAGACCCGCACAGATTGCTTATTGAGGGGCCAACAAAATTTACTGCAAATGAAATAACATCACCACCTGCGCTTCGTCCTGCAATGGCGATATTAATAGGTATGCTAGCTTCAGATGGTGAATCAATATTAAATGACCCAACAATGCTTGAGCGTGGATATGAAAATGTAGTAGAAAGACTAAGTCAAGTTGGGGCAGATATTAGGCGCGTAAAATAAATATGAGAGAAAAAACAAGAATACTTCTTTTTGCTGTGAGTTTCACAGGAATTTTTATTTTAGGACTATTTGTGGGTCAGATGTGGTCAACATATGGTTTTTTGACAAACGATGATGGTGGAGTAGAGATTACAAAAGTTGTAGACCTTTATTCAAAGACACGCTCACCAGAAGTGAGCTTTGATCAATTTTGGAAAGTGTGGGACAAGGTACAAGAAAAACATGTGGATCAGCCTGTAGACGATGTAAAATTGTTTTATGGTTCAGTTGGTGGAATTGTTGATGGTTTAGATGATCCGTACTCAGTATACTTACCACCAAAGAAGGCAAAAGAGTTTAGCAAGGATCTATCTGGGAAATTTGAAGGAATTGGAGCGGAAATAGGAATTCGCAAAGATCTTCTTACAATTATCGCTCCTTTGCCTGATTCTCCGGCCATTGATTCTGGTTTGCTAGCAGGTGATCATATATATAAAATTGATGGAGAAGAGACGTATAGATTATCACTTGAGGAATCTGTTATGAAGATTCGTGGAAGACGTGGAACAAAAGTAGTTCTGTCTGTTGTGAGGGATGGATTCAATGCTCCAAAAGATTTTAGTGTGACCCGCGATACAATAAAAATACCAACTATAATGTCTGAGATACATGATGAAGATATTGGATATATTCGTATTGCATACTTTAACGAAAATACGTGGAGAGAGTTTGATAAAGTTGTGAATAGTTTTATAGAAAAGGGCGTTGGAAGTCTGGTGCTGGATTTAAGAAGTAATCCAGGTGGATATTTACAAACAGCAGTTGATGTAGCAAGTGAGTGGATACCTTCTGGAGTTATAGTAAAGGAAAAATTGAATGGTGGAAAAGAAAGAAATTATGATAGCAAAGGAACACACAGGCTTATTAATATAGATACGGTAGTATTAGTGGACAAAGGAAGCGCATCTGGATCTGAGATAGTTGCTGGGGCATTGCAAGACTACGGTGTGGCAACCTTAATTGGTGAAAAGACATTTGGAAAAGGGTCTGTGCAAGATTTTGAGGTTTTTGAGGATGGCTCAGCCCTTAAACTAACTGTTGCTAAGTGGCTTACTCCAAAAGATAGAGTAATAGAAGGAGAAGGGATAGAACCAGACGTAGTTATTGAGGAAATGATTACAGTACCTGATGAAGATGATGAGGATGGAGAAATTGTAGACAATGGATTAATACGAGCATTAGAATTTCTTGGTAACAAAAAATAAATTGTGATATACTTGTCTCATAAGTATATAAACATAAAAATATGGGACGTTTTAAAAAAGGCGCAGTCCTTGGTGGTCTTCTTGGTGCCGGACTAATGTGGATGTTTTCCACAAAAAAAGGTAAAGAAGTAAGGCAACAGATGGTTGAGGTAGCTACCAAGCTATATCCTGATGTAAAGAAGAAAGTCGTTGCTTCTGGTGGCTGGAAAAAAGTTTCAAAGAGTAAATACACAAAAATAGTGCAGGAAGTTGTAGACAAGTATGCTGTAAATAACAAATTAGCCAATAACGCAAAGAATATGGTAGTTCGGCTATTAAATGCACAGTTTAGAAAAAAATAAAAAGAGCCCCGATTAAATCGGGGTTTTTAGAATATGGCAACTAGGATCTATGGGCGCTATTCTGAAAGCCCACGCAAACATAAATATAGCTTTACACGTATAGATCTACTATCATGGGTTGTTTTTGGTTTTGCAGGAGCGGTTGCTATTCGTCTAATTTTTCTTATGATCTTCCAGCATAGTTTCTATGTTGCTCTTGCACAAGGAACGCAGGAAATCTATGCAAAGTTAGTTCCTGAGCGCGGAAATGTATACGTGCAGGACTCTAGAAGTGGCGAGGAGTATAAACTTGCAATAAATGCAGATTATTTTGTTGTTTTTGCTGATACTCGTGACATATCTTCAGAAGAACAGGCTGAGGACATAGCAGAAAAGCTATCCTCAGTTTTCAAATACGATGATGAGCAGAAGTTTCAACTTTTCCTAAAACTAAAAAAAGTAGATGATCCTTATGAGCCAATTGAACAAAAAGTAGCCCATGACGTTGTAGATCAAATAAGAGCTATGGAGTTGGAAGGGATAGGTTTTATAAGAAAATCATTTAGATACTACCCAGAAGGTGTCCTGGCTGCCCATGTAATTGGTTTTTTAGGTAAGGATGATACTGGTGAGAGAGAGATAGGAAGATACGGTATAGAGGGGTATTGGAACAGGGATCTTAGTGGAAGTGGTGGTTTTTTAGAAGGTGTTCGTAGTGCTTCTGGTAGTTGGATTTCTCTGGCTGGAAAATCCCTAAAACCAGCAAAAGATGGGGCTGACCTACTTTTGACAATTGATCGCACTGTCCAGTTCAAAGCCTGTGAATATCTTAGAGCAGGTATGGAAGAATATGGCGCTACTAGCGCGTCATTAATAATAATGGATCCATATTCTGGGGCAGTTAGGGCCATGTGCTCATTGCCAGACTTCGATCCAAATACATACAATGAGGTAGAAACAATTGAGGTATATAACAATACAGCAATTTTCACTCCATACGAACCAGGTTCTATTTTTAAACCAATAGCAATGGCTGGGGCTATTAATGAGTCATTGCTAACTCCACAAAGTATATTCTATGATTCCGGATCTAAGGCTGGTGTTTGTCAAAAACCAATAAGAAATGCAGATGGAAAAGTGTATGAAGAACAAACAATGAGTGAGGTTTTAGAAAACTCAGTAAATACAGGAATGGTGTATGTGGCAGAACAGCTAGGAAAGGCAAAGTTTAGAGAATATATAGAGAATTTTGGTTTTGGGGTTAAGGAGGGTGTAGAGTTAGACACAGAGAGGACAGGTGTAATAGACACCTTGTCCATAAACAATGATAATAGCCTTGATTGCTATGGAGCTACTGCATCATTTGGTCAAGGAATAACAGCAACACCAATGCAAATGGCTACATCTTTTTCTGCTATAGCTAATGGTGGAGTATTGCAGAAACCATATATCGTTGAGGAAATAAGATATAGTGATGGTAAAATTGAGAGGACAAAACCAATAGAGATACGCAGAGTTGTAAGCCAAAGAACATCTAAACTCGTAGGAGGTATGTTAGTGAATGTAGTAGACAATGGTCATGCTGGGCGTGCTGGTGTTGATGGATATTATGTTGCTGGTAAGACAGGTACAGCACAGATTCCTGGAAAGGGAGGGTATACAGACGAGACAAATCATTCGTTTATTGGTTTTGCTCCAGCGGACAATCCAAGGTTTGTAATGATAGTAAAGTATGAGAAGCCTAGACGTCGTTTCTCTGCGAGTACAGCTGCAAACACGTTTGGTGATATTGCTAAATTTCTATTGCAATATTACCAAGTGCCTCCAAGTAGATAACACACTTGACCAGAGAGATAAAAAAATGTATACTCCTCTCGTTAATTGCTTACACGGCCCCATCGTCTAGTGGTTAGGACAGATGGTTCTCATCCATCAAACAGGGGTTCGATTCCCCTTGGGGCTGCAAAAAGTCAGGGTAGCTCAGTTGGTGAGAGCGCAGGATTCATAACCCTGAGGTCGGGAGTTCAAATCTCCCCCCTGACACAATCAAAAACCCCGATAATTTCGGGGTTTTGTGGTGTTTTGCTTAAGTTTAGAAATCTGAGTGTGAATCATTTAGTACCGGAGCTTCTGAATCTGTATTAGCTTCATTTACTGGTTCTGCGGGTGTAGATGATCCTTTTTTCTTTAATGCATCCTTTAGAGCCTTTCCAGCCTTGAATTTTGGTACTGTGACAGGTGGTATATCTATTTTCTGACTTGGGTTCTGTGGGTTTACCCCAACTCTTCCTGCGCGCATTTTAGCGCTAAATGCACCAAAACCTGAAATCGTTACATCATCACCTTTTACAAGTGTGTCTGTAACAATCTGAGTGAATGCTGCTACAACCTCTTCTCCTTCTTTTTTATTAAGTCCGACTTTGTCGGCAATCATTTGCGCAAGTGCGACTTTGTTTACTGTGCTCATATTATGTCTTATTGAAAAATATGCTTTTATTCTACAACATTATAAAAAAACAGTCAATAGAGGGAAAAAAGCATGAAAATAAAAGAACCCATAACGGGCTCTTTTATTTTTTATCTGTTTTATTACCTCGCGTACTCTATCGTGCGAGTCTCTCGTATAACATTTACCTTAATCTCTCCGGGATACGATAACTCATTTTCTATTCTACGAGCAATATCCTTAGCTAGGTTATATGCCTGGTAGTCATCCACATCATGAGGATTAATGAATACACGAACTTCACGTCCAGCCTGGATAGCATATACCTTATCCACACCAGGGAAGTCTTTTGCTGTGCCTTCTAACTCTTTAAGGCGAGCAACATATTCCTCATAACTGTCACGACGAGCACCAACACGTGATGCAGAAATCGCATCTGCAGCCATTACAAGTTTGGTGAGTAATAGTGGGGGATTAGTGTCGTGATGAGTAAGTGCAACCTGAGCTGTATCTTCATCTAGTTTGAATTTCTTTATAATCGTATAACCAATTTCTGTATGTGTACCTTCTGTATCGTGGTCTACAGCTTTTCCAATATCGTGGAAGAATCCAGCACGACGTGCTTTCTGTGGATCTGCTCCAACTTCCTGAGCCATAATTCCAGCTAGGTATCCTACTTCTAGTGAGTGGTTTAGTACGTTCTGCCCATAACTTGTACGATATTTTAATCGTCCAACTATTGAAGCTAGTTTTGGGTCTATTCCAACAATTCCCATCTTATGTAACGCTTCCTCTCCAGCTTTCTTAAGGTCTATTGCAAGCTCTTTCTTTGCCTCTTGCACATATTCCTCAATTTTTGCTGGTTGTATACGTCCATCTTTAATAAGTTTAGATAGAGCAATAGAACACACACGACGACGGATTGGTGAGAAACTTGAGATTAGTATAAGCTCTGGAGTTTCATCAATAATAAGCTCACAACCCGTAAGCTTTTCTATTGTCTTAATATTTCTTCCTTCTTTTCCAATGATACGCCCCTTCATTTCATCGCTTGGAAGAGGTACCGCAGTAGAGGTGGTTTCTGAAGCATGGTTAGCAGCTGTTCTTTGCATTGCACAGATCATTATATCTTGTGCTTTTTCCTCAAGTGTTTCATGACCCTGCTGTTCCATTTTTAGAACACGACCCATAAGGTCTTCCTTTGCGTTTACCTCTATCTTCTGGAACAGCTCTTCTTTAGCTTGGTCTGGGGTGAAGTTAGAAATCTCAGAAAGTTTGTTTACAGCTTCATCATGCTTTTTCTCAATTTGAGTTTTAATCTTCTTTACCAGTTCCGCTTTCTCCTGTAAGTCAGTTTTTTTGTTCTCAAAATCAAGGAGCTGTTTATCGAACATTTCCTCACGCTTTTGCAGACGATGTTGCATATCCTTGTTCTCTTTGCGACGTTCTACCTCGTCTTTCTTGGCTTCATCAATAATTTTGATGGCTTTCTCCTTAGCTTGGAGTAGAACTTCCTGCTCCTTATTTCTTGCCTGCATTAGCTTCTTCTCTGCAATTGCCTCAACATTGTTGGCTTGAGACGCTGCAATTTGCTTGCGCAGAATGTATCCCAGAATCAACCCAACACCACCAGTGGTAAGACTGATCAGGATAGCTATAACTGTTTTAGTAAAAATCATACAAAAAATTTCCGTACCTGAGCCGGAGTCTATTCTATTGTGTGGAGTCAATAATTTTTTTGTAGACGAACAATTCCGCGAGAATTATGCGGTATTGAGTGTTTTTTCTGAGGTAATAATTGACATTTTTGCTAAGATTAGCCCTTTTTCCACCACAACAGATTTAGATCCGAGTCAGACTTTATTGAATAATAACTGAGTACAGATTATCACATATTCTGGTTTTTGTCAATCTGGTTGGTTTGCGAAGGAAAAAATAGGTGCCTGTGGATATCTTGCTTTGAGAGGGTCTTAGGAAGATGAGCATCATTAACAGAATATGACCCAATTGATGTTCTACGTAATTCTTCGCAGTAAGCGCCTGTTCCAAGAGCTTGTCCAATGTCGTGAGTAAGAGTACGTATGTATGTTCCGGTAGAGCAAGTTACAGATATTTCTAGGGTGGGGAAGTCGTAACTTATTAACTCAATATTTGAGATATTAATAGTATTTGGCTGTCGTTCTATTTCTATTCCTTTTCTTGCTAGGTCATATAGCTTTTTACCGCCCACTTTTTTTGCTGAATGCATGGGTGGAATTTGTTCTTGTTCTCCCTCAAAAGATTCTAATGTTTTTATAACATCTACCAGTTCTGGTTTTATATTATTACCATATTGAGTAATTACACCTGTACTATCCTGGGAATCACTCACGGCTCCAAGTTTTATCTTTGTAGTGTAAGTTTTCTCATGCCTATGGAATGAGTCCAGTAGTTTGGTAGCTTCACGACCTATTCCAACAATAAGTAGGCCTGTTGCAAATGGATCTAGCGTGCCCGCGTGCCCAATCTTCTTAATTTTTGTAACACCACGAAGATACCCAACAACATCATGGCTGGTCCAGTCTTTTGGTTTGTCTATTAAAATAAATCCATTCTCCAACATATTAACTACTATGATATACTAAAAGACATGAAACACGAAAAAAAAGAAAAAAGCAAGTCTCGCGGATGGGGGACTGTTGAGGGTGAGGGGACAGAAATGTGGGATGCCCCTCCAGTCTTTATAGGTGAGCATATTACTATTAAAGACAGGTTAAAGCTTGTTTTTTATCCTAAGAAATTCTTGCTATACAAGTATGTAAGGAGAGCTGTTAATCAAGCAAAGAGAGAGGGTAGGAAACCAAGAATAATAGATATTGGTTGTGGAACAGGCGGGGCAGTAGTGGACTTCAAGAAGATGTTTGGTAGGTCTGTAGAAGTGATTGGGTTAGATGTAATCCAACTACAAACAGATGTTGCGAAGAGAAAAATAAAAGAATCTGGTGTGTGGGCTGAGATTCTTTGGTTCGATGGCAAGACTCTTCCTTTTTCTGATGGAACAGTAGATGTGGTATATAGCTCAGATGTTCTTGGTCATGTTAGTGATGTTCCCTCATGGTTGTTAGAAATTACACGTGCTCTTAAACAAGGTGGTACTTTGGCAATGTTTGCTGAGTCAAAACTTGGTAGACATGCCTACATAAGAAATTATATGTTCAAAAGAGGGCTCAATACAGATCCTCATGCGGAGCATCATATTTCTTTGTACAGTAAAACAGAACTAATTGATTTGTTGGGAAAAGCTGGTTTTGTTATTAAAAAAATGTATTCTGTGTTCTGGGCAAAGTTTTTTGTTCATCCAGATGAAATGTACGAAGCACTACACAAACAAAATAAATTTTTCTTTCTCAAAAATATTAATGGACTTCTAAACTTTATAAAAATTCATACTAAACCTTTTTCTCTTGCAGTTGCAGAATTATATGGATTGATAGAAATGCTGATGATAGGTTGGTGGATAGAGGCGCAGGGATATGTTATTCTTGCTAAGAAAGATAAAGTTATGGAAAATGTAAGGGACGAAGGAATAACTAAATTTACATCTATGCCTGTAACTATGGAGGTTCCGACAGCAGTAAGAGAAGTAGAGAGTTAAAACAATGTAATGGAATTAATTTTTTATCTAATAATTTTTATTCTACTCGGAAGCGCATTTTTCGCTTCTCTTAGTTTTGCGCCATGGGTTCCTTGCAGAAGTCGTGATTTGAAAAGAATTTTTGAGGTTGCAGAACTAAAATCTGGAGATATTTTTTATGATCTTGGATGTGGTAATGGAAAAGTAGTTCTATATGCTGGAAAACATTTTGATGTAAAAGCAATTGGTGTAGAACTTGCGCCAGTTATGTATATTACTTGCATTCTACGCAATATATTCCACAGAAACAAAAGGGTGAAGTTCAAATTGGGAAATCTATTCAAGGAGGATATATCAAAAGCGGATGTGGTGTATGTATGGGGAATGCCAGATAAATTAAAGAAGAAGTTTAAGGATAAGATAAAAAAAGAGGCTAAATCTGGAATGAAATTAATATCTTATGCATTTAAGATAGAGGGTTGGGAGCCTATTGTTGTAAACAAGCCTTCAGAAAAAGATGTATCCATATATTTGTATAAGTTTTAAGGTCTATTGACTTTATTCGCTCTTTTTCCTATAATCTCGCTAGTATTTTTCATTATTAACTTCGTAAATAGAACACTATGTTCGAAGCACTTACGATCGTACCGGCCGTATTGGCTATTGCGTACGGCGCATATTTAATAGGATGGATTAAGAAACTCCCAGCAGGCGATGAAAAAATGCAAAACATTGCCAAGGCTGTAGAAGAAGGAGCACGCGCGTATCTTTCGCGTCAGTACAAGACAATTGCATGGGTAGCAATAGTTGTATTTCTAGTGCTCTGGAAATTCTTGAGTCTTAACACAGGTATAGGGTTCTTAGTTGGGGCCGTATTTTCTGGATTATCTGGTTATCTAGGAATGATAATCTCTGTACAGGCTAATGTAAGAACAACAGAGGCTGCAAAGAAGAGCCTTAAAGAAGCATTAGGTGTGGCAGTAAAAGGTGGTTCTGTAACAGGTCTTTTGGTTGTAGGTCTTGGTCTACTTGGTGTTACAGGTTTTTATTTGATTTTCAAAGACGTGGATGCTCTTATCGGTCTAGCATTTGGTGGAAGTTTAATTTCTATCTTTGCTAGAATTGGTGGTGGAATATTTACAAAAGCTGCAGACGTTGGAGCTGACTTGGTTGGAAAAGTGGAGGCTGGTATTCCAGAAGATGATCCACGTAATCCAGCTGTTATTGCAGATAATGTTGGGGATAACGTGGGTGATTGTGCAGGAATGGCAGCAGACCTTTTTGAGACATATGCTGTAACTGCAGTAGCAACCATGGTTCTTGGTTACCTAACTTTCGAAAACGGAATTGCTGCAATAGAGTTTCCATTAATAATTGGAGGTGTGTCTATCGTAGCATCTATTCTTGGAACAATGTTCATTAAGCTTGGAAAAAGAAAAAAGAACATCATGGGTGCTCTGTACAAAGGACTAATTTGGACATCTGTATTAGCACTTATTGGAATCTACTTTGTAACAAGACAATATGCTCCAGAACTTGGTATCGGAGTAAAACCATTATTCCTCAGTGCATTCATTGGAATAGTTCTTACAGGACTTATGGTTTGGATTACAGAGTACTACACTTCTACAGAACACAAACCAGTAAAGTCAATTGCAAAAGCAAGTGAAACTGGACACGGAACAAACGTAATTTCTGGACTCGCTGTTTCTATGAAAGCTACAGCTTGGCCAGTGCTGTTTATTGTAATAGCTGTACTTGGTGCTTTTAGTCTTGCAGGACTATATGGAATTGCAATTGCTGCTATGGCAATGCTTTCACTAACTGGAATTGTTGTGGCTATAGATGCATACGGACCAATTACAGATAACGCAGGTGGTATAGCAGAAATGAGTAACTTATCAGAAGATGTAAGAAATAGGACAGATAAGCTAGACGCAGTTGGAAACACAACAAAAGCTGTAACTAAAGGATACGCTATTGCAAGTGCTGCTTTAGCGGCTCTGGTATTATTTGCTGATTATACTCACAAACTTACAGAATTTGGAATGAGCAGTGTATTTAGGATAGATGACCCTAATGTTCTTGCAGGACTATTTATTGGTGGACTATTACCATACTTGTTTGGAGCGTTCCTAATGGAATCAGTTGGTAAGGTTGCTGGAGATGTCGTCCGTGAAGTACGCCGTCAGTTTAAGCAAATTCATGGAATTATGGACGGTTCTGGAAAACCAGACTATGCAAGATGTGTAGATATAGTTACAAAAGGTGCAATCGGACAAATGATTTTACCTGCTCTTATCCCAATAGCAGTTCCAATAGCTGTGGGACTAATTCTTGGAGAAGCTGCGCTTGGTGGACTTCTAGTGGGAACAATCATTACAGGACTATTTGTAGCAATCTCAATGACAGCTGGTGGTGGAGCTTGGGACAATGCAAAGAAATATATAGAAGATGGTCACCATGGTGGAAAAGGAAGTAATGCACATGCTGCTGCTGTTACAGGTGATACTGTTGGTGATCCGTACAAAGATACAGCGGGTCCAGCAATTAACCCTATGATTAAGGTAGCTAATATAGTTGCATTGCTGATTGTTGGATTACTAAAGTAAAAGACTCACAGAGATATAAAAACCCTCCTTTTGGAGGGTTTTGACTTTTTTAGTGTTTGTTGCTAGTCTCGTATTACAAACGACTAAGACGCATACAGGCGTCACTTTGGAGGATTCACATGGGTGACTTGGTTAATTTGGATGATGTGCGCGCTTCTTTACGTTCCGGTGAGGAAGACGGTGATGGGGGGGAGCTCTTCCCACTACCTCCGCGTTACAAGCGGTTCATGAAGCTGTGGTCCGGTGAGAAGATTGCCGGTATCACAATCGATGATTCGCCTGTGATGCGAGACTTAGCACGTCGAGCGTGGGGAATCACGGTTCAGTGCGAAAAGAACAGAGTTTCTGCTGTCAACAGGATTGAGAACCTTATCCTTGGTTTCCTGAGCGACATTCGTCTTCTTGGCCTCTCTAACTTTGAGACGTATAGAGATGGTGTTAACTTCATGTGGGGTGCACACGCAATCATCAGCGCACTGAGGCAGGAGATCTACGAGAACGCTGTAAGCGAGTGCCCGCATGTATTTGCTGGCCCTGGCGAACTCGACAAGATCGAGGATGTTTCCAAGCTCTCCGTACAACTCAACCTGCGGATTGGAAGTGGTTTCACATACCCAGTGGTGTTTGCCATTCTGCTCTATTCGATCGGAATTTGTAACTCACTTTCTGTCCGATATCATGAGGAGGGCACATACTGGGTCACATACAGCTTCTCCTACGGTCGAGGGGGTGTAGAGTCTCGTACAACTGACCTTGCACACCGTTCGCATGGTGGTGATGACCAAATTGAGCCACGGAGCGTTCAGCTCATGATGTGGACAGCGCAAAGCGGACTCAAGAACTCAATCCAGCTGGTTCCGGACAACGATACTGCAGTCGACAGCTAGCATCCCTGGGGGTGTAGTAATGGTGCCGGATGTGAAATAAAAATCCACCCGTCACCTGATAAGTTACTCAATGTGGGTACTTTATCAGGAGATTCGGGTGGTTTTTTGTTCTGTGTTTGAAAAAGAAGAAGGTCGAAGTCCTAAGACAACGACCTTTCACCCTCCACTACTACTCTCCATGAGTCACCTCCAATTGGCGGCTTTGTGGGTTTTCGGCGGTTGACGCGGTTGACTCGGAAGGTCTTTGTACCTGATAAGCTTGTCAGATACGGAACCATCCGAATGTATATGCATTCCACCGATAATCCAGTCATCACGTTCCCAGCTGAAGTCCACATATCGGACAATGTACCAAAGGTGTCCATCGAACACCATGTCCTGTCCAACACGCAACTTCTTCAGATCCTGGGGCTTTTTGGGATTTGCAGGCATATTACACCTCCTCTTTCCTGCAATTTGGGGATGTATCCTAATTATACACAATTTGGCTTAACATTGACAAATATACGATAAAACCGTATAATCCACACACTAATTTTATCAATAACCATGAACGTCACAGAGCTGGCACGTCGCCTACGTATACATCCTAAAAAATTGCTGGAAATCCTCCCTCAGTACGGTTTTGATATTGGTCAACGTGCTATTAAGGTAGATAATAAGGTGGCAACACAGATAATGAAACAGTGGAAATTCATAAAGAGAGATATTGATAAAAAACAAAGACAGGAAGCTGAGGAACGCAAGAACAAAGAAAAATTGGAGAGAAAAGAAAGTGGAATTACAGTTGAGATAGAAGATCGTATAACTGTTCGTGAGTTAGCGGAGAAGTTAGAAATGCCAGTTACAGCTCTTATTAGTGAGCTAATGAAGAATGGTATTTTAGCAAATCAAAATCAACACATAGATTATGAGACAGCTGTTATAGTTGCGGAAGAGCTTGGTTTTATTGTAAAAAAACAAGAAGGTGAAAAAATATCAGAAGATACATCACAAGATGATGCTTTAGAGAAAGCACTTTCCAAAGGAGAAAACTCAGAACGCAGGGCTCCTGTAATTGTTGTTATGGGACACGTAGACCATGGAAAGACTCGTCTGTTGGACACAATACGTGAGGCAAATATTATAGACACAGAGGCTGGTGGTATTACTCAGCATATTGGTGCTTATCAGACTGTTTGGAAAGACCCCAAAACAAAAGAAAAACGTGAACTAACTTTTATAGATACCCCAGGTCACGAAGCTTTTACAGTTATGAGATCTCGTGGAGCAAAGGTTGCAGATTTAGCAATCTTGGTTGTTGCTGCAGATGATGGAGTTAAACCTCAAACAAAAGAGGTAATACAAATAATTAAAGCAGCAAAACTACCGTTTGTTGTTGCTATTAACAAGATAGATAGGGAAAATGCAGATGTACAGAAGACAAAAACAGAGCTGTCTCAACATGATGTGATTGCAGAAGAGTGGGGCGGTAATGTTCCAATGGTAGAAATTTCTGCAAAAGAGAAAATTAATATAGACAAACTTTTGGATGTTCTTTTGCTTATTACAGATATGAATGAGGAAGACATTGTTGCAGACCCAAATATACCTGCAGTGGGTACGATTATTGAATCTCACGTGGATAAAGGGATGGGTCCAGTAGCAACTGTACTTGTACAAGCAGGAACATTAAACAAAAACGACGCTCTTGCTGTAAACGGGGAAATATATGGAAAGGTGAAAGCAATGAAGAATTATAAGGGTGAGAATATTGATAGTGCAAGACCAAGTGTGCCAGCACAGATAATTGGTTTTAAGGTTGCTCCTAGTGTAGGAGATGCGCTTGATGTCTCTCAATCTAAGGATGCAAAGAAAATTGATGTAAAAGCTAAGCGTGTGGCTCAGAAGGGTGCGGAGAAGCATGGAATTAGGCAGGCTAAGAAAAGTGATGATGAAGAAGGAAGTGGAAAGAACACACTCAATCTTTTTATAAAAACAGATGTGCTAGGATCTCTAGAAGCTATTATTGGTTCTATGGAGAAAATTTCTCATGATGAGGTGGGGGTAAAGATTATAGGAAAAGGTCTGGGAAATATTACAGAAGATGATGTAAACAAGGCAGAGTCTGCTGGAGCAGTTGTTGTAGGTTTTAATGTGAAAGCAGCGCCTACAGCAGAAGAAATGATGAATGAAAAAGATATAAAGTTTTTGCAGTACTCAATAATTTATGATTTAATTAATTTTGTAAAAGATGAGCTAGAAAAACTTTTAGAGTCAGAAATGATTGTTACAGAACTCGGCAACTTAAAAGTTTTGGCAATTTTCCGTACAGACAAAAATGCAATGACTATAGGTGGAAGGGTAGAGAGTGGAAAGATTATGCCAGCCACAGCACGTGTTAAAAGAGATGGAGAGGTGTTAGGGGTTGGTAAAATTACAGAGTGTCAAATAGGAAAAAGCAAATCAAAAGAAGTTGCGAGTGGGACAGAATGTGGTCTTCGTTTTGAAGGAAAAGTAAAGATTGAAGAAGGCGATATTCTTGAGGTATATACAGAAGAGAGAAAAGCGCGTAAAATAGAATTCCTGAGTGAATAAATCTTTCTTCTAATTTAAATATAAATATGTCAGAAATAATTCTTACAGACGATAACTTTGAAGCTGAAGTATTAAAATCAGACGTACCCGTGTTTATAGATTTTTGGGCTCCTTGGTGTGGGCCTTGTCAAATGATGGGTCCAATTGTAGAAGAGCTTGGAAACGAGTATGACTCAAGTAAGGTAAAAATTACAAAAATGAACATAGATGAGAATCAGGTTACTACAGGAAAATACAAAGTTATGAGTATCCCTACATTTTTGGTCATCAAGAATGGGGAAGTGGTAGATCAGACAATTGGTGGTGTTGATAAAGATAGGTTAAAAGAAATGATAGACAAGCATGTGTAAGTAAATTTGTAATATTTTGAAGAAAAAGTAAACTAATCGTTTACTTTTTCATTATAAAAAGCAAAGACCTTGACAGGTCATACAATCAGTATAATAATAGTAAGGCACTCAATTTTATATTTAATTCATAAATTATGAAAACACAAGGGGGAAAAATAGATAAGATATTATCCTTAGTAAAAGAAAATGCAAGGAATCTACTTAGAATAGATAAGACGGTGAAGGATAATTCTAAAAACCTTCTTAGAATAGACAAAACAGTTAAAGATAATTCTAAAA
>CAZTEU010000002.1:0-153573 GCA_964612105.1 uncultured Gammaproteobacteria bacterium | reverse complement strand
GGGGTGGCTAACGGGAATTGAACCCGTGATAAAGGCACCACAAGCCTCTGTGTTACCACTACACCATAGCCACCCCGCTAGGGGCTTTATAACGAATTGCATTATATGTGATTTAGTATATTTTGTCAATAAAAAACTCCTCAGCGAGAGGAGTCTTTATTTGCTCTATTTTATCTCTGTTCACCTGCCTTCTCAAATGCACGCAGTATTTCTAACGGCATTGCAAAGATTACAGTATTGCTTTGGTCGGAACTAAGATCATTTAATGTGTTTAGTGTACGCAAGTGAAGAGCACCTGTCTGACTAGCTAGCATCTGTGCAGCTGTTCTTAGGTTCTCTGCAGCTTCTACTTCACCTGTAGACTTAATAACTACAGCACGACGCTCTCTTTCTGCTTCTGCCTGTTTTGCAATAACACGTTGCATGTCATCTGGAAGAATTACGTCTTTTAGTTCTACGCTTTCTACCTCTATTCCCCATGGATCACTTGCAGAGTCTACAATTTCTTTAATCTTTTGTGCAGCTGCTAGTCTGTTGGAAAGGAGCTGGTCTAGCTCCATTTCTCCGACAACATTCCTCATTGTTGTTTGTGCTAGTTGGCTTACAGCATGACGATAGTGTTCTACTTCTATGATTGCTTTCTTTGCATCGCTTACTCGGTAGTAGATTACAGCGTTAATTTTTGCTGAGATGTTGTCCTTTGTAATTGCTTCTTGGAAAGGAACATCTACTGCCTTTACACGGATATCTACTTTTACCATGCTTTGGAAAATTGGAATAATTAATCTCCAACCTGGATTCACAACTTTTGTGAACTTTCCTAACTGAAACTTTACCCCCCGTTGATACTCATTGACCTGACGAATGCTTATTAGGATTACAATCGCCACGAATATGAGAAGTGAAGTGAATTCCATAATCTCTTTTTACGAATTATGTACCCCCAGCAGGAATCGAACCTACATCACAGGTTTAGAAGACCTGTGCTTTATCCATTAAGCTATGGGGGCATTTGTTATGCTTATATTCATTTTATCTAACATTCCAAGTTTCCAGCCTCTTATCTTTCTAAAAAGAGCTCTGTCGTTTATTCTCACTGAGCAAGTTCCATTATACAATTTATTTCTTCTGTGTCTAATTGACGACGCCTTAATTTGAGTTTTATGAAACTGCTTTAAATTTATTCCAGTCACAATTGACCAAAATTTTTTTACTTTTTCTTCTGAATGAAGATCATGTATGTGGAGAGCAATTCTTATTTTTTCCTCTTTTACATTGCACACATCTCTGAACCATCTCATAATTAAAGCTATCATTTGAGGGTCTGAATTTGTGAATTTTACCTGCTCAGTTTTTTTGGACTTATCCCCCTCTGCCCAGTAGAGTGCAACTCCAATTAATAATAGATCTTTTTGTGTTAGTCTATGTATACTAGATTTTGCACTTCTTATTATTGCTCTTGTCTGAGCAATTCTTTGTTTTTGTTTATTTTTGGCAAGCTTGTATAGATTTTTCTCTCTTAATCCATACAAACGCGCTTTTTGTTTCTCGGAGAGTTTAACATCTCTTAGCCATAAACTCAAGGTCCCTTTAGAAACATTCACATGATTAAGTATTTCTTTATAGCTTTTGCCTTTCTTCCTCAATTCAATCGCCTTATTTTTTTGCTGTAATTTCATAAATTGAACCAATAAAATACACGATGTAAGTGTATCATCAAAGTTCATTTATTGCAAGTATTGGTGCTTTCCGTTGATGTATCTTCGTAAACAACGAGCAGTAGAGTATTAAAAAGCAGACTCAAACATTTTAACTTCCTTTTTAATTGTTTTTCTCAGTTTGTCTGATTGTTTTTCCAAATCGTGCTTTGTTTGTAGGTTTAACCAGAACATTGGAGAGACGCCAAAGTACATTCCAAGTCTAATTGCAGTGTCTGCACTAACAGAACGTTTACCGTGAACAATTTCATTAATACGGCGAGGAGGGACAGAGATGTCCAAGGCAAGTCTATATTGAGATATGTTTAAAGGGCTAAGAAACTCCTCATTGAGCACTTCTCCCGGATGTATTGGTTTTATTTTTCTCATATTAATGATAATCAACTATATTTACATTGTAAGCATTTCCTTTTTCCCACTTAAAACAAATTCTCCACTGTTTGTTTATTCTTATACTATATAATCTTTTTTGTTTGCCTTTCATTATTTCCAGGTGATTGGATGGGGGAACTCGTAAATCATCCAGACATGTTGCAGAGTCCAACATCCAGAGCTTTCGTAAAGCTACTCTTTGAATTGTGTGTGGAAGTTTTCTGGACCGCTCTCTGTTGAATAGTCTTTCGGCCTCCTTCCCAAAAAAACTTTTTATCATATATTAGTATAATAACGCAACGCGTTAATATTGTCAATCTTTTCTCTTCTTTCTCTTCTTTTTCCTCCTATGAAATCTCTTATGTATCTTCTTTAGTTGCCTATCTGTAATATGGGTATATATCTGAGTTGTTGTGATAGAAGAATGCCCTAACATGCTCTGCACACTACGTATGTCTGCTCCATTGCTTAATAAATCTGTGGCAAACGAGTGCCTAAGAGTGTGAGGCGTTACAGGTTTTGTAATTCCAGCTATCTTTGCATACCTTTGGACTATTCTTTGTATTGTTCTGGGGGTTATTGGGCTTTCTTCGCTATCTCCTCTGGATTTCTTATTCTTGTCATGGGAAACGAACAAGTAAGGGTTCATATCCTTGCGTAGCCCCACATATCTCTTAATCCAGTACTTAGCTTGTTCTGAAAGGAATACAATTCTATTCTTTTTACCTTTTCCTTGTATTGTAAACTCATCTTTCTTTAGGTGAATGTCCTCAATCTTAAGTTTTGCCAGTTCTGAGACCCTTAGTCCGGTAGAAAAGAGGAGTTCTAGGATTGCTTTGTCCCTAAAAGCAATTAAGATGGAAATACCTGGGTGTTTTTCATTTATTTGCTTGCCTTCTAGGGCGATTACAGGGGATTCCAGTAATTTGCTTATTTCGCTTGCGTGTAGGAAGGACACCTCCCTATCTGGCATTTTCATTAACTCTATCTTTTCCGGCGTTAGAGACTCAATATCTCGCTTTGAGAGGTGTTTGAGGAAGGATCTAAGGGCAATTAGGTGATAATTTTGGGTATTATCCTTAAGTGGCTCTCCGTGTACGTCTACAAGCCTATTTAACCACAACCTAAACTTCCTTACTTCCTCCATTGTTATATCTTTTGGCTTTTTTCCTTCTCCAAACCAGTCAAAGAAGCGAGAAAGATAGAAATGATAATTCTGCACAGTTCTTTGGCTGCGGTTCCTCTCAATTTCTAAGTGTTCTAGAAATTCTTTGAGCAAAATGTCTAGGTTTTTTGCCATATGCCTATATTTTACGACACTCGAGCGGTAAAGTAAAGGATTTTGGAAAAAAATGGGGTTGACAAAACCTCTTTTTTCTGCTATAATGGGAGTATAAATAACAAATGTAACACATATTTATATCTTTACCCGCGGTTTTTGTACTATCGTGGCTAAAAATGTAAATATCCGATACTTCTGTTGTTCTAGTTAGCCCTACCGCCAGTAGGGAGGCGATAAAACAAACACAAAAATAAACATAGACTTATGCATCACAACCAAAAGGGTGTTTTAAATACCCAAAATACAAATGAGTACAACGTAGTGTACTATTACCTCCTTGCGGGAATCAGCTTATTAGTAGCTGTTTTTTTATTTTTACCAAGAGTTTCTATAGGATAAGGGGCGTATATGGTTAAATTTTCTTTTGATAAAAAACTACCCCCCAATTTTCCTTTGGAAGATAAGAAGGAGCATGCTTTGCGTTACGGACAGTATAAGGTGGCAGTAGAGGGACTAAGAGGAGAAAATGATAAGCTGTCTCAAGGTAAGGTTTGTTTGGATGTTCTTATGGAAAGAACAATGGGAGAAAGAGAATATTATGAGGGTGTACTTGCTGACAACACAACACCAGAACAGAAGCGCAGAGCAGAAGTAACACTCAAATATAATAAATTTGAGGAAGAAAAATACAAGGCTTTAACAAGAAAATATCTAGACGGTGATTATTTTTCAGAGGTAGAATACAAACACGATGATTTAGAAGGCTCAGAAGAGAGCTTTTTTGATTGGATGGTGAACACCTATAAAAGTTATGAGATGGATTTGGATGATTACATAGAAGAGCAGGATCCAATAGACGATGATGAAGACGATGATGAAGACGAGGCATTATTATCTGCAGAAAGAATTCAAATAGTTATGCAACAAATGAACCGCCTTGGAAATGAGGTTTTTCAAACATCGTTAAATGATAAGTTTAAAAAGTTTTTTGATGACAGAATAAGAAGAGATCCAGATTATGAAGAAAGAGTAAATAGTGTGGTTAGGGAAACAGCTACAGCAAGAGCTATTTTAGAATAAGTTGCCATGTTTATCGATGTCAATTATAATAAGTAAGTAATCCTTAATTTTTTTATATGCAAATTTCCTTTGCGTTAAGGCGCAACTCTATAATGCTAGCAATATTGCTTAGCATTTCATTCCTTTTATTAGCATCCCCTTCTTTTGCTCAGACGGAAGAAGATACAACAAGCGCAGACGATGTTACTGAGATGGAAGAAGTGGAGACAGAAGATGAAATAACAGAGTTAGATGTAGACGTAGACGAAGAAACAGGGGAAGTTGTAGACACTTCTTTAGAAGATATAGAAATAGAAGTTCCAGAAGAGGCTCCAGGGCAAGCTGGTATGTGGTTTAGAGGGTTAAGAGAAAGACTATCCTTGTTAGTCACAATAGATCCTGTAAAAAAAGCAGAGAAGCATGTTAAGTTTGCCGAGGAGAGAATGCAAATAGCTCAGAAAATTGCAGAAAATAGTGACGACCCAAAAGCACAAGAGAGAGCACAGAAGGTTGTGGAACGTGCAAACAGGTTTTTTGAAAAAGTAGAGGAAAAGAAAGAGAAATGGGTAGCAAAAAATGATGAAAAAGTGCAGAAGCTAATGAAGAATATTGCTAACCACCAGATTCGCAGAGAAAGAGTCCTCAATAAAATAGAAGAAAGATTGCCAGAAGAAGCATTGGAAAGATTCCAAGAAAGACGTGGAGAAATGTTGGCGAAAAGTAAACGATTGTTAACCGCAATTGATAACGAAAACGTTCCAGAGGCTGTAAAGAAGCACCTCATCCATGTAAAGAAAAGAGTAGAAAAACACGCAGTAGATCTGCAGGAGTTTAAAGAAAAAAGAGGAGAACTTTTCCGGGATGCAAGAGAAGGAAGTGAAGAAGCACAAGAAAAGATGAGAGAGTTATTAGAGCAAAGAAGAGAGAAAGCAGCTGATGTCCGTGAAAGATCCAAGGAGGTTCACAAAGAATTAGTAGAGAAGAAAAGAGAGTTGCGTAGTGCAGCAGAAAGTGGAGACGAGGAAGCTAGAAAAAGACTAAGAAGAGCAGACGAGGGGCGTGATAGGTTGGAAGCATTAATAGACAACTCAAAAGTTGAACTAAAACGAAGAAAAGCTCGCATAGAAGTGCGTGTTGAAGAAAAAAGAGAAGAGCGTGTAGAGATGCGCAAAAGAGCAATAATAGACCCTATATATAAAGAAGGGTCAGACAAGATTATAGATCCAATTTACAAAAAAGGAAGTGATAAAATTATAGATCCTATATATAAAAAAGGAGACAAAAAAGCCATTATAGATCCTATATATAAAAAAAAAGATAAGGTGAAAGATGCAGTACACAAAGATGTTACACCAAAGGAAGCAAAACAGCAGATGAGACAAATTAAACCAACAAACAAACCAGATGATTCTGTAGAAGCTATAATAGATCCAATATATAAGAAAGTTAGAGGATCTACAGATATAATAGACCCTATATACAAGGAGGCAGACAGAAACAAGCCCTCAACAAGATAAACAAAAACAACCCGTAACAGGGTTGTTTTTTATTTGTTCGTAGGTTAGAGTATTACATATGGAAAAATTATCATTAATACTCCCAAATATACGTTCTTGCCACAATGTTGGTGCTATGTTTAGGACTGCAGATGCTACGGGCTTTGAAAAACTATACTTGGTTGGGTACACCGCACATCCACCAAAGGTGCAGATAGATAAGGTTTCTCTAGGTGCAGAAACTTGGGTACCGTGGGAAGCGAAAGAAGACCTGCCACAACTCATTGAAGAGCTAAAAAATGGAGGTATAAGCGTAATTGCGCTGGAGAAGACGGATTCTAGTGAAGATATAAATACAGTTGATTTTAAGGCCCCTATTGCGCTAATTGTGGGTAATGAGGTGGATGGGTTAGACCTAGAAACACTAAAAAAGGTAGACAAGGTGGTTCATATACCAATGAGAGGTAAAAAGGAAAGTCTCAATGTTTCTGTAGCAGGAGGAATAGCTATGGATACCATTGCTCGCCAGGTTTTGGTATAATGCATTATATGCATAAAGAGACAATACAACACACGCTTTCTATTTTTAAACAACTTTCTGATTTTGTTAGTCCTATTGTGCCAGAAGATATTCGTAAGGAAATGTCACAGGCATTAGAGCAGATAGAAAATGATCTGTCACTTCCTTTGGAAGAATTAGAAGAAACAATGATTGTTTTTGGAAAGAAGGTCTGGCCTTACAGGAAAGCATATATAGAACTTCTTACACTTCAGGAGGGCAAGGTTGGTGAGAAATTTCTAGAAGGAAAGTTATCTGGAAAGATGAAAAAGAAGTTTCATGATTTTAAGAAGAGTGGTGGAACCATGCGAGATTTGCATACAGGAAGAAAGATAGATTTTTTTGATAGCAAAGAGAGGGCAGAGCTTTGCGAAGTGCTAGTAGATCTAGCAAACGAGCTTCGTAGCAATACAGCCCAAGCAATTAACAGCACAAAACAAAAAAAGTTTGTAGAAAAAGTACTAGACTTCTCAGACATATTAGAAGATTTAGAGCACCGTCTAGAAAGCTTGCGTATAATGGCAGATGCAGAACAAGAACACCCTCAATTAGCGTCAGAAATACGTGATCACGTGCGCGCTTTCGAACTCGGCATGTGTGCCCTAGGACCAGAACTAAGCTACGAGGCTCTTTGTAGTGCCTCCGAGCATTTTACAGGAAGAAAAGAACACCTCAAAAAGAGAGTAAATCATACAAGCAAGAAATAAAGATATGGCGAAAGTAATTTTAGCTGTTGCATATACTGGATATCAGCCAATCGAGTACGGAATACCAAAACAGATATTAGAAAATGAAGGGCATGAAGTTATTACGGCAAGTGATGGTGAGGGATTTGCAACGGGTTCAGATAACTCCACTACAGAAGTGGATTTACTTGTTTTTGAGTCCACACCAGATAAATCAGACGCCTTTTTCCTAATCGGAGGACCTGGTGCTGTAGACCACTTAGACAACAGTGCAACTTATGATGTATTAAAAGAATGGAGTAATAGCGGGAAGGTATTTGGTGCTATATGTATTTCCCCTCGTATACTTGCTCATTCTGGAATAACGAAAGGAAAGAAGATTACAGGTTGGGATGGAGATGAGCAGTTAAAAGATATTGCAGACGAGAATGAAGCGATATATATTCCAGAACCGGTTGTGGTTGATGGAAACCTAATAACAGCAAACGGACCAAGTTCGGCAGAAGAGTTTGGTAGGAAAATAGCAGAGAAACTAGCCTAGAAATAAAAACACAGTACAAGCGTACCGTGTTTTTTTATTGTTTATTCTGTATCTATCCTTATCATCTGCTCGAGCCTTCTTACATCTGCAAGCAACTCAGACCTGTCCTTGTTGTGCATTATTACGTTAAACACACTTACGCCTCCGTGCTTTGCAAACTTACAAGGATCTCCAATCTTTTTATTTATGTAAAGTTTTTTAAATGACTTCAACTCTTGCGCCTTTTTTATTCCAACGACAGATGTTAGTTTTCCTTCTTTCTTTGCATAGAACTTCATTGCAGAGGTGTACCCCTTTAATGATTTTGGAATAATAGGCTTTTCTTGCAAACGAATTGCCACATCATTTGCTGTGTGATTTATTCCATAGGAAAACTCGTATAGCATGTGTCGGAAACCACCAACTCTTGCTCCTGCCTCAATAATCTTCCAACCCTGCTCCGTCTTTAGCATCTCTATATGAGCAGTAGTATTTCTCATTCCCAGTGCATATATAGCCTGTGTTGCGGACAACTTAGCCTCTTTTATGCTTTCATTGTTAAGAAGTGTTGGGGTGACTTGGAAATATCCGAAAAAGTCATCAAATCCAATTTGTTTCCCTGTTTTTATATAAACAATTGGGCAGAAAAATATCTTACCTGTTCCACTTACATATGCATCTACAGAATACATTTCCCCTTCCATAAACTGTTCCACTAAAACTTCTGGTTCATGATGGAAATGATTTTTCTTGTATAAGTTTTCCATTCTTTTAAACACCTTTCCCAGAACTTCCTGCAACTCTTCACGATGGTAACAGATAGAAACCAAAATACTTTCTGCAAGACCGGCCGGCTTAACGATAAGCGGGTATCCTACATTTTCTTCCACCTTTTTTATTGCTTCTTTAGATAAGTCTGATATGACAGCAAAATGAGGCGCAATATTTTCATCATAATTCCTAAGCCTTTGTCTCATGCTAATTTTATCGGATGACCAACGAAGAGAGTCTGTTGTGGGTGTTCTGAGAAAGGGAACATTAGGTATTACACGAGAAAGGACAGGTATGTTTTTCTCTGAGCGACAGGTAACAGCCAGCAATTCGTTTGTGTAGGGAAGAAGGGTTTTTTGCACAGCAATGTGGTCTTTTGTATCACAAGAGAGCACAATGTCTACCCGTTCTAGTGCAGCCTGCGTGTATTTATCTAGCTTTTGTCTGCTGTCGTGCAACAGCGCAATCCTATACTTCTTTTTCTTAAGTCTCTGGTATTGCTTTACAGCGTCTATCATGTGGTTATATACCACACCGACGTATAATATGATGTTGCGATTATCCTTCCCACTGGATGTAGTTACCGTACGAACCACCTGATCGTATAGCTTACCAACTAAGGTGATTGGGACGACTGTCTGCACAGTCCTTTTTACCACCTGCTTTGCTTTTTTTGTTGTTTTTGACATATATGTGAGTAGTATATTTGTCTTTTGGGGTAACTGTCAAACGAGTATTAAAAAACCCTAGAGGGTGTTCTAGGATTTGTCAAGTGAGTTTTTTTGGCTTGTTATTCTTGTACTTTTGTATGATTTTCCGTACCCCTGCACGAGAAGCCAACCCCTTCTGCGCCCCAAACTGTAAAACAGTACTTCCAGCGTTGGCTGTGCCCCACTGCATAGCCTCTTGTATGTCTTTTCCTGCAATTATTGCAGACAAAAAGCCACTTGTATATGCGTCTCCAGCACCTGTCTTTGCTACAGGTTTAATTGGGTATGGTTTTAGGTGCCAAAGGTTTATTCCATCTGATGCATATGATCCATCCATTCCGTCTGTGACTACAGCAATCTTTGCACCCATTTTATTTAATGCTTTTGCACATTGTTTTGATTGAGCCTTCTTTCCGAGAAGCTTTCCCGCCTCTTCTTTATTTACAATAAGAATATCTGCCATTGGTATTATTTCTTTTATCTTTTTAAGCCCATTACGAAATTGATACGAACCTGGGTTGATAGCAAGTTTTGTAGACTTGTGTTTTTTAAGGTAGTCAACCAACTTGTTTTGCAAACCCTCAAAAGATTTTCCTAGTGATGTGTAGTAAATTAACTTTGTTGCAGGTATTTTTGCAAGCTTATATTTCCTTGGTACATGATAACTAAGTATTGTGCGTTCCGCGTCGTAATTTAATACCACTGAGTACCTCGTTTCCTTTCCTTTGTGTATTTTTATCATGCGGGTATCTACTCCACGCTCTTTGAACTTATTAAAGACAACTTGCCCATTAATATCATCTCCAAGCTCTGTCATAATTGCAGAATCCAACCCTAATTTCTTTGTGCCAATCGCAACGTTTGCTGCGTTTCCTCCAACAGCGTGTGTAGAATGCTGTATACATATCTTATCTGCATACTCAAAACACAACTTCTTTGATTTCTTATTAATTACACAATTAGCATCTGACTCGTCCAGCACAAGAAATATATCCATTAATGCATCACCTATTGTTACAATATCCAACATATTATTTCATTTTTTTATATCTAGTTATATCTTCTCTCTTGTGTCTGTGTAATCCAAGCAATATTTCTATGAACTCAACTAGTGCTGCAAGAAAAATACCAGCAGAAGCTACCATAAATATTTTATCTGCAACAAAGTATGAATAAACAAAAAGACCTGCAGCTCCAAGCATGCGAATAACATCTCTGCGATGCTCTGCTTCCACAAATTGAGAGTATATCAAAAGAATCGTGCCAAGAATAGCAACGACTAGGATAGTTACTTCATTTGTACACGTTGGTACTAGTGGTACACAATGTTCTAAATTCATATATACATTATATCACTATGATTTTTGCAAAACAAACAGAATATTGTTTGGGTTCCAACCTCTCACCTTTTCTTCTTTTATAACACTATATCCTTCCATTGCAGATTGAGACACCACTATGTCTTCTGTGTTATCTGTAAATAATCCAAGAATCCACCAAGGGTTATTATTTGGGATTGGTTCTGGACCTTCTTTAGACGCTCTCCAATAATCATGCCAACCATTCCACTCGTACCCAGCATCTATATTTTTTGGCTCTAGCTTCATTTCTATTAATACTTCATCAGCTAGTTTCCATCTTGTGTTATTCCAGTTCATATAGAATTGGGTTTGGCTAATTCCGTATATAGCGAAGACACAAAGGATAATTGCAGACACAGAGTAGGAAAAGTCTTTTCCTATACTTTTAATAAGCGCAATTATAAGTACAGGTATTAGCATTATTATGTAACGATCGAAACTGTCAAAAGCAAGTAAGGCAAGAGTGTATAAGACGCCAAATAAGTATATAAACCAATAATTAAACCTATCTTTCTTTTGTAACAACATCTCAACACCTATACCCACACTGCCTGCACTTAGTAATGTAATCACGCCCCACAGCTTACTGGAGAATATTGGAATAAACAAACCTCGCAATACACCGCTCATTGGGGCTAGACCATATATGTCTATCATATTAGACACATAAGGCATTTGTAAGTGAAATGCTTGACGAATAATAAGTGCAAATAGAGTGGAAACAAATACGATAACTAAAAGACGAGAGTTTTTTAGTACATCTTTTTGTTTTACTAACCATCCAAAAGTAAGAGGGGATAGAAACATACCAAGATACATTGGAATATAAAAACTCCACCACTTCATATGGCCTATTTGTCGCCAAAAACCTTTTATAATATGAGAGTCTGTTGTTTGTGGTAATAAATCTTTGGCAGACAACCCAAAATATATTCCAGCCCCAATGATTAGTGGTATTCCAAACGTAAGTAATATTTCTTTGTACGACAGCCTTTTCTTATAACAAGAAAATACAAGTCCTGCTACAAGTAATAGTATATTTGTCTGTCTTGTATAGAAGCCAATAACACAAAGAGAAGATGCTAGGAAGACCAAAACAGACTTCTTTCTCTCAAAGCCTATTAGGTATAAATACATTCCTGCGATAAGGAGAAATAAAGCAGGAACATCTGTCATGAAAGTAAAAGAAAGATTATAGACAATCGGGTTTAACCAGAGTAGTAATGTTCCAACAAAACTCAACTTTTTATTTTTTGTTATTTTTTCAAACAGTAAAAAACTCACAACAATAGTTGTAAGCATTAGTATAAGAGTAGAGATACGCAGAACTGTAAATGAGAAGCCAAACATAGAGGTAAAGAATGAGCCATAACCAACTAAGGCATGAAATGTTGCCCCTGCATAAGGCATAACTCTCCATTCCCCAGCTTCTGTTAAATGTCTAACAGTGTCTGCCTGCACCCAGTCATCATTAAGAGCAAACTCACCGATTGGGGAGACAAAAAAGAATTGAAGGAGGAAGAGTCCAATTAGTATTACTATGTATTTGTTCCTCATATTATCTCTTTTTGTATAAATCATGAGGTCCTATGTCTGGCATATTAACCGTGTTTGGTTTTTTAAATTCAAAAAGAACCCTATATCCATTTTTGAGTCGAAACGCAAAACATTCTTGTAAATAACCTTTCAGTTTGTGCGTTTTAAGTGATGGATGTCTTGGATTCTTGCAAAAAATAGTAATTTTTTCTTGAAAATCCTCCCTAATTTGTTGCGTCATTTTTTTGTAGGCTCGTTTAAAGCCCGGTGAGAGATTAACCTCCATACTAATCTCAGATAAATTATGATTCTAATTCTGCAATGATGCTTTTAGCATTTTTATGAGTAGTGTAATTACCCGCGTTGTAGTCCTTCCTGGCATTTTCTATAATCTTGTCCACTTTTTGCCCTTTTTCTGCACTACTTTTTGCCCCACTTCTCATGCTAAAAAAGTCCAACAACGTGATTATAGGCTTCTTTGTTTTAATCTTTGCTATGTTCATATTTTTATCCTAGCACTATTCCTATTTTCCCGCAAACTAGCTACTACTTAGGCTCCCATTTGTTGAGATAATCTATTGCAGACAACGCAGATGTTGCCCCATGCCCTACTGCAATACTAATTTGTTTGAAGGGAATGTCTGTAACATCTCCAGCTGCAAAAATACCAGGGCAATCTGTTTCACAACGAGTGTTTACCACAATCTCTCCTGCTTTGTTCTTTTTGCCACAGGTTACAAAGTCAGAGTTTGGAATCATTCCAATATGAACCATTACTCCATCTACTTTTATTTCTTTATTTTCTTTGGTGGCTGTATCCTCATATTTTATACCAGACACCATTCCATCTCCTGTGATTTCCTTTGTAGATGCACTATATATAATTTCCACATTCTTCTTTTCTTTTAGTTTCTTTACAAGAATATCCTCTGCTTTTGGAAAACCACCTTTGTTTTCTGGTGTGTCTGCATATTTTGTAACAAGAAAAACCTTCTCTGCAATTTCTGCCATCATTAGTGCGGACTCCACAGCAGAATTACCAGCACCGATTGTTGCAGTAGTCTTACCTCCAAAAAGAGGTCCGTCACACACAGTACAGTACGTAACCCCTTTTCCTTTTAATTCTTTTTCTCCTGGGATTTCTAATAACCTTGGATGGATTCCGCTTGCTATGATTACACTCTTTGTTTTATAAGACTGAGTTTTTCCAGTAGAAGTTTCTGCGTGTACAACATGATAGTTTTTTTCTTGTTCTATTTTTGTAACACCAAAACCCTCATCTATTTTTACATTATAGGACTTAACATGATCATTAAAGTTCTTTGCAAGCTCAAAACCTGTTGTGTTAATTGTTCCTGGCCAGTTCTCTACTTCTCCAGAAAGAGCAACTTCACCACCTGTGTCTTTTGCAACCATAACAAAGTTGAGGTGTCTTCTTGCTGCATATATTGCAGCTGCGCTTCCTGCAGCAGCAGCTCCTATTATTACCAAGTCCAATAGTTCTTCTTGTGCCATATCTATTTATTAATATTATCTATTATGTATTTCATCTCCTCAACATTTTCTGAGGGAGTTTTATCCGTATGAAATATTGCACTTCCGGGACAGACGATGTCTGCTCCAGCCATTACAATATCATTTATTGTTTCTTTGTTTACACCACCGTCTATGGAAATCATGTGGCTTGTGTTCATATTTTTAAATTGCCTTATTTTTTCTAGAGTTTCTGGTAAAAATGACTGACCTTGTAATCCAGGGTGTACCCCCATGAACATCACAACATCTATACTTCCAAGAAATGACTCTAGAACAGAAATGTCTGTCTCAGGATTAAGGACAACGCCTATTTGCCAAATATTATTATCTTTTAGTTTATGTATCAACTCTTTTGTGCTTTCCCCCTCTGATTCGTAATGGATAAGCACTCTTTTTATCTGAGAAACAGCCTCCCATTTTTTTAGTTCTTCGTATGGATCATCTACCATTAAATGTAGTTCGACATCCAAAGATATATTTCTTACTACTTTTGGGTCAGCCCAGGTCTTATTGTCTACAAACCCTCCATCTGCAATATCCAGCTGAATCATATCTAAGGACTCTCCTAGTCCTTTTATCTGCGAAAGAAACTCATTTTTGGATTGTACAAGTGTAGATGGGATTATCTTAACGGACATATTATTTCTCTATCGCCATAACTTTATTAATTCTTCGCTTGTGGCGTTTCTCTTTACTAAACTCAGTTTTGAGCCATCTTTTTACAATCGCCATTGCATGATCCTGTGAAAGTGTGTCTCCAGCAAGAGCAAGTATGTTTGTATTATCATCTTTCATCATACTTTCTGCCACTTTTATACTATATCCAACTCCTGCACGTATCCCTTTCACCTTATTAGATGCAACAGACACCCCGATTCCATTTCTGCATATTGCTATACCACGTCCTTTATTTTTTACCACCTCATTAGCAAGAGGAATAATATAATCTGGATAATCGTCTTCTTCATTATACTCATGTGGTCCCATATCCTCAATTTTTAGTTTTAGCTCTTTTTCCACATAGCGAATAAGACGCTTTTTTAGCTTATATCCCCCATGGTCACTAGCAATATACAGTTTTCCTTTATACATAGTTATACATTATACATAGCGGGATTATAGCACGAGGTTTTAGGGTGAGCAACAGGTTGACTTTGTGTCTTTGTTCTGCTAGTGTCTCTGTACAAGGAGTGTTTCCACCAGCCAAGACCGGTAGGTCGCAATACAGGAGAAGACTATGAAGCTTTCAGAACTTCCAGAGCCTGTGAAGCGGGCTGTGATGAGAATCAAAGCGCATCTTGGTCAGAATGGGAAATACACAGTCAGTGAGATTCGCAACACTGGGATTCGTATACCCGTAGACCGACTCATTGCCTTGGGTGTGCTCAAGAAGGCGGGACGCAGGAAAAGAGGACTGCCTCACTACATGTTGCACGAGGACCTAAGGACACAGAAGAGAGGCGGAGGTTAATATGCAACCAGAAAGAGACACAGAGCTCCGGGATTGGTTGCGTGGCCAAATCCCGAACGACGAGTTCAAGTTCGCACACGTGAACGACCTTACAGGTCATAATTCGCCACTACCTACCGCAACTTTCGCAGTAACCATACTCAACAGGTTTGTGGAAAAAGGGTGGATACGACAGACTGTGCACAAGAGCACAAAGCACCCAAGACCAAGGCATACCTTCAGCTACGAATGGGTCTACGGGACTGAGAAATGGGGGAGGATGAAGTCTGTCTACGGAGCAGAGCAACTTTGGGAGCTTACCGGTCCGGAGTTTACAACGGACGACTTGGCTGAGTTTTCCAAGCGTGAGGATTGGAGACCTTCTCGCAATAGGACAGCACGATACCGTATGTTGGAAACCCTTATCCAACACGAACTTCTGGAGAGAGTGAGTCGCGGTAGATATCGCTGGACAAACAAGGACTAGACCTCTGTCGCAGGAAAGCGCATATGCGTGAGTACACGGCAGAGGTCTTGAATTTTATAAGGAAAAGTGATAGCGTCCAAGTGTGGCTCGTAAGAGTTTACATCAATTCATCGCACGGAGGTGAGTAATGACATGCCAAGATAGTAACATGTCAGAAGGTTTGACGCTCATGCGGTGGATATACTACCGCTTTGGCTTGGGCTGGTTCTATATTCCAGACGTTAGTCTCGCAGCAAGAGACCATAAGGTACCTTCCATAACATCAGTTGGAGATATCGTCCGCGAGATCAACAAGAACTCAATCGTAGAAGATCATCCAGGACGTCTTTTGGAGCGCAGGCACGCGTCATTAAGGGCAAACGGTGGTTGGTCGGACTATCAGTACAGGTTCAAGAGGGGTAGAAGTGCCTGGGCAAAACAGGTCGTAGAAGATATTGGGTCCGTGCCAACACCAAGGACTAGAATTATGAGTGGGAAGGCTCGAGAACATCTTACGCGCATGATCCGTTTGCGTGTAAAATCTCAAGCTCGTCCGTTTTACGCCAAGGACATGTCCTATGAAATGGTTGGTAATGGGCTGGACGCCCACTTCTCAACAGACCAGTCCTTTCGTTCGTTTCTATCACGGGCCTGTAGAAGGGGATGGCTCAAAGGAATTCGCCATACGCACACAGGAGAGGTTGGTTACCTGTACTCCTGGGTAGATAAGAACCTTCCTGACGAACTTCGGGCTGCATGTCCTGCAGACGAAGGGATGCTCTTGTGGGAGCTCCAAGTTACTCTCGCCATCTTTACATCAGAATTATGCATAGAACCTTCGGAGGCCATAGAAGGGGCCACAACAAAGATGTCTGGTACGATGGAAGCTGCAAATGCAACTAGACAAGAGCTGTTCCAATTGTCAGGAGGAATTCCATTCCACACTTCTAAGTTCACAAGAAAAATGGTGGGTCCTGGAAGAACCTTCAAGAACAAGAAGGCCTACCGTGTGTTCGTGGACAGAATGAGAGAAAGCGGATGGCTTCGTGGGGTGCGAGACGACTCAACGGTAAGAGCGTATCTGAACGTCTGGACAGCAAAGGTTCCAAGGTCTTGGTATGATAAGCTTAGTAAGGAAGAGGTGCTTCTCGACTATGCACTGGATCAAATCGGTGTGTTGTCAAAAGCTGTCCCTCCAGATGTTCTTGCAAAAGCGATGGAGATTTATTACAGACTGATCGAACCAGACCTTAAGGAAAAGGTTTGACGCTCATGTCCTGCGGTGATAAAATCCGAAAGGACACAACAGGCGCCAAGGCGCCATGGAGGGACGAGATGAAAACACAACCAACGGTGTTGGGAGTGATAGGCGGCACAGGACTCGCCATGATCGAAGGTATGACGATTCTCGAGAGTCGTTACTACAAGAGTCCGTACTACGAAGTGCTGGACGAGGGTCCGCCTGGAGTACACGTGGTGGTTGGCGAGATGGCAGGGAAGAATATTATCTTCGTGAATCGTCACGGGGAGGATCATACAGACCCGCCTTCGCTGATCCAGTCCAGGGCGCATTTCCATGTACTCGATATGTTGCACGCGACACACACACTCTCGGTGAACGCGGTGGGTTCGCTCCAAGAAGCAATCGAAGAGTGCAGGATCGTGCTTCCAACGCACTTCATCAACAGGACCAGCAATCGTCAGAAGACCTTCTTCTGGAGGAGAGGTCTTGCGGGACATGTGAGCACAGCAACGCCGGTGGACCCGGAATTCCGCATCGCGCTGATCAGAGCCGGTCAACGTGCTCTCGGCATGGAAGACAAGACGCTCTTCTGGCGACACACAACACCATCCGCACATATCTGCATCGATGGTCCACAGTTCTCCACAAAGGCGGAGTCACTTCTGTACAAGAACATGAATGGAGGCATTCTTGAAGTGAGTGACATAAAGGTGGATGTTGTCGGTATGAACTGGGCACAGGAAGCCTGTCTCGCTGCGGAGCTTGGTTTCATTCATGGGCACATGGCACTGGTCACAGACCTGGATGCTTGGAAGGATGGTGAGCACGTCGACAATGCAAGAGTCGTGAGAAACATGACCCAGAACGCCAGCAATGCCACGAAGATCATTGCTGAGTTGGTTCGGGGGCATCTGCCAGACGAGGTTCCAGACAGGAGCTCACGGATGCACCTTCGTGGAGCAATTCTGACCAATCCTGACAGCAGATTCTACCCAACAATCAGGGAAGAGCTGGAGTGGTTGATCGGACCGGAGCTGGAGCGCATGCGAGCAGAGAGGGGAAGTCCTACTGCTGACAACAGCAACGGACAGGCTGTGCTACCACTCGGCATACCTGGCTAGCGAAGAACAAAAAAAAGGAGTAAAGAGCACCTAGCGCAAGTCGATTCGTCGATAAGCGCAGGTGCTTCTTGCTTTTATGCTGATATTAGTGTAAGCTGTTCATAATTTGCGCCAATACAAGAGTGCAAAAAGGAGAAAGAACATGCCTGCTCATTTCGATATCATTTACACGGAAAAACACCAAGAAGGGACGGCGGTTCGTGCCGACGAGGTGCATCACTTCTACGGTTCCAAGGTGCACTTGGCCTGGGACCCCATGATCTTCACCTGGCTGGCGGAGTTCGGGTCGGAGGAGTGTCTACACCCTCGGATGAACAAGCTGGTCAAACAGCTTTACCGCCGGATGATTCACACGGTGGTTTCCAGGTCATTTCCACGCTTCCACAGACGTGCGACAACTCGCATGGTGAGGCAGTATCCAGCGCAAGCGCAGTTTCATGCGCCTGTGGTTGACTACGATACAAAAGTCACGGTTGTGAACGTCGCTCGTGCGGGCACGTCGCCAGCGGGTGTTTGTTTCGAGGCGCTTGGGGAAATCCTCCTGCCTGCTGGTCTTCACCAGGATCACCTCATGATGCAGAGGACTGTTGAGGGGAAGTCTGAGCGTGTCACTGGTGCAGGACTGTCGGGCTTCAAGCCTTGTGGTAATGTGGACGAGCACATCGTCATCTTCCCAGATCCAATGGGAGCCACAGGCCACTCGCTGTGCAAGGCTGCAGAGCTGTACGCTGGAGACGCCGTTCCGGGCATGCCCGCGAAGATGATTTCCATGAACCTCATGGTCACTCCGGAGTTCATCCGGCACGTGACCAAGCGGTTTCCCAAGATGGAGATTTGGGCTCTGCGCCTGGATCGTGGACTGTCATCCGAAAAGGCACTCAACAGCATTCCGGGTGCACACCCAGACGAAGAACGAGGTCTGACCGACAACCACTACATCGTTCCTGGTGCAGGTGGTGTTGGTGAGCTTCTCAACAACGCCTTGTCATAATCATAACGAGAGGTAACCCAAAAAGGAGGGTGACATGTGCAGAGTGAAAGAAGGGGGTCCTCTATATGGTGTCGTTCAGACGATGATGGTGTTCTTGAAATGGCACCCGTTCACCAAGAGGGCTTTCCTGGATATCGACTTCCGCGAATTTGGCGGAGTTAGTGTAAAGGATGGCGATTTTGAGGAGCTGTTGAAGCGCAAGATTATCGAGCGCAGAGAGACGGATGGGACTGTCGAGACTTTCCAATTCAGCAAGGATTTTTTGGCAAGTCGTATGGACGAGCTTCTCTGCAAGGAGGCAGAAGGTGGGTTCTCTGGCCACAGAGACGACGGTGCAGACACTCTCGATTCACGCATGACCAGTTTTTTCATGGGTTTGGATGGAGCTCTGCGTTGGGTTCCAGAACATGCGCGCCGGGCACTTCTCGAGCAGTACATGAAAGAACGATATCCTTGAGTGAAAGCTTGGGGAATGTAGGAGTACGACGACGCCCACTCGAAAGGTGGGCGTCTTGTAATTTTGTTGACACAGCCCCCTCTTTTCCTTATAGTAGTTAACACTAAATAATAATGAGATTTATAACATTATGCCTTATCAAGCGGATAAAAATGAGAAAGAAATTTTAGAGTTTTGGGAAAAGAATAAAACTTTTGAAAAATCCGTAAATGAACGTCCGGAAGACAATCCGTATGTTTTTTATGACGGACCTCCGTTTGCTACAGGACTTCCTCATTATGGTCATATCGTTGCATCTTTAATGAAAGATGTTGTGCCTAGATACTGGACGATGCAAGGTCACAGGGTTGAGAGAAAATGGGGGTGGGATTGTCACGGTCTTCCAATAGAAAATATAGTGGAGAAAGAGCTGGATTTACACGGCCGTCAAGAAATCGTTGATTATGGGGTAGATAAGTTCAATAGCGCGTGTCATAAGACTGTCCTAAAGTATGCGGAAGAATGGAAAAAGACAATCAATCGCATGGGTCGCTGGGTAGATATGGAAAATGACTACAAGACAATGGATATAGAATACATGGAAAGTGTTTGGTGGGTCTTTAAACAACTTTGGGACAAAGATTTAGTGTACGAAGGAAAAAAAGCAATGCACATTTGCCCTCGTTGTGTTACTCCTCTTTCTAATTTTGAAGTTACTCAGGGCTACAAAGATATAAAAGACATTTCTGTTACTGCGAAGTTTAAGTTAAATAAAGATTTTGATGGCATAGACGGTTCTGTTCATGCTCTTGCATGGACAACAACACCTTGGACACTGCCTGGAAACGCTTTGCTCGCTGTTAATCCAGATATAACATACGTAATCGCCAAATTTTTTGTACGTCAGGATGAAAAAGGAGAACCTGTGTATGAAAATTATTTGTTAGCAAAAGAAATTTTTGCAAACTGGAATTCAAGCCGTAAGGATTATCCAGAAGTTACAAACTATTGGCCTCCTTTTAACTTAGAAGGGCTTACAAATGAGCAGGAAAAGGAGCTGATGACAACTCCGTATAAATTAGCAGAAATGAAAGGAAAAGATTTGGTTGGAACTAAATACGAACCACTGTTTCCTTATTTTGCTAAGACAAAGAACGCTTTTCATATTGTCTCTGGTGATTTTGTAACTACAGAAGAAGGTACTGGGGTTGTGCATATTGCTCCGGCCTTTGGTGAAGATGATTATCAGGTTGGTTTGGAAGAGGGCACAGAACTTATTCAGCATGTGAAAATGGACGGAACGTTTGCGGAAGAGGTTACGGATTTTGCAGGAAAAAAAGTAAAACCCAAAGAAAATCCTCAGGAAGCAGATATAGAAATTATTAAATGGCTTGCTGGGAATAATAAAATATTTTCAAAAAAGAAATATTTACACAGCTACCCTCACTGTTGGCGTTGTGATACACCTCTTCTTAATTATGCAACAAATAGTTGGTTTGTTCGTGTGAGTGAGATACGTGATAAGCTGGTAAAAAACAATGAAAAGAATACAAGGTGGGTTCCATCGCACATAAAAGAAAAAAGATTTGGAACATGGTTGGAAAACGCAAGAGATTGGGCAGTTTCGCGAAATAGATTCTGGGGCGCACCTCTTCCAGCTTGGAAGAGTGAAGACGGCGATGTTATTTGCGTAGGTTCTGTAAAAGAACTGGAGGAGTTGATTGGTAAACCTGTAAAAGATTTACATAAACATGTTGTAGACAAACTTGTTATAAACAAAGATGGAAAGAAATATCACAGAGTAGCAGAAGTATTAGATTGCTGGTTTGAGTCTGGTTCAATGCCATACGGACAAATGCATTATCCTTTTGAGAATAAAGAAAAATTTGAAAAAGGATTTCCTGCCGAGTTTATTGCAGAAGGGCAGGATCAGACACGTGGATGGTTTTATACACTTCATGTCTTAGCAACAGCTCTTACAATGGGCGAGGAAAGATCAATTCCAACAGGCAAAATGGTTCCTGCATTTAGTAATGTGATTGTAAATGGGATTGTGCTGGCAGAAGATGGAAAGAAAATGAGCAAGCGTTTACAGAACTACCCTGACCCAATGAAAGTTTTAGAAACATATGGCGCAGACGCAATGCGTTTCTATTTGGTTACATCACCTGTAATGCATGCGGAAGGCCTCAATTTTTCCGAATCTGGAGTGAGAGAAGTATATAACAAAGTTGTAAACACACTGTGGAATGTTTTGTCATTCTATGAAATGTTTGCAAAAGAGTCTAAACAGCCAAAGAAAAAATCAGACAATGTCCTAGATAAATGGATTATGGCTAGACTTAATCAGCTAGTAAAAGAGACAACAGACAGAATGAATAATTATGAGCTTGCATATGCAAGTAGACCAATACAGGATTTTATCTCTGATTTATCACAATGGTACGTGCGACGCTCTCGTGATAGGTTTAAGGGGGATAATGAGGCGGATAAACAATTTGCCCTAGCCACCTTGCATGACGTATTACTCACTCTTTCAAAAGTGATGGCACCATTCACTCCGTTTGTGTCTGAGAAGATTTATCAATCAGTAAAACAATACGGCTCCGGTGATTATAAAGAGTCAGTTCATTTGGAAATGTGGCCACAAAAGCAAAAAAAGGTAGATGAAAAAATATTAGATGAAATGGAAAAAACAAGAAAGGCAGTTGAGCTTGGAATGTCACTAAGAAAGGAAGTAGGTATTCGCGTACGACAACCGCTAGCTACTTGCGCTGTTTCTGGAGTAAAAAACATAAAAGACTATGAGCAACTTATCTCTGAAGAGTTAAATGTAAAAGAGGTTGTAAGTTCTGGAAACAAAAAGTGGGATTCTAGAGAAGATGGAGAAATAAAAGTGTCTATGGATGTGAATATTACTGAAGACCTTAAAGAAGAAGGTCTTGCTCGTGAACTTATACGTGCAATTAATCAGATGAGGAAAGAGCAGAAACTTACCATAAATGATTCTGGTACTGTTGTTTGGGATTCTAAAGATAAGATAGTGGAGAGTGTTTTTGATAAACACAGAGAAGAAATAGCCAAGTCTACACGTAGTGAGGATATAAAGAAAGGTAAGGGTGGCGTAGAAGTAGAGCTCCCAGGGGCAAAAGTGGCTCTAAAAGTCCAAAAAAATTAATATCTTGACAATATTATAAAAAAGGAGTAAGGTAACTCACTCTTTTGATGTGCATATATGTTAACAGAAGTTACACAAGAAAATGGAAAAACACAGTGTCTTATTTTGCCTATATGGGAAGGGAAGGGCTTAGAGCCTTTTGTGAAGAATTTAGACAAGAAATTAGATGGGCAAATTAGCAATATTATAGACACCAAAGACTTTGAGGGGAAGAAATCTCAAACAACTCTTTTATATACAAAAGATAAACAAATTCCCCGCATTCTTTTAGTTGGAATAGGAGAATATAAAAATATAACAATCCGTAAATGGAAAGAAGCTGTTGGTTCATCTGTACTATTTTGCCAAAGTAAAAAAATAACCTCTCTTTCATTAATGATTCCGTCTGCTCTTACTAAGAAGATTGGAGCAAAAAAGATAGGAAGCGAAACAATAGTTGCTCTGGAGCTGTCTAACTACAGCTACGATGTTCATAAAGAAAAAGATGGGCGAGTAAGCCCTATCAAGAAAGTGGCGCTTGTTGGGTCTTTTGATCAGAAAATAAAGACAGCAATGACACGTGGCATGGATGACGGACAATTGATTGCAGAATCAGTAAATTATGCCAGAGAGCTCGGTAATGTTCCACCATCTGTTATGACACCAACTCTTCTGGCAGAAAAATCAGAAGATTTAGCGAGACAATACAGAAATTTACGCACAAGAGTACTATCTCTTCCAGAAATAGAAAGATTAGGAATGGGGTGCTTGCTTGGTGTGGCTAGGGGTTCCGTAGAAGAGCCAAAGTTTATTATACTAGAGTATAAAAATGCTCTAAAAAACCAAAGCCCCACTGTTCTGGTTGGAAAAGGAATTACTTTTGACTCAGGAGGGCTTTCATTAAAGCCTGCAAACTACATGACAGACATGAAGTTTGATATGCTTGGTGCTGCAACTGTTCTTGGAACCATAAAGGCAGCAGCCTCTCTTGGTTTAAAGAAAAATATTATTGGACTTATACCAACATGTGAGAATATGCCGGGAGGAAATTCGTATCGACCGGATGACATATTAGTAAGCATGGGTGGAAAAAGCGTCCTAATAGATAATACAGACGCAGAAGGTAGACTAATTCTTGCGGATGCATTATGTTATGCAAAAAAATACAAACCAAAAGAGGTTATAGACTTCGCCACACTCACTGGTGCCTGCATGGTGGCTCTTGGTAATGAGCGCTCTGCTGTATTTTCTAAAGAAGAAAAGATTGTAAATAAACTTATAGCCAGTTCTGAGGAATCTGGAGAGCAATTATGGAGATTACCACTGGGAGAAGAGTATAGCGAGGCAATGAAATGTGAGATTGCAGATATTAAGAATTCTGGGCAAGTTGGTGGTCGCGGACATGGAGGTGCTTCTACTGCTGCGGCATTTTTACAATATTTTACAGACTATCCTTGGGCACATATTGATCTATCTTGTTCATACTATGGTGGCAAAGGAAAACCATATATCCGTTCTGGTGCGAATGGATTTGGTGTGCAGACCATGGTAGAATACCTGCGATAACTTAATAAAGGAGGGTGTATGAAGAGGGGGGTTTACAAAACAAATAGATATCCTATTTCTGGGGGTAGATATCGAGATATTGAAAGGAAGGCCATTGGCTTTTTTGATGGGATAAAAAGTAAATCAAAAAGGAGACCCTATGTTCGTTCCAAGTTTTTTAAGAAAGAAAAGATATTTTTAGATATCTTTTGGAGACACTTACACCAAAAGAATTGGCGTGATAGGAAGAGAAGACTAAGCCTGTTTCCTTGTTCAATTGATCTTATACAAAACACCGCAATAGAACCAGTCTCAAAGATTAATAAAAAGAACAAATCTAGAATACTACACCGTTTTATTGGAGAAACACCAAACAATATGTTATTTGCTGTCCAGGTTGTAGAGGAAAAGAAAACAGGAGTGAAATATTTAATATCTGTATTTCCTTGGGAATAGAAAAAGACCTTCTGCCAGGTGTAGTATATGAACTACGGCCGAGAGGTCTTCATCAAAATTACTCTAACACTTTAAGAAAATATTGTCAAGTATGATAACTATACTATCCGGACATGTGGTAGATAAAAATACAGATCAAGTCACAATACTAACATCTGGTGGTGTTGGTTATAGTGTAAGGCTTTCACGCCTACAGCTCTCTGGTTATGAAATTAACCAGGAAGTACAAATACCAACATATCTTAAGGTTTCAGACAATTCTTTAGAGCTTTTTGGTTTCGAATCCAACGCGCACAGAGACTTCTTCTCACTTCTGTTATCTGTAAAAAGCGTAGGGCCAAAAAGTGCAATGCACATACTATCACTTGGTTCTATTGAGGAAATAAAATCTGCAATAGCAAGAGGAGATGTAGAATATCTCACAGCTGTGCAGGGGATGGGTAAGAAGACAGCAGAAAGAATTGTTGTGGAGCTAAAAAACAAAGTTACATCTTTGTCTGAGATAGCAGACAATCAAGGAAATGGAGCTGTTCTTGCGGAGGTTATAGAAGGGCTTGTAACAATGGGTTATAGCAAAGAAGCTGTAAAGTCTGTTGTGCAAGATTTAGACAGTAAAGATAAGGATACGGAAGACTTGTTGAGAGAAGCCTTAAAGATATTGGGTAAGATGTAATATATAGAATAAAATTTAGTAAACAAAAAATCCCCAGCAGGGATTTTTTGTTTTTATCTATACACCAGCGAGTGATGTCTACATGGTGGTGGTGGGTGGGAGAAGAGTCTCCTTTTCTCCCACAATTACGCATGGCCGTGCGCAATCTCGTCTTCCCTCTCGCGAAGGGTTCCGACAAGCACCAACCTCCTAACCCCGACACACGCCGAGGAAAAACATCCGCATTGGAAGTGTGGTTCCCGCTCACAACGTCGGGTATTTCAATTACCATCTCCATTACGCTACGGATATATCTAGACACTATTTATTACTATCTATATACATCCGTGTAATTCTGACTCACTATTACAACGATGGAGTATAGTACGCTTTTGTGGTTTTGTCAAGCCTTAGGGGTAGAAATACGCAAGAAAATAGCTTATTTTAGCAAAAAACACCATAATCATGGTGTTTTTATTGCTATTTAGTGTTTTTTATAACAACGCCATACTCACAACTGTATCTCCGTCTTTCTTAAATCTCATTATTCGCACACCTTGTGTAGCTCTTCCAAGAGTGGAAACTGTCTTTAGTGGAGTTCTTACCACCTGCCCACCTGTGGAGATAAGCATTAGATCTTGTTCATCTGTCTTATTAATAACTCTAGCACTAATTAATTTACCAGTCTTTGCTGTTACAGCCATTGTTTTTATTCCACTTCCACCGCGTCCTTGTACTTTATACTCATTAAGATTTGTTCTCTTTCCAAGACCGTTTTCTGATACAACCAACAGCTCTAGTACTTTTTTCTTTGCTAGTTCTGGTTCTGCAATTCCCATACCAACGATGGAGTCTTGTGATTTTAGTTTTATTCCTCTAACTCCAGCAGCGGTTCTTCCCATTGCACGCACTCCAGATTCTTTGAAACGAATTGCTTGTCCAAGAGAAGTTGTTAGTACAATTTCGTCTTTTCCAGTGGATGGACGTACCCACTCTAACATATCATCTGTTTTTAGTTTTAGTGCAATAAGACCAGACTTACGCACGTTCTTGAAATCTTCAAGCTTCGTACGTTTTATTGTTCCTTTGTTTGTAACCATTACTAGAAATTTGTATTTACTTACATCATCGAAAGACAGGATAGATGAAACCTTTTCATTTGGAGCAAGTTGTAGGAAGTTTACTAATGCCTGCCCTTTTGCTGTTCTAGAAGCTTGAGGAATATCGTATGCATGCATTTGGAATACTCGTCCTCTTGTTGTGAAGAAAAGTATGTTGTCGTGAGTGTTTGTAGAGATTAGGTGTTCTACAACATCCTCCTCTTTTGTGGTAAGACCAATCACACCTTTACCACCACGACCCTGTGTCTTAAATGTATCTACAGGCATTCTTTTTATATATCCATCTTGAGTTGCCATGATAATTGTAGGTTCGTTTGGTACCAAGTCTTCCATGCTGAAGTCTTTTACTCCATGAGGAACGATATGAGTACGGCGGTCTGAAGAGTACTTATCGTTTATTGCTTTTACTTCCTTTTTAATTACAGTCTTTATTCTTGCCTCACTTGCGAGAAGTGCCATAAGCTCTTTTATAAGAGCTTTCTTTTCTTTTAATTCATCAATAATCTTCTGTCTTTCCAAGTTGGCAAGTTGCTGTAGGCGCATGTCTAGGATTGCAACTGTCTGCCTATCTGTAAACTTGAATTTTTTCATCAAATTAGCTTTTGCCATTTCTTTATCTTTTGATTTTCTAATTGTATTGATAACTTGATCTATTTTATCTAAGGCCTTTTTAAGACCCTCTAAAATATGAGCTCTTTCTTTTGCTTTATCCAAATCAAATTGAGTTCTACGTCTTACAACTTCTTGGCGATGTTTAATGTATTCCTTGAGGACTGACTTGAGATTGAGAACACGTGGTTGTATGCCATCTACAAGAGCAATCATGTTCATGTGGAAGGTAGTCTGTAGTTGGGTCATTTTAAACAGCCTATTAAGCACTTTTCTTGGGTAGGCATCTTTTTTAAGCTCTACAACAACACGAACACCATCTTTATTTGATTCATCTCTTAGGTCTTTTATTCCTTCAAGTTTTTTCTCTTGTACTAGCTTAGCTATCTTTTCCAATAGGTTTGCTTTGTTAACCTGATAAGGCACCTCAGTTACTACTATCTGAAAACGCCCCGCCTTACTTTCCTGTATGTCTGTCTTTGCACGCACAACCATTCCACCACGACCTGTTGCATACGCAGTCTGTATGTCTGCTTTATTATATATAATTCCACCTGTTGGAAAATCTGGTCCTTTTATAAATTTGTTTAAGTCTTCAACTGTGGCTTTTGGGTGTTCTATTAAATGTACAACCCCATCACAAAGTTCTCCAAGATTATGAGGGGGAATATTTGTAGCCATTCCAACAGCAATACCCATGCTTCCGTTTAGTAGCAGGTTGGGTAGTTTACTTGGAAGTACGCTTGGTTCTTTTGTTGCTGAGTCGTATGTTGGTGAGAAGTTAACGGTTTCTTTTTCTATATCAAATAGTAATTCCTCAGCAATAGATTTTAGTTTTGCCTCGGTATAACGCATTGCAGCTGCTCTATCTCCATCCATGGACCCGAAGTTACCTTGTCCGTGCACAAGCATTTCCCTCATGCTAAAGTCCTGTGCCATACGAACCATGGAGTCGTATATTGCTGCATCACCATGAGGATGGTATTTTGCCATCACCTCACCAACAACGTGGGCAGATTTTCTAAATTTACTGTTGTGTTTTAATCCTATCTTCCACATTGCGTAAAGGATTCTTCTGTGAACAGGCTTTAGCCCATCACGAACATCTGGTAAGGCACGTGAAACAATAACACTCATTGCGTAATCTAAATACGAGGTCTGCATTTCGTCGACCAGTGATATTGGCTCTAGTTTTCCTATTGATTTTTCCTCAGGAACAGCCTCCATTGTCTTCCCCCCTTTTTTAGGAGTGGTTTTTTTGCTTGAAGCGGGTTTCTTTTTTGGCATAATTATTCATCTAGTTCTTTTGGTTGCGTCTTTTCTTTTATTACGGACTTGAGTCCTTGTTCTAATTTAATTTCTGATTCTGCAGTCTTAATTTGTTTTTCTACTTGTGCTTTAGTTGCCTCTCTTTTTGCCTCTTCTCTTTTAGTAGCATCTAGTACTTTCTGAAAATCATCTTTTACATTAAGTAAGACAGTTGGTGATTTGAGCGCTTCCCCTTGTTGAGTTATTTGATAAAGAAACACTCTTGTGTTTAACGCCCACATTGCAATCATTACAACAGTCAAACAGATTACCCCAAACCATAATAATTTTTTCTTAGGCATTACATGATGATGTTCATACATGAAATGATGTGCATGGGTCTTCCGGCTGGACTTTAGGGTTGGCTTTTTCACCTCAACCTCTTCTTCGCGGATTTCTTCTGTAATAATTGCAGGAATCTGCTCAACAGCTTTTGCTATATCTTTCTTTACAGCTGATTTCTTGCTAGTTTTTCTTTTCTTTGTTGGGGCTTTCTTCTTCCTCTTCTTCTTTTTGCTGTCGTCTTTGGTTTTTTTTGTGTGTTTTTTTGCAGGCATATTGATTGTTTACTCTTTAGACAAAACAATTACCATCATGTCTTCCTGAGGAAGATCTTTCTTTTTAATGATAACCTTTTTTTCTGGTTTGTCAGCCTTCAGTCCTATTTCCTTTAGGAAAGATTCAACTGTTCCTGCCTTTGGATCATTGTCTGATTTGTATGCAATAGGTATTACAACTCTCGGTTCTATAGCACTAATTGCACGAGATGCTTGTTCTGGTTCGTATACGTCTTTTCCACCTACGGGTATGCACAGTATATCTACCCCGGACAACACTTCTAGCTGTTTGTCTGTAGGTTGTTTATGAATAAGACCTAGATGTCCAACACTCATATGTTCTGCATCTACACGCACTACTGTAGATTCTTGCGTGTGTCCTTGTGCTGAAGTAACAAGTACTCCACCAGTTTCTATCTCACCGGGAGCATCTAGTATAAAAGGGCTTCCAGAAAGAGTAACACTATCTTTTTGTGTTCTTGTAAATAGAGCAATATCTGGGGCAAGACTGCGCGGAGATGTTCCTGTTTTGTGCTTGTATGGATCTATTACAATTGTAATGTCTTTATCAAATGGTTTAACCTGGATTTTCATTCCGGTGTTACCTAGCCAAGAAAGATGCATATATTGAGATAATAAAAATGGCGCTTAAAAGCATGTTTATTATAGCTGATTTTGCTATATAAAGCAAGGGGTAATGTATACAAAAATCCCGCTTTTACGGGATTGTTGTGTACACACTTTGCACGAGTGTTCATGCACAATGTGTGCCCGCCGTTCTCTCCTTATTTTATGAACGGGCGGGGATTGTGTAGCTTCTACTTTTGAGTTGTAGACTCTACGAGATTGTTGCTATGTACCTCGACGTTGCGTGGTTGCAGACGTTGGTACTACTTGGACGTGGACTTCTTCAGGCGCTTCCAGGCCTTGCCGACACGGGCTTCCACGTTGGCGCGAACCGCAGTGGAGAGGGTGTCGAGCTCGACATCATTTTCGTACCGCACACCGCAGTCTCGCGCTTCCGCCTTCCAGTCGTCGAGATCCCAGTCTTTGAGGATCTTGGCGTGGCGCACATGACCAGCATCGCGCTCTTTGGCCTTGTATCGGCAGAGCGCCGAATGCTTCTCAGACTGAGTCAGGTCCGCCCCCTTCTTCGCAGCGGCCTCTTCGATGGCATTCTGCTGCTCGAGTTCGAGCATCTTCTTGGGAGACATGGTCCCTCGCTCGACAACGATGTGCCATGGCGAGATGAGCTCTCCCTCGTACTGCATGCCCTTGTCGGTGCGGATGCCCAGCCCATTGACCAGGCGCGAGATGGTCCACAGCATGTCGATGCAGGCTTCGGAGACGTTGGTCGTGGTCTCGTTGGCGACGTTGTTCAGCACAGTCCGCAGGATACCCTGCGACTTGTTGAAATTGCCGTTCACGAGCTTCAGGCGCGTGGCCATGTTCAGACCGCAGTCCGACCCGAACACATCCTGACCATTCTCCACACGTCGCGGAATTGAGAGGCTCTTGTCCACGCGGATGACGACCCGTCTCGGGTGACGGTACAGGATCTTGTAGAGCGCCGGCCGTGAGGTTTTGTACTCCAGTTTGGGTGCGACAATCTTCATCGCCTCAACGAACAGGTTGCTGATCTTCGCGAGGGTCTTCCCGCCGAAGTGGTCGGGTGTGACACCTTCCTTCCAGCGACCGATGTAGTCGCAGCTCTGGAGGAGTCGCTCCCAGCGCTGACTCTCGGACTTGTCTTCAGTGAAATTCCAGTCCATGAACAGGATCTGTCCCGAGTTTCTTCCGTTGCTACCCATATCTTCTTCTCCCGTGGCCTGATTAGATTACAGGCCGTATGTTGGCACGAATACCCCCATGGCCCACCGTAGGGCGAGGAGGTCGACTTTTTTCACAGATACGCATGCCACATGGCACACTTGACCGCCTTTTTACAAGCAAATCCATAAAAAATATGAGAAAATCACATTCTTGGTGGATTTGCCTGCTATATTTAGCAACAAATTGTGTAAAGAACGACACTGGACAATAACACATTTTATGCCTATTGTCAACCCTGAGAGCTAAAAAACAGCTAAAATAAGCCAAAAAATATCGCACTACGCACTCTTGCAATATAATTATACTTATGTTATAGTATTTCGGCTAATAAATTATTCATTTCTCACCTATTTACTCTTGGTGAGAGGCTCAGTAAACATTACTGGGTTAAGCAAAAAAATATGACAGATTTTGGAACATTGCTAAAGGACCATTTTACCACCATACCCAAGGTGGATGATTTAATTAAGGGCACAGTTATCTCAGTAGATAAAGGTGCTGTACGTGTAGACATAGAAGGAATGACTACAGGTGTTGTTCGTGGTCCAGAACTCTTTTCTGAGTCAAGCAAATATGCAAATATTAACGTTGGGGACACTGTAGAAGCTACAGTTGTAGAACAAGAAAACGAAAATGGAGAGATGGAGCTGTCTTTCCGTGTTGCTGGTCATCAATTAGTGTGGGACACAATGGAACAATACATGAAAGATGGTATTACAGTTGAAGCAAAGATTATTTCTGCAAATAAAGGTGGTCTTATGATGAAGGTGGATGCACTAGTTGGTTTTATGCCAGTATCTCAGCTTTCTCCAGAGAATTACCCACGTGTTCCAGGCGGAGACAAAAATAAAATCTTAGAACATCTTAGAAAGTTGATTGGAATGACTGTGCAGACAAAAGTATTGGATGCAAACCGCAGAGAAGAAAAACTGATTGTTTCTGAAAAAGCAGTTTGGGAAGATGATCAGAAATCTGTACTAGAATCATACAAGATTGGTGATATTGTAAAAGGAGAGATTAGCGCTCTTACATCTTTTGGTGCATTTATGAGATTTGGTGAAGGACTGGAAGGTCTTATTCACATCTCAGAAATTGCATGGCAAAGAATTTCTCACCCTAAAGACATGCTAAAAGTTGGTGACAAGGTTGAAGCGCAGATTATAGACCTCAACAAGTCAAAGATATATCTTTCTGTTAAGAGACTTAAAGATGACCCTTGGAAAAGTGTGAAAGACACATATAAAGTTGGTCAGGCTGTAGAAGGAGAAGTTCACAAGATAGAAGGTTTTGGTTTGATGGTAAAACTAGACAGCGCGATTCATGGACTTGCACATATTTCTGAGGTCTCAGATGATCCAATCTCAGAAAGTGAGCTAAGAGAAAAATATTCAATTGGCTCAAAACACAAATTCGAAATTATAAATATAGAACCCTCAGAGCACAGATTAGGACTTAAGGTTTTTGGTGTAAAAGGTAGACCTCAGAAAAAAGAAGAAGAGCCAAAAGTAGAAGATAAAACTGCAGAGACAGTAGCTGAGGAACCAAAAGAAGAAGCAGCCCCTGTTGAGACTTCAGAAGAAAAAACACCGGAAGAAGTTACAGCATAATCATAAGGTGTTATGAAAAACATTATACAGTTAATCAAAAACTTTGGGATTATTTTCCTAATCTTGTTTTTGATTGCTTCAATTGCGACCTTTGGTCAGATTGGTGAGGAGGCTCCGGAGGAGGTTGCTATAAGTACTTTGGTACAGGAAATTGGTGATGGGAAAGTAAAAACAATAGAGATACAAGGTGATGTACTACACATTACTCTTAATGATGAGAATGGAACAAAACAAGATGTTAAGAAAGAGTTTGGAGAGTCCGTCTCAGAAATGTTGAGCAACTATGGAGTAACAGCAGAGCAGATCAAAGAAATAGAGCTTTCTGTGAAGAAGGAAAGTGGTTGGGCATTCTGGCTAAAATCGCTGGCTCCTTACATGTTCCCATTCTTGCTTATTGGTGGGCTTATCTATTTTATGAGCAGGCAGGTTTCTGGAGTAAACAATCGAGCAATGGGATTTGGAAAGACTAATGCAAAGTCAGTTAAGCCAGAAGAACAAAAAGATAAGAAGACATTTAAAGATGTTGCAGGAGCAAAAGAAGCAAAAGACGAGTTGGAAGAAATTGTTGATTTTTTGAAGAACCCAAAAAAGTTTGCAGACATGGGAGCTAAGATTCCAAAAGGTGTACTATTAATGGGCGCTCCTGGTACAGGTAAAACCTTATTAGCTAAAGCTGTTGCAGGAGAGGCAAACGTTCCTTTTCATCACATTTCTGGTTCCGAGTTCGTTGAGATGTTTGTTGGTGTAGGAGCTAGTCGTGTTCGTGACTTGTTTGCAAAGGCAAAGAAAAATTCACCTTCTATTATCTTTATAGATGAAATCGATGCTGTTGGAAGAAAGCGTGGAGCTGGACTTGGTGGAAGTCACGATGAAAGAGAGCAGACACTAAACCAGATACTTGTAGAGATGGATGGTTTTGAACCAAACTCTGGAGTTATAGTTGTTGCAGCAACAAACAGGCCAGATGTGTTAGACAGCGCTCTTCTTCGTCCTGGTCGTTTCGATCGTAGAGTTGTTATAGACAAACCACACATTAAAGACAGGGAAGAGATATTAAAAGTACACGCAAATAATAAGCCTCTTGCAAAAGATGTAGATCTTCGTCGTCTTGCAGAGCGTACACCTGGCTTTACAGGTGCAGATTTAGAAAACCTTCTTAACGAGGCCGCAATTTTAGCTGTTCGTGAATCAAAGAAAGAAGTTACTCAGGAGCATGTACTAGAAAGTATAGAAAAAGTTCTGTTGGGACCCCAGAAGAAATCTAGAATAATGACAGACAAAGAAAGAGAGATGACAGCCTACCACGAAGCTGGTCATGCTGTTGTAGCTCACTTCCTAGAGAATTGTGATCCTGTGCGTAAGGTATCTATTATTGGCCGTGGTATGGCTGGTGGTTATACATTATCAATGCCAGAGAAGGATGCAACATACAAGACAATTGCACAGTTTAAGGATGATTTAGCAATGGCTCTTGGAGGCTATGTTGCAGAAACTACAGTGTATGGTGAAGATCATCTTACAACTGGACCTTCCAATGATCTTAAGCAAGCAACAAACTCAGCAAAATCAATGGTACTTCGTTATGGAATGAGTAAAAAGCTTGGACCAAGAATGTATGGAGAAAATGATGAGCTTATTTTCTTGGCACAGGAAATCCATGAGAAGAAAAACTACTCAGAAAAGACAGCAGAGCTTATTGATGAAGAGATTAATAGTTTGTTAGAGACCGCTAAACAGAGAGCAAAAGAGGTTTTTGACACTAATCGCACGAAGGTGGACGAGTTGGTAAAAGTGCTCTTAGAAAAAGAGACAGTAGAGCAAGATGAGTTTAAGAAAATAATGGGAGAAGGGGTAGAAAAGGATGAGATGATACAAGACAAAGGTGCAGACAATTCTTTTTCTGCTGAGGTGTAAAGAAAAGTAAACTAAACGTTAAAAACCACCCTATCAAAGGGTGGTTTTTTAATAAATTAATAATCTGGATATAAACAGAGAAAATGTTTGTCATATAACACTACTGTGTTATAATGTAAACACTGGTACAAACACAATTTGTGCCGGTTAGTACTATTTAAAAAGCCTGTCATTATGAAAACACCATTGTATCGCCAGGCCCTCAAGCATAGCTGGGGGTTAGCCTGGAAGCACAAGTGGCTTTGGCCTCTTGGACTCTTTGCAACGTTCCTAGGACAAATGGGAATCCTAGAACTATTAACTACTGTTGGAATCGTGGACAACGGAGCCACACCGTCACAGTACATGTTTGAGATTATTGCAGACTTGCAAGGATTCTCTTATGGGTTCCTTTCTGCTCTTCCAATGATAGATATAGTTGGAATTACCTGGGTACTAGTCATTTTTGTGGGAATAGCAGTATTTCTTGCTTTCGTGGCAACGGTGTCGCAAGGAGCTTTGATACATGTAGCTTCTCGTTCTGTAAAGAGTAAGAGTAAGCTTCCAGACGTAGGTAAGTCTTGGCACGCTGGTGTAAGCCACTTCTGGAGACTGTTTTTCATTCAGGTCTTTAAAAAATTAGTATTGTTGGCAATGGCAGTTGTAGTTGGTTATTTTACCGTACAACTAGCCTTGCATTCAGGCACGTTTGAAGTATTTTCATTCCTAGCTGTGTTCACCTCAGCAATAATTGTTGGACTTGTTGTTTCCTTCTTTGTCATCTACTCTGCTTGCTATGTGGTTGTAGACGAGAAATCTATTTGGGAGGCGATGGAGGACGCATGGCACCTATTTACTCACCATTGGTTTGTCTCAATTGAAATTGGAGTGATATTACTAGCTATAAACATGCTATTAGGGCTATTCGTTGCTCTGGTTGCATTTGTATTCTTTATACCAAGTCTAATAATGTGGATTATAGCAGCTGTTCTTGGAAGCTCTACTTTGTTTGCAACAGCGACCACGGTCGCGTTCCTACTGTTAAGTATGTTTATAATGTTTGTAGGATCTGTATACACAGTATTTAGTACAAGTGCCTGGACATATTTATTCATGAAAATGCATAAGAAAAAAGTTAAAAGCCGTACCCTTCATTGGCTCGGCGGTTAGTATATGTCTGACCTTCCTTCCATATCTGATTTAATGAAAAAGAAACCAGCTGCTTCGGCGGCTGGTGTTGGTGCTGTAAAAAAAGACAAAGACGAGCCACTTGTGGATCAGTCAGTTACAGGTAAATTTGCTAAGAAGATGGAAAAGATTGGAGAGAAAGAAAGAGAGGTGCAAGCAAAACGATTTGCAAGTAAGATTGGGGTGCCTCATATTGATTTAGAAAAGTTTCCTGTAAGTCAAAACGCACTTCGTATGGTTCAAGAAGAGGAGGCAAGAAGCACAGGAGCTGTTTGTTTTTATGTAGAAGGAGAACAGTTTCGTCTTGGGGTATTAGATCCACAGAAACCAGAGGTAAAGCAACTGTTTGATCGTATTGCTCAAGAAAATAATAAGAATGGTGCTATTTATGTAATATCCAAGCACAGTTTTGATAAAGTAATTAAACTATATGCTACTTTGCCAACAGTGCAAGTGGTAAGTAAGGATGTAAAAATAAGCGCAGAGGATTTAGAGCAGGTTGGGGGAGATATTACTGATTTTGAATCATTACAAAAACTAATAGATGGTAAATCTACTACAGATTTAGTTACATATATTATGGGAGCATCAGTAAAGATGGGGGTTTCTGATGTTCATGTAGAAGCAGAAGAGGGGCAGATTGTTGTAAGGTTTCGTGTAGATGGCATTCTTCACGATGTAGCAAATATTCCAAAAGAATCTTTTAAAAAATTAGTTTCACGTGTAAAACTTTTAGCTAGCCTAAAGTTAAATATTACGGATAAGCCACAAGATGGTCGTTTTACAATAAAAATAAAAGAAGGAGATGTGGATATTCGTGTTTCTACAATGCCAACTGTGTATGGGGAGAGTATAGTTATGCGTTTATTGAGACAGAACCGCAAAGGAATCTCCCTAGACTCTCTTGGTTTTAGAGAAAGTGCATATAATATTTTAGTAAACCAAATAAAGAGACCAAATGGAATGGTTATTACAACTGGTCCAACAGGTTCTGGTAAGACTACAACGCTATATGCTGTGATGTTTATGCTTAACAATCCAGATGTAAAAATAATTACACTGGAAGATCCTGTTGAATATAGAATGGAAGGAATAAATCAGAGTCAGATAGATAAAAGCAAGGACTACACATTTGCTAAAGGGTTAAAATCAATTTTGCGTCAGGATCCAGATATTTGTATGGTTGGTGAGATTAGAGATTTAGAGACAGCAGAGATTGCTATACAAGCTTCTTTAACAGGCCACCTAATGCTTTCTACACTTCATACAAATAGTGCTGCTGGTGCAATTGCTAGATTTGTCTCTATGGGAGTTAAGCCGTTTCTTCTTGCTCCCGCGTTAAATGTTGTGCTTGGGCAAAGGCTAGTTAGAAAATTATGTGAAAAGTGCAAGGAGTCTCACACGCTTAGTCCAGAAGAGCAGGAGAAGGTTAATCAAATAATAGAAGGAATGCCAGAAAAGGAAAAAGAGGAAGTAAAAGGAGCAGAAATAAAGTTCTATAAGTCAAAAGGATGTAAAGAAGAGTGTAATGGACTTGGATATAAGGGTAGAGTTGGTGTGTATGAAGTGCTACAAATAGATAAGGAGATAGAAGGTATGATTCAGGAGGGGAAGGTCTCAGAATCAGATATTCAACAGGTAGCAATATCCAAGGGGATGACGACAATGGTTCAAGATGGTATTCTTAAAGCAGTTAAAGGAATAACTTCTCTAGAAGAGGTGTTCCGTGTAAGTGAATAATATGGGTCTTAGAAGAAAACAAGCAAGTCCTGCCATGAGTCAGCCTGTCAGATTTTATAAGTTAGTAGCCCTGTCATTTCTCTTCCCGACAATAGCGCTTTTGGGAATGATAATTTTCATGTCCAGTAAGCGTGCAACAATTGTAATTACAACGAAGGAGAGTCCTGTAGATGTAGAGTCATTGGTGTCTGTAGAAAAAGATGGCGATATGATAGGGTCTGTGCTGGCAACAACAACTGTTAGTCTAGCAAGAGGGTTTTCTCCAACAGGAAGTAAAACAGAGCCTGGTATAGCAAGGGGTACTGTTACGTTACATAATGATGGGAACGTAGCACAACCATTAGTTGCCACAACAAGACTCCTCACGCCAGACAGTGTTTTGTTTAGGCTAAAGGACAGAGTAGTTGTTCCAGCCAATGGTACAATACAAGCAGAAGTATACGCAGATAAAGAAGGGGCGAGTGGTGATGTGGGTGCAATAGATAAGTTTACTATTCCAGGATTAAGGGCAGAAAAACAAAAAATAGTATATGGTAGCAGTAGTTCTGGTATGACAGGAGGTGTACACACGATAGGTGTGCTAAGTGCTAGTGATGTAAAAAAAGCAGAGGCTCAGCTTTTGGCAGAACTTGAGAAATTAGGAAAAGAAACTCTACAAAAAAAGTTTTCAGATAAAAAAGCTGTATACAAAGTCGTTCAGCATACGATAAATAATGAAGCGCCTATTGGGGAGGAAGTTGGAGAATTTACACTCTCTGGAAAAGCAACGATTCTTGCTGTTTTCTACAATCCTACAAAGGTGCAGGAATATGCACGAGCTCAACTCCTTAAGAGAGTTGTGGATGACGTAACCGTACTGCGTGGGGCAGATGGAAATGCGACTGTACAGCTTAAAGAATATGACCTAAGAGACGGGGTTGCAATGCTAACCATATATCACAGTGCTGTAGAAAGGCTTAATGCAGATAGTAAACAACTAGAGAAGATGCTTTTCTTTGGAAAGTCAAAAGAAGAAGTAAGAAGACATGTTCTTACCCTAGATCACGTATACAGTGTGGATGTGAAGTTTAGACCAATGTGGGTTCGTTCCATTCCTTTTGTACCAGAGCACGTTCAAGTTATTGTCAAAACAGTACAATAAAATAAATAAGACCTGTCATAATGGATTACGCAATTGTAATATTTCTAGTTCTTCTTTCCGGACTATTCTCCGGACTCACTTTAGGTTTACTTAGTTTGGATAAGAGTGAGCTAAAAAGAAAAATAACTCTTGGAAACAAAAAAGCAAAAAAGGTGTATTCTGTAAGAAAAAGAGGAAACCTTTTATTGTGTACACTTTTACTTGGAAATGTAGCTGTTAATTCCACACTCGCTATATTTTTAGGGAATATAGCCAGCGGTTTTGTGGCTGGTATTGTGGCCACAGGGCTAATTGTAGTTTTTGGTGAAATTATTCCACAAGCTACATTTTCTAGATATGCTTTGGAGGTTGGTGCAAGAACTGCGTGGCTGGTAAAGATATTTATTTTCGTAATGTTTCCTATCTGTTTCCCGATTGCATGGATATTAGATAAAACACTTGGTGAAGAAATGGCCACTATTTATTCTAAGAAGGAGCTAATGAAAATAGTAGAGGAGCACGAAGGATCTAAGCATAGTGATGTTGATGGTGATGAAGAAAGAATAATTAAAGGAGCACTTTCTTATTCTGATAAAAAAGTAGAAGATGTTATGACACCAAGACAAGCTGTTTTTGCTCTTGAAGAAAATGTGGCTCTGGATAAAAAGAAACTAGATGAAATAAGAAAAGAAGGATTTACAAGAATACCGGTGTATAGGGAAAACATGGACAATGTGGTTGGTCTGTTGTATGCAAAAGATCTTATTAATATAAAAGTAGGTAAGAAAATAAAATACGTTTGCCACAAAGGTAGAACTCCAATTGTTAGTAGCGAAACAAAACTGGACGTTCTTTTGGACAAATTAATTAAGTCTAAAAACCATTTAGCATTTGTACAGAACAAGTTTGGTGGATTTTATGGGATAGTAACTTTGGAAGATGTTATAGAAGAAATATTAAAGATGGAAATAGTGGATGAGACAGATAAGTTTCCAGACATGAGGAAGAAGATAAAGAAAAAGTCGACTAAGAAGACAAAGGCAAAAACAAAAAAGAAGTAGTCATCACAAGACTTGACACCACAACCTTTTGAGCGTAACATATCTCTATTGGATAAAGAGCCAGCTCGACCATAGATTCCCAGACAGAGATAGAAGAACTAGACTGAGATTCTTCTTCTGGAGAAAATGGAACCGATACCACTCTTGGAGAACAGAAAATCTATAAAAGTAAAACCACGGGTGGAACCGTCTAGCCATAAAGCAAGACCCCGGTATGTAATTCTTTTTCGTAAGGATTGTATGCCGGGTTTTTTTATAAAATATTAATATTATTAAAATAAATCTATGAGTAATGATAAATTAGAAATTATGCGCCACTCTTGTGCGCATGTGGTTGCTGGAGCAATTGAGCAGTTATTTCCAGGAACCAAGTTTGGAGTCGGTCCAGTAATAGAGCACGGCTTTTATTATGATGTAGAAACTCCAGAGCCTCTTACTGAAGAAGACTTAAAAAGCATAGAAAAGAAAGCAAAATACCTCATTAAACAAAATAAGGAGTTTGTGCGTGAAGAGATGTCAATTGATGAAGGAATAAAATTGTTTAAAAAGAAAAAGCAGGACTACAAGGTAGATTTGCTCAAAGATTTAAAAGAACGAGGCACAACTAAAATGAGTGAAGAAGAGTTGCAGGATTTGGGAGAGTCTGTAGACTCAATCTCAGTGTACAAGACGGGAGACTTTGTAGACTTGTGTCGTGGTCCTCATGTAGAAAACACAAAAGAGATTGGGGCTTTAAAATTAACAAAGCTTGCAGGTGCATATTGGAGAGGTGATCAGAATAATTCACAACTACAGCGTGTATATGGAATCTGTTTTAAGACAAAGGATGAATTAAACAAACACCTTCAAATGTTGGAGGAGGCAAAAAAAAGAGATCACAGGAAAATAGCAAGTGAACTGGATTTATTCACTTTCTCGGACTTGGTTGGTCCAGGTCTTCCTCTTTGGACACCAAAAGGTACTTTGTTAAGGAATGTGTTAGATGATTTTGTTTGGGAGTTGCGAAAAGAGCGTGGTTATGAAAAGGTCACAATTCCTCATATTACAAAAAAAGAATTATACGAGACAAGTGGTCACTGGGATAAGTTTTCTGATGGACTGTTTAAGATAGCAACAAGGGAAGGGCATGAGTTTGCAATGAAGCCAATGAACTGTCCTCATCATACACAGATTTTCAACCACATTCCACGAAGCTATCGTGATATGCCACAAAGATATGCAGAAACCACTACTTGTTATAGAGATGAGCAGACAGGTGAACTACATGGAATTTCTCGTACACGTGCATTTAGTCAAGATGATGCTCACGTGTTCTGTAGGCAAACTCAGGTAAAAGATGAGTTCCTAAAAATATGGGATATAATTGATACCTTCTATAAGGCAGTAGGCTTCGGTGACTTGTCTGTGAGACTATCTTTGCATGATCCAGACAGCTTCGATAACTATTTAGGAACACCAGAGCTTTGGAAAAAAGCTGAGTCGCAGATGAGAGAGTTAGCAGATGAGAGAGGTGTAAAGTTTGTAGAAGAGATTGGAGAAGCGGCCTTCTATGGACCAAAAATAGATTTTGTTGCTAAGGACTCAATAGGAAGAGAGTGGCAGGTGGCTACAATCCAGTTAGACATTAACCTGCCAGAACGTTTTGATCTTAATTGTATTAATGAAAAAGGAGAACAAGAAAGGGTTGTTATGGTACATGCTGCAATTATGGGATCTATAGAAAGGTTTCTATCAATTCTAATAGAACACACAGAAGGCGCCTTTCCTGTGTGGTTATCACCTGTGCAAATACAGTTTATAGCTGTGTCAGAAAAACACGTAGACTCAGCAAATAAAATTGCAGCTAATTTTGCAGAAGCTGGTCTAAGGGTTGCTGTAGATAGTACAGATGAAAGTGTTGGAAAGAAAGTACGAGCGTCTGCAAAACAAAAAATACCATATGCGATTGTTGTAGGTGACAAGGAGGCAGATGGAAAAGAGGTGACCGTAAGAATAAGAGGGCAGGAAGAACAAGAAACTGTCGAGACAAAGAAGTTTCTTGCAAGGGTATTAAAGGAGTCAGAGGAGCGTACAGCATAAGAAAAGATTAGTGGTATGAAGAAATCTAGTAATTTGCCAAAACTCCTAGTTTTAATTGGACCGACTGCGTCTGGTAAGACGTCGATTAGTTTAGATTTGGCAAAAGAGTTTAATGGAGAAATTATCTCTGCAGACTCTCGTCAGTTCTATAAGAAGATGGATATTGGTACAGCAAAGGTGAAGGGTAAGTGGGAAAGAAATGGATTTAGGCGTACGTACATGGTAAATGATATTCCGCACCACCTAATTGATTTCATGGATCCAGGAAAAAAGTTTACTGTTGCAGAGTTTCGCGATAAGGCAATTAAGTACATAAAATTAGCAAATAAAAACAAAAGACTACCTATGCTAGTCGGTGGAACAGGACTCTATGTCTCTGCTGTAATAGATAATTACATGATTCCACGTGTTGCACCAAACAAGCAACTCCGGGCAAATTTGGATGAGAAAAGTCTAGATGAACTTTCCGATTTACTAGAACAAATGGATCCAGACATAATGAAAACAATAGATAAAAAGAATAAACGACGACTAATTCGTGCACTAGAGGTTTGTATTTTTACAGGTGAGCCTTTTTCTGAACAGCGCACAAAAAGCGCACCGATGTTTAACCTTCTAATAATGGGAGTTGAGGTTCCTAGGGATATTCTGTATGATAGAATAAACAAAAGGGTAGATAAGATGATTGACGAAGGGCTAGAATCTGAGGTGCGTGCACTTGTAAGGCAGAAATACAGCTGGGATTTACCAAGTATGCAAGGAATTGGATATAGTCAGTTTCGTCCATATCTCAAAGGAGATCAAGATTTAGAAAAAACAGTAGAAACATTAAAGAGAGACACAAGGAGACTAGCTAGACGACAACTTTCTTGGTTTCGTAGAGACAAAAGGATAGTTTGGATAAAGGACATTAACGAAGCTAGTAATTGTGTGAAAGAGTTTTTAAAATAATGAATATGACTTCAAATCTCCCACCAGTAATGCCAGTTGGTTCGTCTGGTGCAAAACCTAACCCCAGCACAGGACATGCGCAAAATTTTAGTACATCCCAGCTAAAACAACACAAGGAAAGAGCAAAGGCTACAACATCTATTGGTCACGCCGGGGATGATCCTGCAGATAAGACAGCTACCACTTCTATTCATCATCAAGGAAAAGAAAGGGCACAGGCTCGCACATCCATAAATTCACCTGCTCAGATGGTAAATGATGGAGATGATGGTTATGATCAAGAGGCGGCAGACAGAAGAAGATATGCACACATAAGAGGAAAGATAAAAGAAAGACAAGCTAAAGAAGCTGAGGAACTTGCAATGTCGAAACCCGGAAAAGTAGCCCTAAGGAAAGGAAGGTCATTCAAATTATCTGGTTTTGGTGGGCTAAAAAAGACCATGCGAGGTGTTGTAAAAAAAGACAGATATCAGAAAAAGGGTATGTCAGCCTCAGACAGAAAGATATTGAACAAAATGATAGAAGATAGAGCGAAAAATAAGAGTACAGGATCTAAATTCTCTTTTCGTGATAGGAGAAAACTAGGAAGAGAGGCGCGCAAGCATTACAAATCTGGTAGTATTAGCTACAGTGATTACAAGAACTTCAAGAAAATCATTGGTGGTTTGGAATAATTAATCAATAATAAAACAGGTCTAATAGCCTGTTTTATATTTCTTAACCTACTTAATTTTTAACTTTTCTACAAGTAGCTTTTCTGCTATCTGTGGATTTGCACTTCCTTCTGTTGCTTTCATAACCATTCCCACTAGAAACTTAATTACTGTTTCCTTACCAGATTTATATTGTTCTACTTGTGCAGGATTGTTTATTATAACCTCATCTATAACAGATAACAAAGCTCCCTCATCCTTTATCTGACCGTACCCTTTCTCTTCCATAATGTGAGTTGGGTCCCTGTCTGTTTTACTTTCGATCATTTCTACCAGTATTTTAAGAGCATTTGTTGAGTTAACACGCTCAGCATATACAAGTGCCATTAATTCTGCAAAGTTTTCAGGAGTTACCTTAATATCAGATATTCTAATATTCTTTTCCTTTATGTATCCAAGAAGTTTATTTGTCATCCAACCTCCCGCAAGACGCGCAATCTTATTTTTTTTCTGTTCTTTAATGTCATCACTGTCTCCACTTATCTCTGGTAAGTTATACAGCCAATCAACTAACTCACTCATTACTGACTCAGTAAAGTTTGCCCAGTCCTTATTATCTGAAAGTAGTTTAGCGTCTGCGTATGAAAAACCATACTCCTCATGGAATCTTTCTCTTTTAGCTTGTGGTAATTCTGGAAGTTTTAAGTCTCCAGCTATTTTATTTGGGTGAAAGGGTGGTATGTCTGGATCTGGGAAGTACCTATAGTCAGCAGAAGTCTCTTTTTTCCTTTGCATAACTGTTTCTCCTTTTGCGTCGTTCCATCCACGTGTTTGCTGAGTCCACACCTCTCCTTTTTCTAACATACTTATTTGTCTTTCTGTTTCAAATAGTATTGCTTTCTCTATTGCCTTGAATGAACTAATATTTTTTAGTTCAACCTTGGCATTTAGTTTGTAATCACCAAGTGGTTTAACAAGATTATCTGCGATTTCAAACTGACCAGCCTCTTGCACAGAGATATTTGCTTCACAGCGCATCTGCCCCTTTTCCATGTCTGCGTCGCTTACACCAAGGGCACGCATTAATGTTCGTAGTTCTTGACAGTACGTTTTTGCTTCTAGTGCAGTCTTAAAATCTGGCTTTGTAACAATTTCCACAAGGGGAGTACCTGCACGGTTAAAATCCACAAGTGTACTTTTGTCTGAATTATGAATTAGTTTTGCTGTATCTTCTTCTAAATGAGCGCGCTCTATTCCAATTTCTGCAATATCACGAATGTTGTCTTCTAGTGCAAGGCTGAGCGTCATCTTTCCATTTTCTGCAATTGGTTCATCATACTGAGATATCTGATATCCTTTTGGGAGGTCTGGGTAGAAGTAATGCTTACGGTCAAATTTTGATAGCTCTCTTATATTACAACCAAGAGCTTTACCAATTAGAGCTGTCCATTCTATTGCTTGTTTGTTTGGAACAGGTAATGTTCCTGGATGTCCTACACAGATTTCGCAGATATTTGTGTTTGGGTCTTTTAGTTCTGGCTCATTTTTGCACGAACAAAACATCTTAGAACGAGTTTTTAGTTCTACATGAACCTCCATTCCAATTATTGTTTGGTATTTGCTCATTTATTTTTTGGGATGTGCCTGTAAATCTAGGAACAGCATTGTGGACACAAGAGTAATCCAAGGAATGAAGAAAACAGATATTGTTGTGTGTATAAGTGTGCTTAACAATGTAATCACATAGTACGTGCCAGTTCCGATATTTCCAAGTAGGTTTAGAGGTAACAAGATAAGACCTACAATCATTTGAATAATTGCAACAATTACTAAGAAAATAAATCCTGGGGCAACAACACGCCAACACACTGCCCACCAGCGCCCTTCTACAAGGTCTTTACTGGTGCTTAGTGAGCGTGTAGCAGATCTTCCATTTAGTGCAATTTCTTGACTTACAAAAGTGAACCAAATTATAAACACTATTCCAGGAATTATTAGTAGTATCAAACCACCTAATACTGCCGCTCCACTTAATATCGATGCAAATATCATTGGTATTATAAGAGAAGATGTATCTCGAAGCTCTTTGGAGTATTTTTTTATTGGCTTATTATTAATTGCGCTTGCTGTTGCGCGAATTAATGCAATGGAAATCCAAATTAGAAGAACAGACAGAGCAAGACTAATAAAAACATTAAGGAATATTCCAGGAATTGCAACTAATCCAGTTTTTTTATCTACGACAGCAATCAATAAAGTTGGAATTAGCATAATCCATACATAGTGCCCTAGTTGTTTAAACTTATCTTTGTATATTTTTGCACTACTAGTCATCAGTTTTCCGGCAGGTATTAACATATTTTACTTTGTTATTGTATTAAATAATTTTATAGCTTCTTGCTTCATTATATCAATTGAGGCACCTGTGTTCAATGTGTGTATTTTGGTTCCACGCTCAGTAAAAATATTTTGATATTCTTCTTCCAAAAAGGTTTTTCTGGCTTCTTCTAAGAAAGACTTCTGTTCAAATTGAGCATTGTCATTTTTGTCATGACGAGATCCAAGTCTTTGCATAGCAACCTCAGGAGAAAGGTCAGCAATTACCAGATGATCTGGACTGTGTTCTAGTGCTAACCTGTTTCCTTCTAATTCTTTTATAATACTTCTTGATAATGATGAGTCCTGTATTGGCTGATAGCATAATGATGTTGTGACGCCCCTATCTTGGATTATAGTTTTACCTTTTTCCAAAAGGGGTATTAAAAGTCTTTTATAAAGCATCAGTCTGTCTAGTGAATACGCATTAGCAGTAGAGAGGGCAGAGTAGTCAGTGCTGTTGCTGATTATTTCCTTACGAATACCTGCACCAACCCACACAGTTGTTGGTTCTGCAGAAATAATTACATCTGCATGCTCTACTTCTGCAAGAGTAGGATGTTCATTATTAGTATTCCAATAATCTTTAAGAGAGACTATTTCTTTGCCTTGGTTCTGTAATTGTTCTGACCACGCCTGTATGATTGTACTCTTTCCAGAGCCATCTATACCATCAATTATTACGAACATATTTTACAAAAGAAAACTCATCGTGATCTTCTCGTTCTGCCTCTTTCCATTTAGAAGGGTCTATTTCCGGAAAGAAAGTGTCTCCATCCACCTCTTTGTTCACATGAGTAATAAATAAAACATCTGCCTGCTCCATTGTTTGCTTATATATGCCACCCCCACCAATAATCATTATGTCTTCATCCTTATGTGCAGACAGTGCATCATTAATGGAGTTATATACCTCTACATTTTCTGGAACAGAATAGTTTTCTTGCCTGGTAATAACGATATTCTTTCTGTTTGGTAATGGGCGGAACTTGTCTGGAATGGACTCCCAAGTCTTTCTTCCCATTAATACAACATGACCCGTGGTAATTTTTTTGAAATGCTTTAAATCTTCTGGAATATGCCATGGAAGATCTCCATCTTTACCAATACAATTATTTTTTGAGGTTGCTACAACTAGTGATATCATACGGCTATTTGGAATGGAATCTTTGGATAACTTTCATATCCTGTTTTTTTAGTGTGACTAGCCTCCCATTCAAAAATAGAAGTAAAGGGATCTGTCTCAATCTTACAAAGAGGGTAAAGACTTGGATCTCTAGATAGTTGCTCTCTTGCTCCCTCTACATGGTTCACATATATATGCACATCCCCTAAGAAACCAATAAGCTTTCCTTCCTTCAGACCAGTCTCTTTTGCCAGCAGATGAAGAAGTATAGCATAGCTAGCTATATTAAAAGGAAGACCAAGCATTACATCTACAGAACGCTGATTCCACAGTAAGTTTAGCTTTCCGTTTGTAACAGTAACTTGGAAACCATAATGGCAAGGGGGGAGTGCCATCTGATCCATCATTCCCGGATTCCACGCCATCACTATCATTCGTCTGTCAGTGGGGTTTGTTTTTAATGTATTTACAACTCTTTTTAGCTGGTCTACTCCTTTGTCTGTATAATCTGTGTCATAACTATCATAAGAAGCGTTATAGTGTCTCCATTGGAAACCATACACTGCTCCAAGATCTCGCTCTTCCATCATCTTCTGTTTTGTTTCTGCATCGTGACCATATGCAACTTTTTTTGGATTACACCATTCATCCCAAATATGACACTTTCTTTCCTGCAACCATTGTTTATCTGTAATTCCTTTAATAAAAAACTCCAACTCTGTTCCTATAACCTTAAAAGGCATTTTTTTTGTAGTAAGAAGAGGAAAACCTTTGCTCATGTCGTGTTCAAACATAGCACCAGCAACAGCAATAGCCCTAGTATCTGTTCTGTTTCCTTTTTCTTCACCCTCATCAAGGACTCTTTTTACAATATTTAAGTATGATTGCATATATTAGAATTTACCTGTACTGCCGTGCTTTCCTTCACCTCTAGAAGAATCAGATAACTCACTTACTTCTACAAGTTTAGCTATTTCCACAGGTATGATTAATAGCTGAGCTATTTTTTGACCTTTGCTTATTTCAAAAGGCGCTTTACTAAGGTTAGTTAGTTGCACACTATACTCTCCTCTGTATCCAGCATCGAAAACACCTCCATTTGTGTGAAGTCCCGCAACAGCAAAACTACTTTTGTCTTTTACAATTGCTGAATATCCATTTGAAAACTCTAAGGCAAAACCAACATAAAATATTTTCTTCTCATCCGGATATAGTACATAATCCTCTAGAGAATATAAATCCATTCCAACATCTCCAGGGTGGGCGTAAGTGGGCATTTTGGCACCTTCTTTTAATATCTTTACCTTAATTTCCATACTTCTCTACAAGCTCATCCAACTGTTTGTATAGGTCGTCCAACAAGCCGTTGTTGTCTATTCTTTCGTGTGCTTGCTCTGCAATTTCATCTATTTTGAGTTCAGACTCACGCCTGCTGTCTTCTTTAAACTCTTCCATTGTTTTGTTTGTTTCATCTGGATTTTCTCCTCTTTTGACTATTCGTTCATAGCGCTTTTCTATGTCTGCTTCTATGCTTATAAGAACAAAACCAGGAACATCTTTTAGGTATGCAACATCACTCGGTCTGCGTATACCGTCTATTACAATAAATTTACTATTATCATTTTTTACATCTTCTGACATTACTCTTGCCATAACATCTTCCCCGAAGTTTTCTCGCAGTACACGTGATATTTTTTGCAGGTTCTCTCGATTCTGTTCTATATAAATACGATCTACAACATCTCTTAACATTGTAGAGAAGCGGTAGGATTTTGCTTCATATTTTTCTTTTAGGTGATTAGTGGCTGCACCTTTTCCACTGGCAATTTGCCCAACAAACCCAAAGATTATCTTATTGGTTATCATATTTTTCTAACTCCTCTATAACATAATTTAATCCTATACCAACCTTCCTAAACATTTCTTCACTCTCTGCTCCTGCGTGGTATTTTCTTTCGCAAACAACTTTTTTGATTCCAGAGTTTATTATCATGCGTGCACAAACAGTGCATGGTGTCATGCGACAATAGAGAGTTGCTCCGTCTATGGACACACCAGTCTTTGCTGCTTGTACAATTGCATTTTGTTCCGCATGGGTTGTCCTTACACAATGATTTGTTTCCTTCCCATCTTCATGGGTGACTTTTTTCATCTGGTGTCCAACCTCATCACAGTGAGGAAGCCCTGCTGCGGATCCTACATACCCACTGACTAATATTTGTTTATCTCGTGCAATTACACAACCACTCCTTCCTCGATCGCAAGTTGCACGTTTTGCTACAGATCGGGTAATCTCCATAAAATACTCATCCCAACTTGGTCTTTTATGATATTCGTTCATATTTTTATATTATATGTACAGTGAGTTTATCAAATCTGGGGTTCGTATGCAACTAACAAAAAACCCCTCTTTCGAGGGGTGATTTTTATGAGTTTTTTAGTCTATTACTACTTTTACACTTGGACCCATTGAGCTTGTTAGGTATACATTTTTAATGTATGTCCCTTTAACTCCCGCAGGCTTTAGTTTTTTAATGGTGTCAAGGAAGGCTTGAAAGTTTTCTTTAATCTTTTGATTATCGAAGCTTATTTTTCCAATATTCATGTGAATGTTTCCTGTATCGTCATTCTTAAACCCAGCCTTTCCTTTCTTTAGCTCTTCCACTATTTTTGCTATATCCGGACCAACTGTGTCTGTTTTTGGGTTTGGCATTAAGCCACGAGGTCCCAATATCTTTGCTATTTGAGCAAGTTTTGGCATCATCTCTGGGGTTGCTACTGCAATATCGAAATCTAGCTTTCCTGATGTTTTAATTTGTTTAATTTCTTCTTCTCCGTAAACCAGGTCTGCTCCAGCACCTTTTGCTGCTGCCTCGTCGTTTGGTCCAACAAAAGCTGCAATCTTTTTTGTCTTTCCTGTTCCGTGTGGAAGTGTTACAGTTGAGCGAATCTGCTGATCACTCTTTGTTGTACTAATTCCAAGACGCATGTGGACTTCGACAGATGCGTCGAACTTCACTTTGCTTGTTTCTTTGATAAGGTCAATTGCCTCATCTAATGCATAACTACGTGTCTTGTCTATTTTTGACAAGCTGTCAGTCATACGCTTTGATTTATTTTCCATATGATTTTTTTACGTGGTTCAAACCCCTGAATGGTCAAGGTCCCACATTAATAAAACGTGGGCGCATTATACCCACGTTTGTATATTTTGTCAATAGCCTATGGATTATCTGTTATCTCTCCAAATCCGCTTACATGTACTACTTCTGTTTTTGCTATCAAACCATCCGCAGGAACTAGTTATGTCATTATTTGGAAAGCAGGTTATATTTCCATCACTTCCATATAATATTGCAAACCCACTGGAACTGTCTTCTTGGTAATAGTAGTATACTTCTCCACCATTTACACACCTGTCTACAATAGATCTTGGACTTTTTGCTTTCTGTGCTTTTACTACATCGAACAATATGGTTAACCAGGTTGCCGTCTCTCCAGTGTCTTGTTGTTTCTGCGGAGTAACTCCAGCATCCTTTTGTCCGCTTGTTAATGAGTCAGATGGAAGTGGTGCGGAAGAATTACCGACAAGAAACGGTTCTACTTGCTCTGATTCATTACATAGACCCTCATGAAGAACCATTGCTCCTTGTTGAGTTGCAACACAACGATTTGTGTAGTTCTGACCGTTTGTACCACAAACGTGTGGAGAATTTTTGTCACAATAACGAAGAGCTGTAAGATTTGGGTCGTAAGTATCTGCTACTATTTTTCCTCCAGCGCTTGGTCCGCACATTCCTTTATAGAATAAGACTGAATCACATTGGGTATTATTAGAAAACACACAAGAAATGACAGGTTTTTGAGAGCCTTCATCATAATACATTGCTATATTGTATCCTTGTGATTCACAAAACTCATACGCTTGTGCGCGAGGAGGTTCAGTATCTGGGCGCATTTCTGCTGTTGGGGCAGCGGGTGCCTGTGGTTGTTCAACTACTATAGGTGTTAATTCTTCTGAGCCACAACCAGCACCAACAAGTAGTAAGCAGAAAGCGAGGAATAAGAACTGTCTTAGGTGCATATTAAATATATTGTTTTATTACCTTCGCAGATTTATGTAACTTCTTCTTTTCCTGAGCTGTAAGTTTTAGTGGCCAGTGTTTTTCTATTCCTGAATTTCCAATTACAGCAGGGGAGCCTAGACATATACCAGACACACCGTTCCAGTTTTTTAGTCTGGATGTCACAGGCATTACTTTGTGTTGATCATACACTATGGCTTCTAATATATCTGCAATAACCAAACCAATACCATAATATGTTGCACCTTTTCTGTTTATTATTTCATATGCTTCTCTACGAACCTTATTTTCTATTCGTTTCTCATCTTTTTTTGTAAAACCTTTGAGTTGGGATACGGGTACTCCACCAACGCTTATAGAACTCCAGGCTATGAACCCACTGTCTCCATGTTCTCCAAGCACATATCCATCTACATCTTGTGGACTGACCTTAAAATGTTTAGCAACATGGAAGGTTAACCTTGCAGTATCTAGTCCTGTACCAGAACCAAACACTTGTGACTTTGGTAATTTTGTTATTTTCTGAGCTTCGTAAGTAAGAACATCTACAGGGTTTGCTACGATAAGTACTACCGCACTCTTTTTTAATTTACCTATGCTCTTAAAAATAGATCTCAATATCTTTTTATTCTTCTCTACTAAGTCTAAACGAGTTTCTCCAGGTTTCTGTGGAGCGCCAGCAGTAATAACAATAATATCTGCACTGCGTGCATCCTTGAAATCTGCACCTTTAACACAGCCTGTCTGCACAAAACAAAGTCCATCTCCAATATCCATTACCTCTCCCTGCTCTTTCCTTTCATTAATATCTATTAAAAGAATTTCTGAAGAAATATTTTTTATTGCTGAAGCATACGCTGCAGTAGAACCAACAGCACCTGCTCCTATAATAGCTATTTTTGGTGTAATCATATGCAGACAGTATACCAAAAACTCGCCTTGTTTGGCGAGTTTTATATCTTTTATATTATCCTTCCACCTGCACACCCATCTGTTGAGCCGTACCAGCAATAATTTTCATTGCTGCTTCTATATCGTTTGCATTTAGGTCTGGCATTTTCTTTTCTGCAATTTCTTTTAGTTGAGCCTTTGTAATCTTTCCAACCTTTTCTTTTAGTGGACTTCCGGAACCACTTTTTAGTCCAGCAGCCTTCTTAATTAAAGCACTTGCTGGAGCAACCTTAGTAATAAAGTCAAAACTACGGTCTTCGTATACGTTAATAATTACAGGTACAATTTCTCCCTTTTTATCTGCTGTGGCATTATTAAACTGAGTACAAAAATCTTGTATGTTTAATCCGTGCTGTCCAAGCGCAGGTCCTACTGGTGGAGCTGGATTAGCTGCTCCTCCAGGAATCTGTAATTTAATCTGTGTCAATAATTTTTTAGCCATATTTTAATTCTTAATTCGCAGAAAGAGAAGCCCTACAAGTAGGCAGTCTGCATTGTTTCTTTTATAATTTCTTAACTTGCAATGCGTCCAACTCAACAGGAGTTTCACGTCCGAACATGCTGACCAATACTTTGATCTTTCCACGTGATTCATCTACATCTGACACTTTTCCTTCGAAGTTCTTGAATGGTCCATCACTAATACGCACAGGATCATCAACATTAACATCGATTTTGTGTGTTGGTTCTTCTACATTCATTCTTCCCATTAATGATTCTACTTCTTTTGCATCTACAGGCACAGGAGTTGTTCCAGAACCAACAAAACCAGTAACGTTTGGTGTGTTACGTACAACATACCAAGAGTCATCTGTAACAATCATTTCTACCAAAACATATCCAGGGAAGATTTTCTCTTCTACAACCTGGCGTTTTCCATTCTTAATTTTAATCTTTTTTTCTTTTGGAACCATTACAGAATATATCTTATCTGTCATATCAAAAGTATCTATACGCTGTTCCAAATTTCTTTTTACGTTTTCCTCGTAACCACTGTATGTATGTAATACATACCATCTGCGTCCGAGGTCTAATGTTTGTTTTGCCATATTTTATGAAATAAGAAGGTTTAGGGCTTTACTAAAAACAAAGTCCAAGATTCCAAAGTAAGCAGCAACTCCTAGTGTTAGTGCTATAACCACGATTGAGTAACTTGTGGTCTGCTTTTGTGTAGGCCAAGTAACCTTTCTGAGCTCAGATACAGCTCCTCGTAGGTAATCTCTTAGCTTTTTAATCACAGTCATATATAAGTATTTAAAAACGGCCTGTGGCCGGAATTTCTGGGAGTATTATATATCAATATATATATTTTGTCAAGTGTGCATAAGATTTTGTAATTTTCACTAAAAAATCAATAGCCCAGCCCGTACAAAATTGACAAGAAGTCAAGATCATACGGACTGGGCATGTCCTTCACGCGGCTTCTCCCGAAGGATAATCCGCATGTGGTGTTCAGGCTCACCTTTCAGGCTCTGGTCGTCACAATTTGGTTCGGCAACTTCCTGCTGTGGGACACGTACGAAAAACGCACGCCGGTGTGTCCGTGCCAACCAGCGGGCATAATTTATCATTTTTTGTGTCATTTGTCAAGTTTGGGCATGGAAAAAGTAATAAAAAAAGCTTATTTTAGCCAAAAATTAGCCATAAGGTCTTGACAAAACACTATAAATATGCTATAGTTGTACGTCCATAATAGTGTATTTATGGAGCTTTATCTGGTGTGCGTGGGGAGGTCCTACGCGTATCGAAACTGAGCTCCCTAATGCAACGGGAGCGGGAGATTGAGATGAAGAATTTGTTTGTGTGTCTCGTGCTCGTTGCGACCAGCATGTCCGTCCTGGGTTGCCAGACTGAGAGGGAAGAGGAAGAGGTCACGTACAGCGTGGTCGACAACCTCCTCAAAGAGGCGGTCGAGTGTGCGGACAAGTCTGGTGATACTCAGCGGAAGAACAGGGCGTATTCGCTGATCAGCGAGTACCGTGGTTCGTACGCGAGCTTCCGCCGTGACAAGGTGGTCAAGAAGGACGCCACCGAGCTCAAGCGGGAAGTTGGTATCTTCCTGGCAAGCTGTTGGCCTGTTGCTCAGGCGGAAGAGAAACAGAAGAAGGACAAAGAGGCTCAGCAGAGAGACCTGAAGGATCTCCGCGATGCTGATCACAAGCTCGGCGTCTGCAAGCGCGAGTTGGGAACCTACAAGAACCTGCTGTGGGCGACCCAGTTCTGGTGCGAGCAGGAGGAGAGAATCCTCTGTGAGGTCATGCCGAGTCTGGAAGAGCGTTTCGTGCGGGACTTCCCTTATTGGTCCAACTACATCCGACCGGCTGGTGTCGGCAAGATGGTCTCCAAGAAGACCGGCACGCACCACTGGCTGGCTGTCGTCCGTGATCATAGGCTCGTTGTCCATTTCAGACCACCAATCCCGTCGGATGACGGTGGTTGGACGGACCGCTTCATGGAGAACACGCCCGGGGTCTTCAACACCTACGAGACCAAAAAGGATCCCATCTTTGCCCTGTACCTCGAGTACGAGAAGGACGCCAAGTTCACCATCGGGAAGAAGACCTCGGTCTTTGCCCCGTTCGGTGACAGCACCTTCACCAAGGATGAGATTCTGAAATTCATCGCCAAGCACCTGACGAAGACCAAGGGTGTCAAGTCCGCTCAGGCTGGTCGTGTGATCAGCATGAGTGACTGGATCGATCGTCCCAAGAAGGCGACTGATCCAATGCTCTAAGACCTCGCTCCAACCAAGCGAGGCCGAACAGACGAAGTTTGTGGTGATGTTGCTAGACGACAAACCACACTACGCCTCGCTCGGAGTTTGGACTCTCATCAAAAGTCCAATCCCTCAAGTTTCTTAACACTAGGAGTCTTGAGAGAATAAAAAATCCCCAAACGGGGTTTTTTGTTTGTATTGACAGAGTTTTTCATTGTGCTACAATGAGGATATGAAAAGACCTGAGGCGGTGGTTTATAAACCACACATCAGTGGCCCTGGTCTTTTTTATTTTGGAAATATTGACATAAGCCATTTTTGTTTATTTTTATCTTCTTTAATTTGCACACAGAATGGATATCCGTCCTTTGTTTTTCCTAAAAACTTATAAAAATATTCTTTAGAATTATTTGGATTTTGTATTTTTGAAGGTTCTAATTTTGATTTTCTAATCAATTCCAAACCAGCTTCCAACAGACGAATTCTCCTCCTCCTATTACTGATATTTTTCTGATATAAATGCCTCCAAAAAAGATCTAAAAATATTTTCTGCTTTGAAAAATACATCGAACGCACAAAAGCACGCCTCCGAGTTTTCTTTGCGCTTTTTGGTAATTTAGCTAAACCAAAATCCATAGCTTCTGTAAATGAGGTTTTACAGCACCTATTCGCTTTAGTTCTATAAAAAAATCCCCCCATACCCCTCCTTTTTAAAATTAAGTTTTACACATCCAAATTCTTTACATTCTTTGCGTGTGTTTGTATATATTTCTTACGAGGGGCAACATCACTTCCCATCAGGACATCAAAAACTGTGTTTGCACGCTCAGCATCCTCTATTGTAACTTGTTTCATTAAACGAGTTTCCGGGTTCATTGTTGTTTCCCAAAGTTGATCTGGATTCATTTCACCCAAACCTTTATATCTTTGCATTGATAATTTCTTTTTAGGCGCCTTCTTTGTTTTTTCTGCTGACTCTTCTGCCTCTTCGCCTTCTTCTGCAACTTCCAAATCCTCATCCTTATACCCGTGCTTCTTCTTATACCTATCCATTGCGTCTTCATTATACAACCATACAACATCTTTACCTTTCTTAATGCTAAATAGTGGAGGCTGTGCAATGTACAGGTGTCCTTTGAGAATAATTTCTGGTAGATAACGGAAGAATAATGTAAGTAATAGTGTGCGGATGTGAGACCCGTCTACATCCGCATCTGTCATAATAATAATTCTGTGATAACGAAGTTTTTCCACATCAAACATCTCACCTATATTCGTTCCAAGTGCAATTATTAATGCCTTTAACTCATTATTTTGTAGAATCTTATCTAAACGAGCGCGCTCTACGTTGAGGACTTTTCCACGAAGAGGTAAGATAGCCTGCGTGTGCCTATCTCGTCCTTGTTTTGCGGAACCACCAGCAGAATCTCCCTCAACAATATATAACTCAGAAATGGTTGCATCACGACTAGAACAGTCTGCTAGTTTTCCTGGTAGTGTAAACCCTTCCAGTGCGCTTTTTCTGAGAACTGTATCACGAGCAAGCCTAGCTGCCTTACGTGCTCTTGCCGCCAGAAGACATTTTCCAAGTATTGCTTCAGCGTCTTTTGGATGCTCTTCCAAAAATATCATTAGTGTTTCTCCAAACACACCTTCTACAGCTGGTTTTACTTCTGGGTTTCCCAACTTTCCTTTTGTTTGTCCTTCGAACTGTGGCTCCGGCACCTTTACAGACACAATAGCTGTCATACCTTCCCTTACATCTTCTCCAGACAGGTTTGGATCTTTTTCTTTTAGTATATTTTTATTACGAGCATAGGTATTTAACGTGCGTGTAAGAGCAGAACGAAAACCTGCAACATGAGAACCGCCATCTGGGTTTGTAATGTTATTAGCAAATGCAAAAAGTGACTCATTATAATCATCTGTATACTGCAAAGCTATTTCTACCTGCACCTCTTCCACCTGCTTCTCTGTATAGAAGATGTTCTGGTGTTTTGCTTCCTTATTCTTATTTATATGTCCAACATAACTCTTTATTCCTCCTTCAAAATAGAACTGGTATGAGTTATTTGGGAATTCTATTGAAGTTTTGTCTATCTTTTTTTCTTCTTCTGGACGTTCGTCAATAATTGTAATTTTTACGCCTTTTGTAAGGTAAGCCTGTTGGCGAAGATGATCTATAATTAAGTCCCACTCAAAATTTAGTGACTCAAAAATATCAGGGTCTGCGTGGAAACTAATAACAGTCCCTTTTTTCTTTGTTGTTCCTATAGATTTAACTTTCTTTACTGGTTTACCACGTCTGTACTCTTGCATCCAGATTTTTCCATCGCGGTGCACTTCTGCTTTTACTTCTGTAGACAATGCATTCACAACAGACACACCTACACCATGCAAACCACCAGACACCTTATAACCACCATCTCCAAACTTTCCACCAGCGTGGAGTTTTGTCATAACAAGCTCTAATGCAGAAACTTTTTCTTTTGGATGAATATCTACTGGAATACCACGCCCATTATCTGTAACCTCAACCCAATTTTTTGGTAGTAGTTTTACAGTAATATTATCACAATAACCTGCCATCGCTTCGTCAAAGGCATTGTCTACAACTTCCCATATCATGTGATGTAAACCACGAGGACCAGTAGAACCTATGTACATTCCAGGTCGTTTCCTTACTGCTTCCAAACCTTCTAGAACGTTAATATTTTTTGCACTATAACCAGAACCTTCCTTCTTTTTCTTAGGTTTAGGCTTTGCTTTTGTAGTTGGGTTTTTCTTTTTCGGCATAAAAAAAAGACTTATAAAGTTGGGTCTATTCTATCATAATTGCGTACAGATTACAAGCATAGAAAACCTCGCCATTATAGTGTATAATATTAGTACACAATTGCCTGTTATATGGAAGAAGCACAAAAGAAACCAACAATTAATGTGGACCGGTATGTTGATCCAACTGGCGAATACACCACTAAACAGCTCCGTCTGAGCGAATGGTATGTGCGTAATCGTCAACTTCTGGGACAAATAGGAACCGGTGCTTTGATTTTATTTGCAGTAGGGTTCAATCTATATGGACTCTTTGCTTGGGGTAATTATTTGGTATTTGGTATTACAGAAGATCTGGCCATGGAACAGCAGGTTGTCGGAACATTCCAGAACTATAATAGGACAAAACCACTCTACCAAGCACAGGCTCTGGAAATACAGGAAATTGATGTTTTTGTTCCAGCAAATAATCGTTTTGATTTTGTTGCTAATGTTACAAACCCTAACCAGAGGTATACAGCTGAGGTAACGTATAAGTATACTTTTGATGGGGGAGAAACAGATGAGGCTTTAGTTAAGTTGCTTCCCGGGGAGAATAGACCTCTTTCTATAATTGGATTTGATAGAGAGGAAGGTTTTCCAACAAATGTGCGATTTGAACTTGTATATATTAGATGGAACCGAATAAGTCCTCACTATGTATTTAATCCTGTCTCTTATGTCGCAGAGAGGTTAAATTTTTCTCTTGAAAAGGTTTCCTTTACAGCTTCCAGTGTAGCTGATAATATCCCATCAAATAAGATTACTTTTGATGTAAGTAATAACTCAGTATACGGATACAAATACATTGATCTTTATATAGAACTAAAAAATGGGACACAAACAGTTGGAATAATGAAAACTGTACTTGAAGAATTTGGTCCAGGAGAAACCCATAGTGTAGATATACGCAACACAACACAAGGCTTGAGCGTAGGAAGTATAAATATATACCCGGTCGTTGATGTTTTTGACAAGACACAATTCCTACCAGCACGTGCACTAGAGGTTGTTCCTGGTTTCAAGAAGCCAGAAAGTATTATAGAAACTCCTTCTTCAGACAGTATAGAAGTTACGCCTATTACTGACTTATAGTGTCCTCACCAGGATACTTATGCCTCTAAAAAGAAAAAGATTTATAATCTTATATAAGTTTGACTGGATGCTTGCCATCCTTGTTTTTGTTTTGACGTCAATCGGTATAGCTGCAATATATAGTGTAGATCTTTCTCAAGGAGATGTGCTCAGTTATTTTCCAACGCAAATTACAGCACTTGTCCTTGGAACAATAGCTCTCTTTGTTGTTGCTTTTATTCATATTAGGGTGTATCAGACAGGAGCAAGGTGGGCTTATGGACTATCTGTAATTGCATTAATTGCTGTTCTGTTTCTTGGAGTTACAATCCGTGGTACAACAGGTTGGTTTCGTATTGGAACCTTCTCTTTCCAACCGGCTGAGTTTGCAAAGATTGGTTTTATACTTTTTCTTGCAGATTGGATATATCGTTATGATAGGAGATTCCAGACATGGCAGTTTGTTGTGAGTTCTGGATTAATTATGTCTGTATTAGTGATACTAATTTTATTACAGCCAGACCTGGGGTCTGCAAGTATTATTGCTGGTATTTGGTTTGGTGCGTTGGTGTTAACAGGAACAAAAAAACATTACATTGGAGCCATTGTTGGTACAGGCATTCTACTGCTTGCTGTAGGGTGGTTATTTGTCTTCCAGGATTACCAGAAAGATCGTTTAATCACGTTTATGCAACCAGAGAGAGATCCTCTTGGTTCTGGATACAATGTGCAACAGTCAATGATAGCAATAGGTTCTGGGCAATTCTTTGGTCGGGGGCTTGGTTTTGGTTCTCAGAGTCAGTTACATTTCTTACCTGAGGCACATACAGACTTTGTTTTTGCTGTAATAGGGGAGGAGCTTGGTTTTATTGGGATTACATTAGTATTAGGATTATACTTCCTAATATTATGGAGATTAATGTGGATTGCACGTCAAACAAGAGATGATTTTAGTGCATACACGGTTTTAGGGGTGATGTTACTCTTTTTTATACAAATGTTGGTTAATATAGGGGCAACCATAGGTATTTTACCTGTTACAGGACTTACTTTACCGTTTGTTAGTTATGGAGGCTCCTCTCTCCTCATTAATTTTATACTTGTTGGTCTGGTGCAGAGTGTTGTATTACATGGGAAGAGGTGATTTTTGGCTAATATTAGCCATCACATTACATAATTTGGCTTAGTTGAGCCATTTTTTATTACTTTAATTGAGCTAGGGTCTTGACAAAACCCTCTTTTTATGATATACTTTGTTGTTAAAAATAAAGAGAATGCCTTGGTAATAGGCCCATTACAATTGACCAAACATTTCTGGAGAGAGGAATGTCGAGTTATATAGGTAGATTTTATCTGCCCAAAACCCGCAACCCCTCTCGCCCGAGAGGGTTTTTGTTTGACCCAACAGAAAAGAGCGATAGGCTGAGGGAGAAAATATATTACCTGCCCAACACTCCTACGCTCTTGCCTGTTGAGTCTAACTCAATAGATAACAATCTTTACAATCTACTTCTTCCTTCCCACTGTATGTCCACAATCTGGATATGCAATGGGAAGGAAGCGCGTGGTGCGACTGACAACCCTAGGCGTCCAAACGGATTCCGAATGGCAGTTGCGCCACAAACCGAACACCCGCAAGTCGGGTGAAGGAGTTAGTCATGTTGAATCTGATCAAGGCCCACTTGGGCAAACTGTTCGCGCTGGCGTTCATCCTCGGCATCCTGAATTCCGTTGCCTGCACCAGTGACTACACTGGCGTTGGCGATGACAGTTCGGCGCAGGTCGTGATCGTCGAGGGCGAGACCAAAACCATCACCAACACGGAGACCGTGGAGGTGGAGGTCGAGACGGTCATCATCGAGAAAGAGATGGTCGAGGTTCCGGTGGAGACTCCGGTTTCCGCCACGCCGACGAAAGAAGGCGAGGTGGAGATTGAGCCGTCGGTCGAGTGCAAGACCAACGAGGAGTGCGAGGATTACAACTCCTGCACCATCGACTCCTGCGACAACAATGAGTGTGTTCACTCGCAGGTCGATTGTCACGACAACAACGAGTGCACCGCCGACTCCTGTGACGAAGCCAGTGGCTGTCAAAACTTCGCGTCCATGGTTGACGGAGACAGCTGTGACGACGGCAACCTCTGCACCAACGTCTCCTTCTGCTTTGGTGGAAAGTGCATTGGTGAACTGCAGGAGAAAGGCATCAAGTTGCCGTGTGACGACGGCAATGTCTGCACGATGGAGTTCTGCAACTTCTTCAAGCAAAAATGCCAGTCGGATGGTACCAAGGACTGCGACGACAGCAACCCCAACACCATTGACTCGTGCGACAAGAAGTCCGGCAATTGCAAGAACGTCGAAGTCTGCAAGTCCAACTACGACTGTGACGATGGCAAGTTCTGCACGTTCGACTACTGTCTCCCCAAGAAGGGGTGTGTGCACGAGCAGGACAAGTCGTGCATCAACAGTGGTCTTTGCGAGACTGATTTGGACTGCAAGGGCTCGTCATGGGGCGAGTATTGCATTATGCACAACGGGAGCTACGGACTCTGTCAGCAATGCACGGCGGTCACATCGGACAAGTCGATAGAGGTCGGTTGTCCCTCGGAGAAGCCCTACTGTGGTTCGGGCGTCGCCGTCGAGTCCGAGGATGGAAAGCTCCTGGCCACGAAGCCTCGTGCCGTGTACTGGTGCTATGAATGTCAGACCAACAAAGACTGCGGGTCTAATGAGGTCTGCACTGGTGCTGGCGCCTGTCTCAAGAAGTGATCTGTAGTGACCATGCGTTACTCGGAAATGTTCTTTGAAAACTAGGAGGGAAACCCGGAATCGATAAAACGATTCCGGGGTCCTACAATGTTTCTCGTACCTATCATAACAGGTGGGTGCGGGGGGCAGTGAGGGCGAGTGTTTGCTCCTCTGCGGTCGTGCCAACGACCTATGCAGTTCTATACAATTGAAGTCTCTATCGGCGCTGCTCGCGCTGGTGGTCATCCATTGACGGATGAAAAGGACAGGTGTTTGGCAACACCACGTACTATTCCCACAGGAGGGAGTTATGAGCATTCGCAAGAAGGTGAAGAAGATGTTGCGTGCGGGGAAGTCCCCGGACGCCGTGATCACCAAGAAGCTCGGCGGTGCCGATGCTGTGGCCGACCTCCGTGAGGAGCTGGTCAAGGCCGAACTCGACGGTATCGAGACGGCACTGATCGAGGGCACCGAGCTCACGGGCGGGCAGATGAAGCGCGCCTGTCGGATGGGGATCAACCTCTCCGAGGCGCGCCATCTCGTCGAGGGGGAGATCAGCGATCTCCTCAACGTGGGCAAGGGTGTGCCGGAGGTTCTCCGGCACAACGCATCCATCCTGGATGCGGATCTTTCCGAGGCTAAGCGTCTCATCACGGGGATCATCGCCAAGATGACCCGCAACGGCAAGGGCGTCGGCTACGCACTGCGTAGCCACGCCAACTGGCTGTGGATCGACATGGCTCAGGTGGTCGTAGATACCCAGCGTCGCTGGACGGTGACGGAGCGCAAGAATTGGCTCCGCTACGATGCGAACCAGTTCGCCAAGGCGAACGGCATCGACAGCCCGGAGACCTACGTCTCCAAGTCAGCACTGTACGTCGCGGTCATCCAGAAGAAGAAGGCCGATGCCGAGGCGTTGGCCAAGGCCCAGCGTCTCCATGAGGAAGAGAACCTGCGCAAGGCGCGCAACCTCTGGGCCGTGTTCACCGACATCCGCCGGTGTCACCCCAACTCCAGCTTCTCCAAGCTGCGGGGGATCGCCCGACGCTTCGTTGGCAACGACTATCGTAGCTTCGAGACCACCGAGGAGTTCTACTGGAATCTCCGCTCGAACATCGCGTTCGAGGTGGACGAGGCGCGGGTGTTCAACCTGCAGTTCCAGGCGATGTACGACCGGTGGGCCAACCCGCTCCGTGCGCAGATCAATGAGATTGCCAATCTGCGTCGCTACGAGCACAACGCGCTGGCCACGGAGATGGGGCTTCACCGACCGCACCGGTGGGAGGATGTGCACGAGTTGGTCGAGTGCACGATCAAGAGCGCTCGTACGCTGGGCGTGATCGACAACAACACCATGCAGGTGTTGCTGGACACTCTCAACGGCGTGTACTCCGAGGCGTGCTAGTCTCAGCACCCTCTCGCGGTTCCAGAAAGTGATGACTGCGCGTTATCACTATGTTCTTTGAAAATTAGGAGGGCTAAGCCGGAATCGATAAAACGATTCCGGCATCCCATTCTCAATCTTTACAAAAGGGTTGAGTGAGGATTATAATAACCACCACCCTTGGCATCAGCCAGACCCAAAACATATCACGGTCTGTGAGTACTTGTACTTACACTCTCTCCCCGCGATACGTCTTGACTGGCTGTTGTCAGCGGTGGAAATAAAAAACTACCCAGTAAATACTGGGTGTTTTTGTTTATCTTTATTTTTATCTAGAACTTTCCAGACGAAGCATTCGCATTCCAAGCGCTGCATTCTCAGACTCTTGATTCTTGTAGAGTTTAATAAAACCATCTACGTGATCTAGCATCTCGTTTTTCACTTTTTGCAGATCACTTTTAACACCCTGCAGATCATCTCGTACAACACCTATTTCTTCTTTGAGCTCTACCCTTAGCTCATTCAATTCTACTTTTGTAGCAGCGTTGTCTTTAATAAAATGAACAATCTCAAGAACCTCGTCGAGCTTCTTGTTTAGGTTCCCCTCCTTTGTTTTCATATTGAAAAAATTAAACATAACAGGTGAATTATATCCCTTTGGAAATTGGTTGTCAAAAACGGGTTACACACAGGTATATTTAGCTTGTTTATCTTCATAATATATAATGTATGTAGGAGACTTGACGATTATTATTATCTATGATAGAATTTTGGCCACTTGGCCATTAAGAAATATGAGGTCAACAAAAAAAACAAATAGCTCTTTCTTTGACCGCTTACAAGGTGGAGTAGCTCAGGTGCGTGAATGCCCGATGTGTGGTAAATCATACTCGGAACAAAGTGTGGATGTTCTTTTCGAGGAGCATGGAGTGCACCTTGTTCACATAACGTGTGTAAGTTGTCATAGTAAGATTCTAAACATTGTAACAATATCACAGATGGGTGTGAGTTCTGTAGGACTATTTACAGACCTATCTGCAGATGATGTTGTTACATTTTATGAAAAAGAACCAATAAGTGAGGATGACGTGCTATCTTTTCATAACGCCGTCAATATTCACTCTAAGAAATTAAGTCACTTACTCAGTAAATAATATGACATTTTCACTTGCTGTTCAGAAAAGAACAAATAAACCAGAAGCTGTACGTGCTGAAGGAAAAATTCCAGCAGTACTTTATGGACCAGAACTAGACTCTGTTTCAATTGAGATGGATTACAATACATTTGAAAGATTAAACGATGAAGCAGGGCGATCAAACATGATTGACGTTTCTGTTGATGGTGGTGAACCAATAAAAATGTTGATACAGGATATACAGTATGATGTAGTAAAAGATACTATTACTCACGTAGATTTGAGACAAATTAAAATGGGTGAGGAAATGTCTGCGACAATATCACTTGAGTTTGAAGGTGAGCCTGCTGCAGTTAAAACTCTTGGTGGAACATTACAAACAACTCTCCGTGAGGTTAATGTTCGCTGTCTTCCAAAAGACTTGGTTTCTAACATCACAGTGGATCTTTCAGTTCTAGAGACTTTTGAGAATACAATTTCTATTGGTGATCTTAAACTTCCTGCAGGATTAACTGTAACAGATGACCCAACAACATTAATTGCTAAAGTAGTAGCACCTCTTACAGAGGAGCAACTTAAGGCAATGGAAGAAGCAGAAGCACCTAGTGTGGAGGATGTGGAAGTGGATGGAGAGAAGAAAGAAGGTGAAGAGGGTGAAGAAGCAAAGGATGGAGCTAAAGAAGAAGAAAAACCTGCTGAGGAAAAGAAAGAAGACAGTAAATAAAATAAAGCCCCACGTATGTGGGGTTTTTTAATTTGTGTTTTTACGATACAATATAGCCTATGAACAAGAAACAACAATCAAAATATGTATACTCCCTTGCTGTTGTGGTTTTTTTTGTAGCATTTGGTCTGATTGCTTGGCTGGGGTATCAGTTTATAACACAACCTGTTCGTGACGGTTCTTTCGTCACAGATTTTTTTGATGGAAAGAGTAAAATTAAGTGTGATTTCCGCAAAACTCTTAATGGAGAATGTGTAGACAATGAAGATGAGACTGTTTCTAATGTAGTAGCTATTATGGTAGAAAACCATCCAGATGCACGCCCTCAGTCTGGGCTTGTAGATGCTTCTGTTGTATATGAGGCACCGGTAGAAGCTAATTATTCCAGATTCCTATTACTCTTTCCAAAAGATGCTGAGGTAAAAAAAGTAGGGCCTGTACGCAGTGCTCGTCCTTACTACTTAGACTGGGTCAGCGAATATAATGATCCAATGTATATGCATGTAGGTGGCTCACCGGAAGCGCTCGAAAAGATTAAACAAATAGACCTTTTTGATTTAAACGAATTCTATAGAGGTTGGTATTATTGGAGAAGCAAAGACAGGTATGCTCCTCATAATGTATATACTTCCGAAGATCATTGGAATAAAGCATGGGAAGATTATGGTGAGGGTAGAGGTACAACAACAACCGAATCATGGGCGTACAATGAAATGGATGCGTGTGAGGATGGTTGCACAGAAGATATTACAGTCACGTTTTTAGGGGAAACGTATCAGGCTAACTGGAAATTTAACACAAGCACCTTGCAGTATGACCGTTACCAAGGTGGAGTGCGTCATGTAGACAAAGATTTGAGACCAATTGTTGCAGATACTATAATTGTCCAACACGTAACCTCCACTGTTGTAGATGCAATTGGTAGATTGCATATTCAGACACAGGGAGCAGGTCCTGTGCAAGTATTCCGTGATGGACACAGAGCAGACGGAACTTGGATGAAGATTGGACGAGAACAAAAAACAAAATGGCTGAACAGCGAAGGTGAAGAAATTCCAATCAAGCCAGGAAAGATATGGATAGAGGTGATAAATGCAAGAGGGGAAGTGGAATATAAGTAAACAAAAAACTCCCTAATGGGAGTTTTTTATATCCATCTGAAAACAAGTTTTATTATCAGGTGGACGAGCGGGGGCGCGAAGCTCCCGCAGGTTGTCCGTGATCTTTTCGCTCAGCATGTGAGCAATCTGATCAACTCTTGAACATGTTTTTGGCTGTTGGTCCGAGCGCACGACGTACTTCAGCTGGAGATGCATTCCAAACTCTTTCGAGGTGGGAGAACTCAATTCCAGAACATTCGGAAAGCCAACTTGTTAGAGCTCGCTCCAAAAGCGTTTCTTCTGACAAGTTATCGTTGAGAATGCGGATTCTATCCGCATGACGTTTGATGTCATTCACCATACTTCTGAGCACTGTGTAGCAGTAGATGGTGTTCTTGTCAGGGATGCGGAGATTGATTTTGGTTGAGTTCGTTCTTTTCAGGAACGTCTTCAGAGCGCACGTCTCAACCTTTACACCAGCCCCTCTGAGCTGAGTTATAAGTTGGTGTATACGTTCGGCGCTTCCAAACCAGGCTGGTACCACCGGCTCATCTGGCTCGAAGTTGACAAGCAACTTCAAGTTTCCAAGCAGTATAAGACCTTTCTTTTCTGGGTCTCCAGTCCTGAACCACAGGACCTCAGTCTTGCTATCAGGGACTCCATTCTTGGTAGCCATGTTGACCTCCGTGCCTACGAGATATGACTCGTTTGGCGGGTTCTCATCATCGTTAGTGGGGCATGTCTACGCTTATAGACATGCGCCACTAACCATATGAGAGACTAAGGACAATATCATAAATTGGCTTATTTGTCAAGTTTCAATGCTTTTTTAGCCAAATATCACCAATCTTGTATGGCCAGCAAGATCTTCAACTGTTTTTATGTCCTCTATACCCAACTTATGTTTAATATAGCTCTTCAATAGACTTTCCTGGCTTGGATCTATCTCAAAAATAGCTATAATTTTACTGTCTATATCCTTTATCTGATCAACTAATTCCATATATAAGGCAAGTCCTTTTTTCTCTGCAACAAGTGCATCCTTTGGCTCTTTTCTTATGGACATCTCATTATTATATTGTGATTCTGTAAGATATGGGAGATTGGCTGTAATTACTACTTTCTTACCCAGTAAGATCTCTTTCTTTATTGGGGTCAGTAGACTACCTCGCAAGAATTCTATATTTACTCCATGCTTTTTTGCATTTTTCCTTGCAACATTAATTGCAGATTGGGATATATCTACCGCAACAGTGTTAATATTGTTTTTTGTGTTTTTGAGTATAGAGATAGGGATACAGCCGCTACCAGTACCTATATCTATAAGAACATCTGCGTTTGTAATATGCTTCAGTGCTTCCTCAACAAGCAATTCAGTTTCTGGTCTTGGTACGAGAGTATTTTTGTTTACAATAAAATCTAGTCCATAAAACTCCTTGTATCCCAGTAGGTATGCAATAGGAGTATTGTTCTTTCTTTTTGAAACAGCTCTATAATATTTTAATCTATCAAAAAAACCAACAACTAACTCTGGGTGTGAAACTATAAACTCGCGTGTTTTCGCGAGTATATTTGCAATGAGTAATTCCGCATCCAAAGAGTCAATAGGGGAGCTACTCAATAGTTGTTTAACTGTCTTCTCCTTCGTCCAATTTTTCATAATCAGCTTTACGCAGTAATTCTATAACACTAGAAATATCACCCTCTAAAATAGTGTTTATGTTATTCCAACTCTCTTTTATTCGATGATCTGTAATCCTATCCTGAGGATAGTTGTATGTACGAATTTTTTCACTTCTATCACCAGTTCCTATTTGTTTTTTTCTCTTTTCAGAGAGCTCCGCATCTTTCTTTTCTTGTTCAGCTTCAAAGATACGGGCACGTAAAACTCCCATTGCTTTATCTTTATTTTTTAACTGGGATTTTTCATCTTGGCACTGTGCCACCAATCCGGTTGGTATGTGAGTAATGCGCACCGCAGAGTAGGTTGTGTTAACACTCTGTCCACCATGACCACTCGCACAATATGTATCTATTCTTAGGTCTTGTGGTTTAATTTCAATTTCCTCTTCCTCTATTTCTGGAAGTACAGCCACACTAGCTGTTGATGTATGGATACGCCCCTGTTTTTCTGTATCTGGAACTCTCTGTACTCTATGAACCCCCATCTCGTATTTCATGTCTGCATATACGTTTGTTCCTTCTATGGAAAATATAACTTCTTTATATCCACCAATTCCGATTCTATTTTCACTTAGAAGTTGTACTTTCCACTTTTTGCTTTCTGCGTACTTTGAGTACATGCGCATAAGATCTCCAGCAAAAAGAGCAGCCTCATCACCACCAGCACCCGCTCGTATTTCTATTATTACATTTTTCTTATCCATAGGATCTTTTGGTCTGGTTGCGATAGCCAACTCATCCTCCATAATTTTTTTCCTATCACGAAGTTCTAATACTTCTCCAGACGCAAGGGTCCTGAGCTCCTCATCTTGTTCGCTTGCTATTATTGCCTCTACCTCACCAAGCTCCTTTGATATGTTGTCCAACTCTTTTATTTTTTCTACAACATCTTTTAGTTCACTGTATTCCTGAGAAATTTTCCTTAGCTTGTTTTGATCACCAATAACAGCAGGGTCTTGGAGTGCCTGCTCTAGTTCATTAAACTTATCTTTGATTTTTATATATTTGTCTTCCATATTTTTATTGAGGTATATTATACACGAGTAATAAAAAACAGACGAATAACGCCTGCCTTTATATTTGGTTGGCTATTTTGAATCTTCTTTCTTGTCTTTCTTCTCTGCCTTTGCTTTATTATCTTTTTTTACTGAAGACTTTGCCTTCTTTGCCTTTTTACCTTTTCTTGTAGCAGAAGCCTCTGCTTGTTTTTTGGCACGCTCTTGGAATTTCTCAACACGACGAGCAGTGTCCACAAGAATTTGCTTTCCTGTATAGAAAGGATGTGAAGCAGATGAAATTTCTACTGGTATAACAAAATGATCCACACCATCTATCTTACGTGTTTCTTCTGATTTTAGTGTAGACGTAGTCACAAACTCAGCATTACATGATGTATCCACGAATACTACTGGGTGACTAGTTGGATGTAGGTCTTTTTTCATAGTGGCGAGATTATAGCACGGGGGCATTTTATTGTCAATGATATGGTGGACTATTGACATTTTTGCCTATATTATATATAATGACGCTCGATTGAAGGAGGACTCAATTCATGCTATACTCTATATAATATGATTCAAAATATTCTAACAATTACTCAGGTGGTGCTTGCAATAGCACTAATTACAGTAGTTATGTTACAGCAAAAAGGAACAGGACTTGGTGCAGCATTTGGTGGTTCTGGGACTATGTTTACAACAAAAAGGGGTATTGACTTGGTATTGCACAAGGCAACCATAGTAATATCCATCGTATTCTTCAGCGTGGCACTTCTGTCACATCTAGTATAATTCGTTTGTCAATTCTGTAATTATTTACCTAATTGACTTTCCGTATTCGTGTGCATAAACGATTTCTTCATTATATACAACGACGCTTTAATCGTCTCCGTGGTAAAAAGCCACTTATTTCTCGTAATCATGACATTGCGATTTTAAGGCGTATAAGAAAAAGAACTTGGCCAAAGTGGCAACAGATTCGTCACATTAAACAAATTCTTAGTCCATCCGAGTATATTATTTTTAAGACAAGCGTTATTATCTTTGCCATAAGTATTGTTTGGGGTGGCGCTGTCTTAATTGGAAGAAGTCATGCAGATATACCAGCTGTTGGGGGAAAACACATAGAGGCTGTTGTTGGAACACCTCAACGTATTAATCCAGTGTTTTCTTCTGTTAATGATGTAGACAGAGATATTGTGCGTTTAGTATATTCAGGTTTAATGAAGTATGATAGTGAACAGAGGCTTGTTCCAGATCTTGGTGCAAGTTATGAGATTAGTGAAGACAAGAAAACATACACATTTAAATTGAGAGAAGATGTAACCTGGCATGATGGAGAGCCTTTTACATCTAATGATATTATCTTTACAATACAAACCATACAGGATCCTTTAGTGAACAGTCCTCTAAGAGTAGCTTTTGAGGGTGTTAATACTGAGGCTTTGGATGACTATACTGTGGAGTTCACATTATCAGAACCGTTTCAGCCGTTCTTGTCTACTCTCACAGTTGGTGTTTTGCCAGAACATGTTTGGTTTGATATTGCCCCAGATAGGATTGGGCTTGCACAAAGAAATTTGCAACCAGTTGGTACAGGACCTTTTCTGTTTAAGAAGTTAGCAAAAGACGAGACAGGGTTTATTTATAGTTTCGAACTGGAGAGGTTTGAAAATTTTTATGACGAGATAGCATATATACAAGATTTTGTATTTAGATTTTTTGTAGAATATGAAGGAACGGATGGGGCTATCAATGCTTTGAGAGATGAGAAGGTTACAGCGCTTAGCTATGTTCCATTTGATCTTAGAGATAAGGTAGAGCGTAAGCATATTCTTCTAAGGACACTGCGTTTACCTCAATATACAGCTCTGTTTTTAAATCAGAAAAGATTGGAAGCGTTGCAGGATGATGATGTGCGTACAGCTCTTACCAAAGCTTTGGACAAGGATCGTATTGTTAAGCAAAGCTTGTCAGGTGAGGGTCAGGTTATTGATGGACCACTACTTCCAGGCTCTCCCGGTTATACAGATCAGATAGAAGCAGAATCTTTTAGTATTACAGAAGCAAATGAGTTACTAGACAAAGACTGGAAGCGTTTAAGTGCTGAGGAGTATAGAGAAATAAGAAGGACAGAGCTTTTGGCAGAGCACAAAGATTCATTTATAATTGATGAGCTAGTAGATGAATCAGAAGAGAGTGTAACAAGTACACAACAGCTAGAGTTGGAAAAACATGTTAGTACTCTTCTAGAAGAGGAGTTAACTGAGGCACAAACTTTCTATCGTAAAAATGATGATGAAGAACTTCTATCAATTACATTAGTTACAAGTGATACTCCAGAGTACAAAAAAGCATCCCAATTAATTGCTGGATATTGGCAAGAGATTGGTGTTAAGACAGAAGTTAGATTTGTTCCATCACGAGACATCTCTCGTGAAATTCTTAAGCCTAGAAAATACGATGTATTATTATACGGTCTAATTGTTGGTGAAAACCCAGACCAGTATCCGTTCTGGCACTCAACACAAATAGACTTCCCTGGATTGAACCTATCTAGGTATGTAAACCGCAAGTTAGATGATATACTAGAAAAAGTAAGAGAGACGAGTGATGAAGAAGAGTTGGATAAGTTATACAAAAAATTCCAAGATACCATATTAGAAGATAAGCCTGCAATTTTCCTTTATACTCCAATATACACGTATGCAGTGTTGGATAGTATCAAAGGTATGGAGGTTGAAAAGATCTTTGCTCCGAGCGATAGATTTGCAGATGTTACACATTGGTACATAAAAACAAAAAAGAAGTGGAGATAATTTTTCCACGTAAGCCAATCTGGTGAAATTGTTATATACGAAAATAGCAAAATGTGTGGTTCGAATCCCACTATTGGTGCACTAAAATTCATTCAAATAAGTAAATGAAGTAATCTTCCATGCAAAATCCTAAAAATAATTAGGAATAGCGCAACTATCATTTACAACTTAATTAATCAATGTATTTTTATGATACAAACTCGTAAGAATCGTCCTAATGTTGGACGAAATAGTGGTGCCAGACGTGCTAAAAAGCGGAAAGTAACAAAACAGAACCAAACACAAACACAGGCTAGTGCGAAACATACTTCTAAAAAATCTGTACGCCACAAGGTAGATAGGAAAAAGGGTGGTCGACGTAAGACACGTAGACAGCCACAAAGGCCTCAAGTGCGCACACGTGAAGTTGGAGGAAATATACAGCACAACCACAAGATTCCTCCAGTAGCAAAAGGAACTTTTCGTATTATTCCAATTGGAGGATGTGAGGAAGTTGGGCGTAACATGACAATATTTGAATATGAAAACGATATTGTTATTATTGATGTTGGAATACAGTTTCCAGAAGAAGACCAGCCAGGTATAGATTATATAATTCCAAACACAAAGTACCTAGAAGGAAAAGAAAAGAATATAAGAGGGGTTATATTTACTCACGGACATTTAGATCATATTGGCGGAGCTCCAATTGTATTGGAAAAGCTAGGTAATCCTACAATTGTAGCAAGACCTCTTACACTAGCTCTTATTAAGCACAAGCAAGAGGACTATAAAAAAGGTACAGCAAAGAAACTAAAAATAGTAACTGTAAAGAATCTTAAGGATAAGATTACATTAGGAAAAATAAAAGTTTCTTTTTTTCAAGTAGAACATTCAATAATGGACTCAATGGGTGTGGTTTTGGAAACCCCAGCTGGTGCTATTATCCATCCTGGAGACTGGACGATGGAAAGAGACGCAAAAGGAAAGACTCATCTGGAATATAGTTATTTGAGAAAGATAAAAACAAAACCCACCATGCTTATGCTAGAAAGCCTCGGCTCTCTTAACGAAAAAAGACATGGTACGTACGAAGAAATGTACAAGAATCTGCAAGACATTATTAGACAAGCTCCTGGTCGTGTTATTATTGCAACCTTCTCATCTCAGGTTGAACGTGTTAAGTGGGTAATAGAAGCTGCAAAAAAACTTGGAAAGAAGGTTGCTCTGGATGGTTATAGTATGAAGATGAACATAGAAATTGCTAAGAAACTTGGGTATGTAAAAATACCAGAGGGAACCGTCGGAGATGTGCAAAAAATAGACAAATACCCAGAAAAGCAGGTTGTTATTGTGTGTACAGGTGCTCAGGGAGAAGAGAATGCTGTCCTTAACCGCATTGCAAGTGGAAATCACAGGACAGTAAAACTTAGAAAAAGTGATACTGTTATATTTTCATCATCCATTATTCCTGGAAATGAAAGAACAATTCAAAGACTAAAAGATAACATATATAGACAGTGCGACAACGTAATTCATGGTGATGTTATGGATGTTCATATTTCTGGGCATGCTACACGCACAGATATTATGGAGATAATAAAACAAATAAGACCAGATTATTACGTTCCTGTTTATGCTAACCACTTCTTTCTAAAGGAAGCAAAGACACTAGCTGTAAAAGATGGTTTTAAAGAAAATAAAATTATTGTCCCAGATAATGGAACAGTAATAGAAATGAGCAAAAAAGGAGTAACTACATTAAAACAAAAAGCACCAAGTGACTATGTGTTTGTAGACGGTCTTGGTGTAAGTGATTCTCAGCATGTTGTCCTAAGGGATCGCCAAGTCCTTGCAGAAGATGGAATGGTTGTTGTTATAGCTACTATCCGTTCTAAGACAGGCAAACTAACGCAGAATCCAGACATAATTTCTAGAGGTTTTGTTTTCCTAAAAGATAACAAAGAAGTTATTGAAGGAATAAGACAGCGTGTAAGAAAAATGGTTGTAGAATCAGATCCAAAGAACTGGGCAGATACGAATCAAGTAAAAAATGATATTCGTGACAAGATAGGGCAGTTTATATTCACAAAGACACAAAAAAGACCTATGGTGTTGCCAGTTGTAATAGAAGTGTAATATAATCAATATATGAAAAAACTATACAGATCAAAAAAACAAAGAGTGCTTACAGGTGTGTGTGGAGGTCTTGCTGAGTATCTTAATAAAGATCCAAATATAGTTAGGCTTGTGTATGTTCTTCTTACTCTTATCACACACGTCTTTCCACTTCTCATTGTATACATATTAGCTGCTTGGTTGTTACCAGAAAAAGGAAATAGGAATGTTGTTAATGGAAAAGTTATATAGTTGCTTGAGCAAATTACAAAAATACGGTATGCTATGCATACTGTATTTTATTTTATATGGCAAAAAAAATTATTGTTTCGGGGATTCAACCAACAGGCAACTTACATGTTGGTAATTATTTAGGAGCTGTAAAAAATTGGGTGGAGTTACAAAACTCTAACCAATACGAGATGTATATTTTTATAGCAGACCTACACTCTTTGACTGGTGAAATGACAGCAAAAGAGAGAAGAGAGCAAATTACTCGCACAGTTGCAGAGCTTATTGCTTCTGGAATAGACCCAAAAAGAACAACTCTATGGGTACAATCACACGTACCTGCTTGCACAGAGCTATCTTGGATTTTTAGTACCGTTACTCCAGTTGCAGAACTTTCTCGTATGACTCAGTTTAAGGAAAAGAGTGCAGAACAAAAGAAGAATATAAACACCGGCTTGTTTACATACCCAGTCCTGCAGTCTGCAGATATATTATTGTATAAAGGAACACATGTGCCTGTTGGAGAGGATCAGGTACAGCATGTTGAGTTAACTCGCAACATTGCACGCTGGTTTAATAATAAGTACAAAAAATATTTCCCAGAAGCTAAGCCTGTTCTTACAAAAACACCACGTGTTAAGAGTCTATTAGCTCCAGAAAAGAAGATGAGCAAAAGTTTAGGACTTGGGCATGTCATAGAATTGGCAGATGAGCCAAAAGTAATAGAATCCAAACTCAAAAAAGCTGTAACAGCAACTTCTGGAGGAAAGAAAGCGCCTGGAGTTACAAACCTACTAGCATTATTAGAACATTTTGGAGACCCTAAAACCCACAAGAAATTTGTATCTGCAGAAAAGAAAGGAGACATACGTTATGGCGACCTAAAAAAAGAAGTGGGGGTAGCTATAGGAGATTATTTTGCAGATTTTAGGAAAACAAGAAAAGCACTGCTTAAAAACCATGATGCTATAGCTGAGATTCTAATAGACGGAGCAGATAAGGCGACAGAAGTTGCAGAAGCTACCATGGAAGACGTGACTGATATTATAGGAATAGTATAATTATATGAACACATCACCACAATACATAATAAGAAGAGTAATTAATTGGGTAATTGGTTTTGTAATGACAAAAAGAGCAGAAAAGAAGGGGGAGGCAATGGCGAAGAAAGCGCAGGAAGATGCAATGAAGCAGTATGGTATAAAACCGGATAAGAATAAAAAAAAGTAACCAAGCTATTACTAAAAACAATTAACCCCCAGGACCGAAGTCGGCCTTGGGGGCTTTTGAATAACAGTGAACCGTGAGTTCAGCTTCTTGTCCGCACGGAAAGGAACACTCCTCGGAAGCGTCTTGATACGTCAATCCACAGAGGTTTGTGTCCGGATGTGGTGGCACCTGCTGGTGGCATGCATCGCTTCTCGAGAGTGACCAGTTGTGCGTTGCGACTGAATGTGACCACGGCGTAATATGCCGTGTGTGACCACAGAGCAAACGGCATTGGGTCGATGAAGAAGATGACTGTCCAAACCTTGCTTCCGTCTTGGTTTTGCGGTGGCTCAAACGTAACCGCTTTGTCATGTGCGACTGCGATCTTTCCGTTGAGTGGATGATTGCTGTAGACCAGCTCTCGTGTCATCCATACTGTGGAAGCTGGCGACACCTCTCTTCGTGCACGAAGGCCTCTGACCAGAGCTTCGAACACTTCACGATACATGCATTCGCCAAGCGTAGGTGCAGGCGTGGGCTGATCGAACCCGAGCTCTATGTTCCAAAGCCTTTGATCCCATGGCCGGACAAGTCGCAGACCTTTGGGTGTTGCTGTATTTGTCATTCGTTCCTCCTTTCAACCGTCCGAAGTAGGTTGATTATGCTAAGCTTAGCAAATTTCTTTAGGATGGTCAATCATAGGAAGAAGGTTTTTAAACCATGAGGTAATTTGACAAAACTCCAGTTTTCTGCTATAATACTTGTATGAAAATGAAACGTGTAAATAACAATAATAATAATTCGCTCTAGCGCGGGTATTTATTGTTATATAGACAAGCCCGCGAGAGCGGGATTTTTTGTTTCATTTCCTTATTCCCCTGTAGTTCAATTGGTAGAACGCCACGCTGTTAACGTGGATGCTTGTAGGTTCGAGTCCTACCGGGGGAGCAAAAGTCGCTTAACAATACGTTTTTTCATGATATGGCTTTTGTATACAAATTAAAACCAAAGAGTGGGAGATGTATTCACCTCGTGTGAACGCACCACCACTCTCTTTTGTAAGGCATATATGGTTTATAAAAGAGACTTATACTAGCACTTGACAAATTTGGCTTATTCTGCTATAGTATTGCGTAACAGATCAAACACTGTAAGAGAAACTAAGTCGAGTTTTGTACTATAGTAGTAAGATTTGGGACATTATTCATTAGTTTCTTTAGAATCTATGCAAACAGGAAAGATCGCGCGTCTTACAGACCGTGGCTTCGGTTTCATTACCTACGAGGGTGCTGAAAAAGATCTCTTTTTCCACTCAAGTGAGCTTGTCGATGTTGAATACAACGACTTGCGTGAAGGTGATGAAGTAACCTTTGAAGTAACTGAAGGTCAAAAAGGACCAGCAGCTTCACAGGTTAAGAAAGCGTAATAGCTTAAATAAAGGACTCCCATCAATTTGGTGGGAGTTTTTTGTTGTGTTTGATAACACCTTGACAGACTATGATTGTTGTGGTATACTGCCTTATTCATTAATGCTTGATGAACCTCGTCAAGCGACTCGAATCTTTTTCGTATCAATATATTACTATTAAGAACATCGGGTCAGACATAATATATGATACAGAAAGAACAAACAGTAAGTCGCTTTAGCGACCTCGGGATAGCAAAGAATTTTCTCGCTATTCTTTCACAAAAAGGATTCATTAATCCTACTCCAATCCAACACCAAATCATTCCTGGGGCTATAGAAGGAAAAGATGTTGTTGGTATTGCACAAACAGGTACAGGAAAGACCTTAGCTTTTGGTATTCCAATGATTCAGCGTATAGCGCAGAATAAAGGACAAGGTCTTGTTGTTGTGCCGACCAGAGAACTTGCTTTACAGGTTGAGAGTGCTCTCAGACAAATAGGATCTCCCCTTGGAATGCGTACAGCTGTAATTATTGGAGGTGTGTCTCAGCATGCGCAGGTAAAAGCACTGAGAAATAATCCACACATAGTTATTGCGACTCCTGGAAGATTAGCAGATCTAATGAAGCAAGGAATGTATAAACTAAGCCGTGTAAGCATAATTACTCTGGATGAGGCAGACCGTATGCTGGATGTTGGCTTCTTGCCAGAGATTAAGCGTATACTAAAAGCCTTACCAAAAGAGAGACAAACAATGTTGTTCTCTGCCACAATGCCCAAATCTATTTCTGCACTTGCAAGCGCTTTCATGAAAATGCCATTACGAATAGAGATTGCACCACAAGGAACATCAGCAGAAAATGTAGTGCAGGAAATATTTGTTGTAAGAAAAAATGACAAAATGCGTTTGCTGGATTCACTACTACAAAAATATCGTAATGACACCACACTAATATTTTCACGTACTAAACATGGAGCAAAACGTATAGCAAGAGATATACGCAACATGGGTCATACAGCTACAGAAATTCATGGAAACCGTTCTCAACCACAGAGGAAAGCAGCCTTGGAAGGATTTATGAAAAGAAAATTTCGTATTATGGTTGCAACAGATATTGCAGCACGTGGAATAGATGTAAAAGATATCTCACTTGTAGTTAATTTTGATCTTCCAGATAATTCTGAGGATTATGTGCACAGAATTGGTAGAACAGGAAGAGCAGGTAGGTCTGGTAAAGCTGTATCATTTGTTACCCCATCTCAGAAGGCAGATGTAAAGAAAATAGAAAGATTAATTAGAAAATCATTACCTGTACTATCTCTCCCAGAGCTTCCTCCAGAAAGAGAAAAACCACCTCGTGAAGAAAAACACAGATCTTCTGGTGGTAGACATTCTAGAAAGAGATCGGGATATAGGGGAAGAGGTGGGCAGTCCTCTAAAAAAAATAAGAGACGATCTTCAGGTGGTAGAAATAGGAGTGGTCGCAGTAGGAATAGGACTGAAAAATAAAAGAAATTAAAAACACCTCACAAAGAGGTGTTTTTGGTTGGTATTGAGAAAAAATAACTTTTCTGGTAACATCATAAGGCACTAAAATACATTTTAATAAAAACATATGAAACACAAGTTTAAGGGATGGGGAATTGTAACCCTAGCGGTGGTTTTGTTGGGTGCGGGCTGTACAGCACCTGCTACACAGGAAACTAAAAAAGATATTAATTTAGATAATCAAAAAAATGTGGAAAGTACATTAGTAGAAAAATATAAGCAAGCAACGCTTAAGACAAACATGGGGGATATTACAGTTGAGTTTTATGGAGCAGACTCACCAAAGACAGTAGAAAACTTCCTAAAACTTGCAGAAGATGGTTTCTATAATGAAACAAAGTTTCATCGTATAATTGCTGACTTCATGATTCAAGGTGGTGATCCAAATAGTAAGGGAGATAATACCATGACGTGGGGTACAGGTGGTCCTGGCTATAAGTTTGATGATGAGTTTAATTCTAATAAACTTGTTCGTGGGAGTTTGGCTATGGCAAACTCTGGACCAAACACAAACGGTTCTCAATTTTTCATTGTTACAGCAGATGCAACTCCATGGCTAGATGGACATCATACAAACTTTGGATATGTTGTTGCTGGAATGGATGTTGTTGAGAAAATGGAAAGCGCCCAAACTGGAGCAAGAGATGTTCCTGTTGATCCTATTGTGATTGAAAGTATAGAATTAAAGTAAAAAACCAGACAAATCATAAAGCACCTATAAAGGTGTTTTATGATTTACTAGTTTATCAAATGATGAAACTAGCAAGTGAATTAATTTTACCTTATAAAAACAATGAACCTCCGGAGTGAAGGTTCACTGCGGAGGCTTGTTCCCCTTGATGTCGTCTACTTGGGTCGGTTGGCTTTGCATTTTCTGCACTTCTCTCGTCGTCCGTTGTTCTCTGCGAGACATGTCTCGATCACAGATCGACCTCGATAGTCGTATCCACGCACCTTTGCCATGCATGTCCAGGACGCCGGAGGCTTCACAAGCTCACCGCCACCATCAAGGCAGCGCTTCGCCCACGGACGAAGTGGCAGAGTATCCCCGCTGACCTTGGCGTTCTGGAAGAGCTTGCGCCACCTCTTGATGTCGTCCGCGTGTCGAGCCACACGGTTCTTCATCTTGCGACGCCTACTTCGTTGTCGCATCTTGTTGCTTGAATGTCCTTTACCCATCTTTTCCTCCTTTGTGGTTTCGGGCAATTCTAGCACCCGGGTTTCTGTTCAGAAAATAATGATGCCGTGGTCACATCCCCAGCAAGCACATCCTCGCGGGTGTATCGAGAAGAACGACCCACCGATGCCTTCTCGCCGATGAGCACCGGGCTTCTCTCTCTTCTGTTGGTCGGCAAGTCGCTTACGGATTCGCATGTTGATCCTCTGTTGCTCACGGGCCCTCATCTCTTTTTCTAACTGTGTACTCACAATATCCTCCTGCTTGGCATGTGTACACGAGCGATTGCACACAAACACTAACAAGTTTAATTAAAGCTGTCAATAATGTATAATTAAGGCTGATATTTACTATTTATGCTTAAGCCTGTCAACAATCTTCCAACTGTATTTGTAGTGTTCGGCGCAACTGGTGATTTAATGACTAAGAAAATTGTTCCATCACTACATTTTTTGTTTACAGAAAAAAAATTGCCAAAGTTTTTTAGGGTATTAGGTTTTTCTCGCAGAAAGATGACAGATGAAGATTTTCGTAATCATGTTTTTGAAATATTAAAAGAGAAAAGAATAGTAAAATCTAGGAAATCTGCAGAAAAATTCCTCCAACTTTTTCATTTTCAGAAAGGTTCTTTTACAGAATACAAAACGTTTGTAAAATTAGCAGAACACTTTGGTCGTGTGGATGATGAATGGAAGACCTGCTCTAACAAAATCTTTTATCTTGCTGTACCTCCTAAGTTCATACAACCAATTGTAAATAATCTTAAGCGTTCTAAATTAGCAGAACCTTGTGGAGGGGATGAAGGGTGGTCACGTATTATTATAGAGAAACCATTTGGTAGTAACGCAAGGACAGCACTAGCATTAGAGAAAACACTTTCTTGTTTTAGGGAAGAACAAATATACCGCATAGATCATTATCTAGGAAAAGAAATGGTACAAGGGATAATGAATTTCCGTTTTTCAAATAATCTTTTTGAACATTCTTGGAATAATAAAAATATAGAAAGTATAGAAATGAAACTGTGGGAGGAGATTGGAGCAGAGGACAGAGGCTCATTCTATGAAACTGTTGGTGCATTAAGAGATGTTGGGCAAAATCATATGCTTTCTATGGTTGCGCTTCTTACAATGGATTTTCCTCCATCGATGGATGCTGATGGAATACGCAGAGCTCGTGCTACTGTTCTTAAAAGGCTACAAAAACCAACAATACAGCAGGCAGGAAGAAAAAGTTATAGGGCTCAATATGCTGGATATAATAAAATAGAGGGGGTGAATAAGAAATCGAAAGTGGAGACCTACTTTAAATTACGTACAGAAATAGATTCACCTAGGTGGGGAGGAGTGCCAATTACAATAGAAGCGGGAAAGAGAATGGGGAAAGCTAGGAAGGATATAATTGTTACATTTAAACACTCTGTGCCGTGCCTGTGTCCAGCTGACAAACACTCAAACAATCAGGTGATACTTACAATTGCTCCAGATGAAAGCATACGTGTGTCATTTATAGCAAAGAAACCAGGCTTTGTCTCTGCAATGCAAAAAAGAGAATTTGATTTCTTTCTTTATAAGAAAAAGGAGAAGAGGCAGTATACAGAAGAATATGCAAAATTAATTAATGCCTGTATTGCAGGTGATCAGACATGGTTTATTAATAAGCAGGAGGTTTCTGCAATGTGGAGAGCTATAGACCCATACGTTCTTGCATGGAAGAAAAACCTAACCCCTTTACTTACATATAAAAAGAATACAAATAAAATTAGTGAAAAGGCAGAAAAGAAATTAGAAAAAACTTATGGTGAGCTAAAGAAGCAGGTGGGTATAATTGGACTTGGGCGTATGGGAGGTGGAATAGCACGCAAGTTAATGGAGCAGAATTGGAAGATGGTTGGATATAACAGATCAGAGGATGAAACAAAGAAGCTTGTGGAAGAGGGGATGGTGGGGGCTTATTCTATAAAAGAACTTGTTAAAAAACTTAAAACACCAAGAATTGTGTGGATTATGGTTCCTGCAGGAAAGCCAGTAGATGAAACCATGTTCGGAGAAGAAGGGCTCACAAAGTACTTAGAAAAAGGAGATATAGTGATAGATGGAGGTAATTCATATTATAAAGACACAATTTCACGAGCAAAAAAACTTAAAAAATATGGGATTAGATTTCTAGATGCAGGAGTGTCTGGAGGTCCAGCTGGGGCAAGAAATGGAGCATGCGTAATGATTGGTGGTTCTAAGGCTTTGTATAAAACAGTAGAGCCTATTTTTAGAGATATGTCACAGAAGGATGGGTATGAGTTTTTTGAAGGCATAGGAGCGGGACATTTTGTAAAAATGGTTCATAATGGAATAGAATATGGAATGATGCAAGCAATAGGTGAAGGTTTTGAGATTATGAAGAAATCAAAATATAAATTGGATTTAGGTAGGATTGCTGATGTGTACGATAATGGTAGCGTAATAGAGTCTCATCTTATTACATGGCTCCGCGAAGCATTTACATTATATGGAGAGGATCTAAAACCAATTAGTGGAAAGGTTCACCACTCTGGAGAAGGTCAATGGACAGTAAAAACAGCACATGAAATGAAAGTTAGGGATAAGGTTATTCACGAAGCGTTTAAATTTAGACTATATTCACAAACACACCCCAGCTATGCTGGTAAAATAGTATCTGCACTAAGGGGTAGATTTGGGCAACACCCAGTTCTGAAGAAAAAAAGGTAGGGAACAAGTGCCTCTTTGCAAATAAAACTCAGTTTGATAAAATATATATGAAAAAAGCCTGTCACGCTTATTTTTATTTTTTATAAATCAATATGGCAAAAATTAAAGCCCAGTACATTTGGATAGATGGACAAACACCAGTAGCAAAATTGAGGACCAAGACAAAGATAATACATGAACATATAAGACTTTTAGAAGACATACCATTCTGGGGTTTTGATGGTTCCAGCACCAAGCAGGCAGAAGGAGAAAATAGTGATTGCATGCTAAAACCAGCTTCTTTCTTCAAGGATCCAATCAGAGGGGGAGATAATATACTTGTCCTGTGTGAGGTTCTAAACCCAGATGGAACTCCTCATAAAAGCAACACTCGTGCGGAGCTTTGTGAGGTTGCTAATATGTATAAAGATGAGGAAGCATGGTTTGGAATAGAGCAGGAGTACACTTTTTATGATGGATTAAAACCTCTTGGGTGGCCAGATAGAGGTTTTCCTGCTCCGCAAGGAGGATATTATTGTGGAGTTGGGGCTGATGAAGTATTTGGACGTAAGATTGTAGAAGCTCATCTAGAAGCTTGTCTTAAGGCGGGGTTTTCTATCTCTGGGGTAAACGCTGAGGTAATGCCAGGGCAGTGGGAGTTTCAGGTGGGTCCACTTGATCCATTAGAGGTTGCTGATCAGCTTTGGCTATCTCGTTGGTTGCTATATCGCATATCAGAAGATTTTGGAGTAAGTGCAACACTTCATCCAAAACCGGTAAAAGGTGATTGGAATGGTGCAGGTGCGCATACAAACTTTTCTACAAAGAGGATGAGAGCAGAAGGTGGTTTGGATGTAATAAACGAAGCTTGTGAAAAGCTAAGAGAAAAACATGAGGAACACATGAAAATATATGGTGCTTATAATGTGGAACGTCTAACTGGATTGCATGAAACATGCAGCATTCACGATTTTCGGTATGGAGTAAGCGATAGGGGGGCTTCTATTCGCATACCAATGGAAACTGCAAATAACAGAAAAGGATATTTGGAGGATCGTAGGCCAGCTGCAAATATGGATCCATATGAGGTTTGCGCAGCACTAATTAAAACAACATGTAGTAAGGTATAGAATGAGAAAAAACCCCCACAACGGGGGTTTTTTAATTTACATGCATTGTTATTCTTGATAAGATAAATATCTTATGAAAGCAGTAAAAAAATGTTGGAAAGACATAATGACTAAGCCTACCTATGTAGTATTGTCTGTTGTTGTTTTTTTGGTTTTCTTTCTTTCAGCTATATTTCTCGCAAACTACTCCTTCCTTGGATATGTAATCGGATCTGAAAAACATAGCTTACTAGAAAAAGCCATGTTGTTTTGGACATCTATAGAGTATTTTAAATCAGGTTTTACACTGTCCTCACAAATTTCAACAATAATAATTTCCATTCTGGCAGGGATAAATGTGTCCATAGTTACATATTACGTGCGCAGTAAAATAAAACTAGGACGTGCGTCTGGGTTAGGTATTTTTGGCATCGTAAGTGGTATTTTTGGTATTGGTTGTTCTGCATGCGGTTCAATACTTATCACTTCTGTGTTTGGGCTTTCCACTACGACATTCATTACAACGAAATTACCACTCCATGGCGCAGAGTTTGGGATTATTGGTATTCTCTTATTGCTGGTTTCAATCTATATTATATGTGAGAAAATTGCCAATCCAAGTTCTTGCGCAATTCCAAACAAATAATTATGAGGAAAAGAATAAAAAAAACATTTCTGATTTTATTGCCATTAGTAGTTATTTATTTGGTTAATATCTATATTTGGAGAAAAGGGATGTATGAATCTTTCCCAAGAATTGATGTTCTTCTGCATTTTGTGGGTGGAAGTGTTGCTACTTGGGCCATAGTCAAAATATGGAATGTATATTCTAAAAGCCTTCATTGGAAGATTAAGCCGGATGTTCTGTGGTTTTTTTGTATTGTGAGTTTTGTTGGGCTTATTACAATTGTTTGGGAATGGCATGAGTTTCTTTCTGACTACTATCTTGGAACATATATGCAAGAAGGTTTGGCGGACACAATGAAGGATTTGTTTTTTGGGCTCCTAGGAGCGATTACTACGCTAATAATCTGGAGACCAAGACAGTAATAATGTAGTATATTAAAAACCACCCTAGTATGGGTGGTTTTTTTGTTTATTTTTAGTCTAAGCTTAGTCCTTCCACCATCTTTTTATATGTATTTATATCTTCTTCGTCAATTAATTCATCAGTTGAGACTATAAATGTCTTTCCATTCTTTTCTACAGATGTCATAAACTGCTTACCTTGGTTTGTTGTATCAATGGATATTTCTACACCCGTAGAATCACCAAAAACTTTTTCCTCACTTGTGTATCCAGGCTTATCCTTTTGTTTTTCTCCAAGTTTGTCCATATATGCCCCAGTGTATACCTGTACAACTACCCTACCATTATCTTCTTTTTGTGGTGCTGTGTGGGCGATTGGGTCTCTATCAAAACCTATCATTGCAAAAGGTACACCTGCCGGAACCTCATATTCTTGCACATACCAGCTGTCTAAGTAGGGGATAGCAAAACCTTCTGATTCATTTGTATATAGCAACCATGAGTCATGTCCAGAAGACATTTTTTCGCCAACGATTGATGAGCCACATCCAGGTAGTATTAGAAGAGCTAATAATACTAAGGAAAAAAGATTTTTCATATCTGTATTGTTATATTATGAAACGATTATATCATCCTGAATGTTATTGTGTAAAACTGTGAAATAAAATACAAAACAAGAAAAGTAATTTACTTGTGGATAAATAAGTTAATTTATAATCATTTTAGTCTTTTTTTTGCTATAATTACATTATAAATATAAAATTCATCTAAAAGATGCGTATGATTTCTTTTTGTAAGAACAACAATTCTGCTACTTGGTCAGTTTGCAGAATGTTTCGAGCTCGCTTGGTAGTGTTTAGTAGCATCCTGATTGCTACTTTTTTATTACTAACAGCAGTGCCTGTGTTTGCTCAGACCTCTGAAGCTGACACTGTGACTACTCCGGAACCAATTTCTGCTGAAGAAAGTGTTTTGGAAAATGGTAATGGTAATGGAGACGCACCTCCACCAGAAGTATTACGTGATGAGCTTGTTACTGTAGATGATTTAGGAGCGACAGAGGCTAGGATCTTACCAGACAGCCCATTTCATTTTTTTAAGCGCCTTGGACAGAACGTGCAAGAGATAATGACACTAGACCCAATCAAGGATGCGGAACTTAAGTTTAAACATGCAAATCAACATCTTTTTGAAATTCATCAGCTTGCAGAGGAAAAAGGTTTCGATCATGTAACTCCAGGAATGGTCAGTCGTTTTGAGGGTAAGCTTGATAATGCTGCGAAAAGTGCCAAAAAACTAAAAGAAATAAAAGATGAGGATCCTATTGCTGTTGAAATATACTTGAATGAATTTACAGACAAGCAGTTTAAAGGACAGCAGATGTTAGATAATATCAGTAATGGAATGTTAAAAGAGATTGAGAGACAAAAGATAGAGGATCCAGATGTTAATGTAGATCGTTTAGAAGATGCAGTTTCACAGGTGAGGACAACAAAAGAGGAGGCGGTAGATGATTTTGCAAATACACTTATTGAGGTTGAAGACTCAGCAGAGGCAGTCTCAATTCGCATATCAAATTCTTTAGAAAAACAAGAAGGTTCTGTATCTCAAGCATGTTCTAGTTCTGCGAACTGTTATAATGAGGCAGATTGTACTTCGTCTAATTTCTACTGGTGCACTTATACCAATACATGTGTTTCGTCTGGAAGTATGTGTTCTTCTGGACAGTGTAATTATGATGGTTCATGTGATAGTAATGAATCCAGCGCCGATTGTTCTGACTGTAGTTACACTAATTCGACAGCCTGCCCAGATAATGGGTTTAACACAGGTGGAGGTAATAACACGTGTAACTACTCAGCTTGTCCAGGCGGTTGTATGTGGGACAGCTCATCATGTCCAACAAGTTGTGATATTGGAGGTACAATGTGTAATCATGATGGAGTGTGTGGGGCTGGAGAAACTATAGAATCATGTGCAGCAGATTGTGACACCTATGGTCCCGGAGACTATAATAATGAGTCAGACTGTACAAACGCAGGGCTATCTTGGTGTAATGGATACTGTATGATGCATGGAACATGTAATACTTATACATCAGGTTCATGTAATTATGACACCACTTGTGATCCTGGTGAGTATAGTGATAGCTGTTCTGACTGTAGTTATGATTATTCTGTAACCTGTCCAGACAACGGATTCAACACAGGTGGTGGTTCATATGATTGTAATTACTCTACCTGCCCAAATAGTTGTATTTGGGACAGCTCTGGATGTCCAAGCGGTTGTTACGAGGCGGGTTCAAACAATTATGGATCATGTTCAACAGATTCATACTCATGTTACTCAGAATCAGAATGTTCAGGAGCTGGATACACTTGGTGTAACAATGCCTGCTACTCAGACTCAAGTCACTGCTCTGGAACAAGCTTCTTACAACACAATGGGCAAACATCTGTATCAGAACAGGGACCTCTCGCACAGGTATTGAACGCATTAAAAACAGTTGCTGAGTCATTCTTCTACATGACACGTGCAATAGATATATTCTAGATAATTAATTCTTAACAAATTAATATGGAAACATCCATACTGCTCGCCCGTATTATAGGTGTTGTTTACCTAGTGATGGGTTTGAGTCTTTTGTTCAACAAGGAGATGTACAATAAGCTCATGGCAGAACTAAAACAGTCAGGTCTCAGCAAGATGTTTATGGGACTGCTAGCTATAGTTCTAGGTATGCTTATTGTGAATACGCACAATGTTTGGGAGTGGACCTATCAAGGTCTAATAACATTCATTGGTTGGGTTGTGCTACTTAAATGGGTAGCAATACTACTTTGGCCAAAACAAGTTCTTAATTGGTCAGACAAGATGTCAAAGGGTAGTGGATGGAGGAATGCTGCTCTGGTATTTTCCTTAGTTGTAGGACTATACCTTACATACGTTGGATTTTGGATGTAATATAAATATATGGGAAAACACAAACTTAGTGTAAAAAAATTATCTCTCTCACTTGGTATATTATCTGCTCTGTGCATGCTTGTAATGACTGTTGGTACTTGGCTTTATGGATGGTGGCCAAACACAACATCACTTATTATGGAGTGGTATCCAGGATATGGGATGAGTTGGAGCGGATTGCTAGCGGGGGTGGTTTTAGGTTTCTTCGACGGACTAGTAGGAGGCGCCTTAATTGCTTGGCTATATAACAAGTTGCCAGAATAATTCTAAATAAGTGAAATCATAAACATCGCCTTTTTGGCGATGTTGTGTTATTATCAAATGGTATGCATTTGTTAAGAACAAGATTTGCAGAAGATATTGTCTGCGAGTTTCTTCCCCCAAAAAAACAATCTAATAAGGTAATTATTTTTTGTGGTGGAATGCCAACTTTGCCAGGAAATAAGAGGGCTCATTTATTGGCATCAAAAAAAGGTTACTGGTCTTTTTTTCCTAGATATCGCGGAACATGGGAAAGTGGTGGTCAATTTTTACAAGAAGAACCAACTAAGGATATTTTAGATGTAATAGACGGCATACAAAGATCATTTGTTAGTTTGTGGGATGGTGAGGAACATAATATTAATAACCCAGAGATAGTGGTAATAGGCTCTAGCTTTGGAGGACCTGCTGCTATGCTATTGTCCAAGGACAAAAGAGTAAAAAAAGTTGTCTGCATTTCTCCCGCTGTAGATTGGAGAGTAGAAGGCGAAGATGAGCCGTTGGACTGGCTTGGTGATACAGTAAAAAAAGCATTTGGACAAGGATATAGATTTGATGATTCTAATTGGAAGAAACTCAGTGATGGGACTTTTTATAACCCAGCAGGACAAAAGGAAAATATAGATGGAAGTAAAGTAATGATAATGCATGCAAAAGATGATACAATAGCCCCTCCAGAGCCAGTAGAGGAATTCGCAAGAGATGTAGGGTGTAAGCTTATTATGATGAAAAAAGGAGGTCATTTGGGTGTTAGGTCTATCTTTAGTTGGAGAATATTTCGTAGAATATATAAATTTATTAATTCTTAATCATTAAAATATGAGCACAGCGCTTATAATAATAATTGTTTTATCTATTATTGGGATAGGAAACACCTCTTATTTAACTTACTGCAAGTTAAAACAAAAACCAGTTCTTTGCTTATTCTTCCCACCAGAATGGTGTCGTACTGTGCAGAAGAGCAAGTATTCTAAGACATTTGGTATTCCAAACGCGTTTGCAGGTCTTGGAATGTACGTTGCATTGCTTGTTTTAGCTATACTATTTTTCTACGGACTTATACCTGTCTGGCCACTCTATGCAATAATAACTTTTGGTTTTCTATTCTCTTTTTATTTTCTTGGAATACAGGGCTTTGTACTAAAAGCTTTCTGCACATGGTGTGTCTTGTCTGCTATTGAGTTTCTTGCGCTGTTTGCTACAATGTTCTTCCTATAAGCATGAACGCACTTGAGATTAAAAACTTTACGAAACGCTATGGTAGCACCCTAGCCGTGGATAATATTTCCCTTACAGTAAAGAAAGGCGAATTTTTTGGATTTCTTGGTCCAAATGGAGCCGGCAAGACTTCTACGATTAGTTGTATTACAGGTGTGGGCAAGTTTAATGAGGGGAATATAAAAGTCTTTGGGCTAGATGCCCAGAAAAATTATCGTGAAGTGAGACAAAAGATTGGAATATCTCCCCAAGAGTTTAATGTAGACATATTTGCAAAAGTAGAAAAAATATTATGGTTTAGCGGTGGTTTCTTTGGTATGTCACGATCATCTCGTACAAAGAGGATAAAAGAGGTGTTAAAAATAATGGAATTGGAAGAGCATAAGGATAAGGTTTTTCGGGCACTCTCTGGAGGGTTAAAACGCCGTCTAATGCTTGCTCGCTCTATAATGCACAATCCAGAATTGTTAATTTTGGATGAACCAACCGCAGGTGTGGATGTAGAATTACGTCATGAATTGTGGAAATATCTCAAAAAAATAAATGAAGAAGGGAAAACAATATTATTTACCTCTCATTATTTGGAAGAAGTGGAGTATCTTTGTGATAGGATTGCAATAATAAACAACGGAGAAATTGTTGCTATTGGCAAGAAAGAAGAGTTTACCCAAGGGGGTAAAACTTTAGAAAAAAGATATTTAGAAATTACAGGAAAAAAAATAATATGAATGTAATTGGACTTACAACCCACATCCACAAAGAGGTACAGAGATTTTTCCGTGTGGCAATACAAACTTTAATTAGTCCATGGATAAATGCCCTGCTTTACATTCTTATATTTGGATATATTGTCGGCTCAAGGATAGACCTAATTGCAGGAGTTCGTTATATAGATTTTGTGCTTCCTGGGATATTGATGTTAAATCTAATTTCTTCTAGCTACTCTCAAACATCCTCATCTCTTTATTTTTCCAGATTTGCGCGCCATATTGAAGAAATACTAACAGCACCACTTTCTCATATTGAGATAGTTGTAGGGTATATTGTAGGAGGAGTTGTACGTGGTCTAATTGTAGGATTTGGTGTATATGCAATAGCCATTATATTTAGCGCTTCCAGCATGGCTCATTTGGGTTTGTTCCTGTTTTATAGTATTGCTGTGGCTATTATATTTTCTCTCGTGGGACTACTAGTGGGACTTTGGGCTGAAGGTTTTGAACAGTTGGCTATATTAAACACATTTATAATTGTACCCCTTACTTTTCTTGGTGGTGTTTTCAACTCAATTACAATGCTTCCAGAGAAAGCACAGGTCTTCGTAAAACTTAATCCCTTCTTCTACTTTGTAGATGGACTTCGCTATTCTATGGTTGGAATACAAGAAGGAAGTTTTGTTGTTGGTATGATTGTGATTTTTGGTTGTATTGCTGTGCTTGGAACGTTAACATGGTATTTATTTAGTATAGGGTGGAAGATAAGAGCATAATATATTTTTCTATGAAAGAAATAAAAATCTACACAACTCCAATTTGTCCTTACTGCCATAAAGCAAAAGACCTGCTCAATTCTCTAGACATACCTTTTGAAGAAACAGATCTCTCAAGCAATATGGAGCTCAGAGACAAACTTGCTGAGGAGACAGGACAAAGAACTGTACCTATGATATACATAGGAGATGAGTTTATAGGTGGTTCTAGTGACTTGGTCAAGCTTCATGAAAATGGAGAGTTACTAACAAAAGTGCAAGAATAAACAGCTTGTACTTTTTTTGATACTCGTTTTAGCGTATAATATACATTATATGAACATATTTTTAGGATTAATTGGTGTCGCTGTAGGAGCGTTAATGGTGATTAAGACAGAGTGGCTCTTGTCTGCCTTTGGTAGGAGTTCGTGGGCAGAAGCTAATCTTTCTGGAAGCGGAGGGACGCGCACGTTATATAAATTGATAGGTATCTTATTCATTATAATAGCAATGTTAGCAATGACAGGAATGTTAGGTAATGTTGTATTGGGAATATTTGGAAGACTGTTCGTTGCACCATCACAATAATATGGAACATGCTCACAACGGAAACCAGATGCTGGATCCGTATCTACTTTTCGAAAAAGCACATCTGCAACCAGGAATGCATGCAGCAGATTTTGGTTGTGGGAGCACAGGTCATATTGTTTTTCCAGCTGCAAAGATAATAGGTGAGCATGGGATCATGTATGGTGTAGATATTATGAAAAGCGCAATACAGGCAATTCATAAGAGAGCAGAGCTTAATAAAATGATGAATGTGCAGACTATATGGTCAGATATTGAGTTAGATGGTAAGACAGCAATTCCTGCAAAAAGTTTAGATGTAGCTTTCTTGGTTAACACAATGGTGCAGGCTAAAGATCCTAATGCTATGCTAAAAGAAATCCACCGCCTATTGAAAGACAAGGCAAGATTAATTATTGTGGACTGGGTAAAGAAGGGGTTAAGGTTTGGTCCGTCAGACGATAGGTTTATAAACTTCGAAGATATAAAGAAGTGGGGTAGGGATAATGGCTTTGTCGTGCAAGAAGAATTTCCAGTGGGTCAATACCACAGTGGACTGGTTTTTTATAAGAATAAATAGCACCAGTATTAGTCAGTATCCTATTACATAGCTTGACATAATAACACAAGTATGTTATACTCTCTCTGTTAATCTAGCTTATAAAAAGCTGGTTTTTTTATACCATAATTAAATATATTCACTACAAATAAAATAATTGTATATGGCATCAGAAATTACAAAAGCAATCCGCTTCCTATCAGACGAAAAAGGTCTGGATTACGATGTAGTAATGGAAGCGCTAGAAGTAGCTCTTGCAGCTGCTTACAGAAAGGATTTTGGAACACGTCAACAGAACGTGCAGGTTAAGTTTGACCCAGAAACAGGAGATATGAAGGTGTGGGATGAGAAAACTGTAGTAGAAGACATAGAAGAAGAAGTCCTAGAAAAAGCTCAGGAAGAGCTTGCAGACCGTCGTGAGAAAGCAAGAATAGAAGAGCGTGAGCTCACAGAAGAAGATGTTGAAGATTTGGCACACTTTAATCCAAAAACAGAAATAATGATTACAGAGGCAAAGGAAATAAAGAAGACAGCAAAACTTGAAGAAGTATTAAAAATAGATTTAGATGTTCCTGGAGACTTTGGTCGTATGGCTGCACAAACAGCTAAACAAGTTATTATACAAAAAGTACGCGAAGCAGAACGTAACTCAGTATTTGAGGACTTTCAGGATCAGGAAGGCGGAGTTGTACAAGGAACAATTCACAGACGTGATCGTTCTGGAAACACTCTTGTAGATCTTGGAAAAATAAATGGTGTTCTTCCTCCAGAGGAGCAAGTACACGGTGAGTTTTTACGCCCAGGTTCTCGTATGCAATTTTATATTGTATCTGTCGGAATGGGCAAGAGAGGTCCAGAGATTATACTATCTCGTTCAAGTAACAAGATGGTAGAAGCCGTCTTCGAACAAGAGATTCCAGAGGTTGCTTCAGAATCAGTACAAATAAAATCAATCGCTCGTGATCCAGGTTTTCGTTCAAAAGTTGCTGTGGCAACAGATGATGAAAGCATAGATCCAATCGGCGCTTGTATTGGTCAGCGCGGAAGTCGTATTACAACAATAATAAATGAGCTTGGTGGTGAAAAGATAGATGTAATTATGTACAGCGATGATGGGGAAGAGTTTATTAAAAACGCACTCTCTCCAGCAAAAGTAGATCGTGTAGAATTAGATGAAGAATCAAAAGAAGCAAAAGCATATGTAGCAGAAGACCAGTTCTCACTTGCTATTGGTCGTAATGGTCAAAACGTACGCTTAGCTGCAAATCTTACAGATTGGAAAATAGATGTGGTACAAGAAGGCGGAAATGAGAAAACAATAAGTAGCGATGACTCAGATGAGGATATTGTTGAAAAAGAAAAAGGAGAAGATAAGAGTAAGAATATGAGTGATAAAGCAGACGAACTATTAGAAGGTTTAGAAGGTAGTGAAGAAGAATTGGAGAAAAGTGAAAAGGTAGAGGAAGATAAAGAAGAGGTTATAGAAGAAAATGCAGAAGAGGATAAGAATGAGAAGGAAGAAAAAGAAGAAGAAACAACAGAAGAAAAAGAATAACATACAATACCCCGCTTAATGTGGGGTTTTGTCTGATTGAAATCCTAATTATTTCATGATATACTCCTTCTCACTATGAAAGCACTCTTTGAACTCATCCTATACCAACCAATATTCAACCTTTTTGTCGGCATGTATAATGTCTTGCCGGATGTTGGTGTTGTAATTTTAATTCTTACCATCCTAATCAAATTGGCACTTTTCCCAATGACAAAGAAGTCAATTTCTGCACAGAAATCTTTGTCAGAGCTACAACCAAAGTTGGAAGAATTGAAGAAAAAATACAAAGATGATCAGCAAGCGATGGCAAAGGAAACGATGAGTCTGTACAAAGAGCACAAAGTAAACCCACTTGGCTCTTGCCTGCCTTTGTTGGTACAACTTCCTATATTTCTCGCGCTTTATTGGGTGCTTCGCGACGGACTTACAGGTAGTAATTTCGCCATGCTGTATAATTTTGTTCCAAGTCCGGGAGAGATAAATCCTATTTCTTTAGGAATTATAGATCTGAGCAAGAGAAGCGTTATTCTTGCTGTATTAGCAGGTGCAACACAGTACTGGCAAGCACAAATGATGCAAAGTAAGCGTGCACCAAAAGAAGCAGGAGAAGGCGGTAAGGACGAAAATATGATGAGCATGATGAATAAACAGATGCTCTACTTTATGCCAATCATGACAGTGTTTATTGGTCTAAGTTTTCCAGGTGGACTTGCGCTGTACTGGTTCTTGTCTACACTGTTAACAGCACTTCAGCAGGTAGTTATGTTTAGGGGGAAAGATAAGGATAAGATGCCTCCGGGAGCAGTGGAAGGGAAGTTGGTGGAATAGTTAAGATATATACTAAACTAAAGACCCCTTAAAACGGGGTTTTTTATATTTTAAAATATGCTACACTACATTTTATATGAAAGATTCTGTGATAAAAACTTTAGCCTACTTTGATATCTTTGATTATCCTCTTACAAGAGAGGAGTTGTTTAGTTGGCAATGGGTGGGAGACAATGATTGTGTGCGTAATTACAAAGAAGGGATTATAGAAAAAAAAGACAGTTATTATTTTTTATCTGGACGGGAAGGTATTATAGATGAACGCCAGAGGCTAGCTCCAGACTTGAGAAAGAAGATGCGTGTTGCGGTACGTGGTGGACGCATAATTCGCTTTATTCCGTTTGTTCGTGCTTTTTTTGTTTGTAATCAGTTTAATGTATCAACAAAAAAAGAGAGTGATATAGATACGTTTATAATTATAAAAAAAGGGCGGATTTGGTTCGCTCGTTTTTTAATCATTTTGTTTTTTCATTTATTTAATTTAAGAATTACAAAAAAACAAAGCAGAAATAAGATTTGTCTTAGTTTTTATGTCACAGACGATAATTTGGATTTATCTAAAATAGCAATAGAGCAGCCAGACATATATCTTACTTATTGGATAGAGCAACTAATCCCTGTATACGATTCAGATAATTATTTGGAAAAAGTAAGAAAGAATAATAGTTGGATAAAAAAGTATTTACCAAACACACAAAATGGATATAAACCATTACATCTTTGGTCTGTACATGATAATATAATTACAAACCTAAAGCGTGTTTTTTGCGAATGGCTTTGGGGTGGAAGTTTGGGGGATAGTTTGGAAATAAAATTGAAAGAAATACAAATGAAAAAACTAAAACAAAAAAATATAGATATGGAATCGACAAAGAAAGATATAATTATAAGTGATACCATGTTAAAATTTCACGAAAATGATAGGAGAGAATTTTTTAGGGAGCAATGGAGAGAGAAAATACAAAGTATCTATGAATAAAGCAATAAAAATAACTCTTGGTCTTTTTCTTTTCCTCTTACCTTGGCAAACAATATGGATTTATAAGGAAGTATTTTTACTGGGTGAGAAATTTGAATACGCAACCCTTGGGTTTTATGCCACCGAACTATTGTTATGGGTAGTAATCATATTATTTTTCATATCTTATTTCCAGAAAGTTAAAAAGAGAGGAAAGATAATATTTTCTTGGACAAATGATAGGAAGTTTATAGGTGCTCTTAGTTTGTTTTGCGTGTACGCTGTCCTTTCTTCTTTATGGTCAGTAGATTCATCTGTTGCTCAGCAGTCAGCTCTAAGATTTGTTGAAGCCTGTCTTTTGTTTTTAGTTATATTGCTTGGTCCACTTTCTTCCATTAACGTAATGCAGTTTTTTGTTGGCGGTGCACTAGTACAAAGCATATTTGGGCTTTGGCAATTTATTACACAGTCTACTTTTTCTTCTACCATACTAGGAATAACAAAACACCCTGCGTGGCAATCTGGAACATCTGTTGTTGCTAATGACGAAATTGGTAGATTGTTGCGTGCGTATGGTTCTTTTCCTCACCCAAATATATTTGGAGGTTTTATGGTTGTTGCTTTATTTTTTTTGTTTTTGTTATTGTTCCAGAAGAAGCAAAAAATTAATTATATAATTTCTCATTTTGTATATATCATTATCCTTGCAGGATTAATATATTCTTTTAGTAGATCTGCAATGTTATCTGGTACTTTTTTTATTGTTGTTTTGGCAGTTATGCTTAAGAGAAAAAAAGTTGCTAAACGTATTATTACTTTTACAATATTATTTACCGGAATATTCGTTGCTGTTTCTGCACCATTATTTGCTATTAGGATGCAAGCAGATACTGTACATGAAACACGATCGTTAACAGAGAGGGCTAGTCAGTATGAAGTTGCAAAAGAAATAATTATTAAAAATCCAATACTTGGGGTTGGGGCAGGGAACTATACACTTGCCCTAAAAGAAAGAACTCCAGACTTACCTGGTTGGGGTTATCAGCCGGTGCATAATGCAGTACTGCTATTTATAGCAGAGTTTGGGATTGTAGGAGTATTACTACTTATACATATTTTAGTAAGAATGAGGACAGCAATGGATGTTCCGTGGATATTTTTTGGAATATTGCTTATTTTAGCCCTTTTTGACCACTACTTGTTATCCTCATATGTAGGGCTTATGCTTTTGGTTGTGTTTACTTCTACTGTTACCAGACATTATCCCCGTTTTGTGCACAGCTCATCCACTGGTTATTAACAAATGGGCTAATCTTAGCCAAATTTCCATATTTGACAGCACTCCCAATACATGAGACAGTAGGTATACGAAAGAGCTCATTGATGGTTATGCGCGCGTGTATTCGCAAGTCGAAATCGTGTTACGACAGGCATCACGATTTCACGTCTTGTCGGTACGCTGAGCGCGTAGCCATCTGTGGGCTTTTTAGGTACTTGACATTTTTCTAGAATTAGGTAATATATGTCTAGTATTTATCACTCAGCCACATTGAGTGATAATAAAAACTCGTATATTTAACGTATTTATTACACTATGAATATCCAACCATTGGGTGACCGTATAGTGGTCAAACCTCTGAAAGAAGAGGAGATTACAGCGTCTGGTATTGTTCTTCCAGATACTGTAGATAAAGAAAAGAAGGCAGAAGGAGAAGTAGTTGCAGTTGGTCCAGGTAAGACACTAGAATCTGGTACACGCTCACAAATGGAAGTAAAGGTGGGAGATCGTATTCTTTTTGAAAAATGGGGAGGAGAAGACGTCAAAGTCGATGGCGTAGAATACAAAATAATTCCTCAGGAAAAAGTATTAGCAATATTATCATAATATGGCAAAAAAAATAGATTTTAACGAAGAAGCACGCCAAGGACTCTTGGAAGGTGTAAACTCTTTGGCAAACACAGTCAAAGTAACTCTTGGTCCAAAAGGACGTAATGTTGTTTTGGACAAAGGATATGGAAGTCCAGTTATCACTAAAGATGGAGTAACTGTTGCAAAAGAAATAGATTTAGAAGATAAGGTACAGAATGTTGGTGCAGAACTTGTAAAAGAGGCGGCAAGTAAGACAAATGATGTTGTTGGTGATGGAACCACAACAGCAACTGTATTGACTCAAGCTATTGTAACAGAAGGAATGAGAAACGTTACAGCTGGTTCAAACCCAGTTGCTCTTAACCGTGGTCTTCATAAAGCAGCAGAAGCAATGATTGTAGAGCTTACAAATGGAATATCTAAAGATGTAGAGGATGACGAAATTGCAAATGTAGCCAGTATCTCTGCAAATGATAAAGAAATTGGAACAAAGATTGCAGAAGCAATCAAAGAGGTTGGAAAAGACGGAGTAATCACAGTAGAAGAGTCTCAATCCTTTGGAATGGAGATAGACACTGTAAAAGGAATGCGTTTCGATAAAGGATATGTTTCACCATACATGATTACAAATCCAGAGCGCATGGAAGCAGAATTTGCAGATGCACTTATCCTTATTACAGACAAGAAAGTCTCTTCTGTTGAGGAAATATTACCTGTACTAGAAGCTGTATCTGAGAGCGGAAAGAAAGAATTAGTAATAATTTCAGAAGACGTAGACGGACAAGCTCTTGCTACACTTGTTGTAAACAAATTACGTGGAACATTTAATGTTTTAGCGGTAAAAGCTCCTGGATTTGGTGATAGACGCAAAGCAATGTTGGAAGATATTGCTATTCTTACAGGCGGTCGTGTAATTACAGAAGATATTGGATTAAAACTAGAGAATGCAACACTTGCAGATCTTGGAAAAGCTCATAAGGTTGTGGCAACAAAAGACAATACTACAATAGTAGGTGGGCAAGGTGACGAGGTGGCTGTATCAAATCGTGTATCACAAATACGTACAATGATAGAACAGTCTGACTCAGATTTTGATCGTGAGAAGATGCAAGAACGTCTTGCAAAACTATCTGGTGGGGTTGCTGTAATAAAAGTTGGAGCAGCTACAGAAACAGAAATGAAAGAGATTAAACACCGTATAGAAGATGCTGTAGGAGCTACAAAGGCTGCTGTAGAAGAAGGTGTCGTTGCTGGTGGGGGAGTCGCACTTCTCCGCGCAAGCAAAGCCTTGGATAGTCTTAATTTAGATAACGAGGAAATGATAGCAGTTAACATCTTGCGTCGTGCAATAGAAGAGCCATTAAGGATAATTGCAGATAATGCAGGTTATGAAGGTTCTGTGATTGTAAATGAAGTAAAAAAGCACGAAGGAAATCTAGGATTTAATGCAGTATCTGGTCAATACGAAGATATGGTCATTGCTGGTGTGGTAGATCCTACAAAAGTAACTCGTAGTGCACTACAAAACGCTGTCTCAGTAGCAGGAATGTTGCTTACCACAGAAGCTGTTGTAACAGAACTTCCAAAGGAAGATGCACCTGTAATGCCTCCAATGGGTGGTGGTATGCCAGGGATGATGTAAGAAGTATCCACAATAATATAAAAAACAGCCAGAAATAGGCTGTTTTTTCTTATTTTATCAATAAAATTGTGGTATAATTATATGAACAAGGCATTGTTTTTGTTTTGTAGTTTTGCTCATGAACTAAAGTATTGTGAAGGACGTTCGTGCCAAGATAAAAAACTTATTTCGTACAAAAACATTAAAGCAAAAAATGGTGTTTTTTGTTGTCACTTCCATTTTATTTGTAGGTTCCTTTATTTACTTTACTTTTATAATAATTCCATTTGGAAAGATAGTTTTAGCACAGACAAATACATGGACACTAGCTACAGGTGGTTTTACTCTGTCTGACTCAACAGAAATAAGCACTTCTACAGGTGATGCTGTGCTACAGCAGATAGATCAGTCAGATGATGCAAATGATGCTACAGGATTTTCTGGTGGTACACATGCAGCAACAGCATGGGATGCAACAGATTCTGCTGTGGAGTTGGATACTATGAGTGATAGTATTCTTTTGTACATGAACCTAGATGAGACTAGTTGGCTTGGAACTCCCAGCGAGGTGCGTGATTATTCTGGAAATGGGAACCATGGAACAATTGGTGGCGATCCAAGTGTAGATGTAGATACTGCTAAGTTTGTAAAATCTGGATATTTTGGAGGGGGTGGTGCAGTAGTAGAGGTCGACGACTCTTCAGAACTAAGAACTGCAGGAGTTCAGACAGTTAGTTTGTGGGTTATGACGAGCTCTACAGGAGCAACAGAGATTGCAGCAAAGGGTATTGCAGGACACACTAAGTGGGAGTGGGCTATGAATATAGATGGTTCAGGAAACGCACAATATTTGATTACACAGTGTGCAGGTTCTTCTGTGTACGCAGCAGTTAGTGGGGGTGTAGACATGCAGGATGGTAATTGGCATCATGTTGTTGGCACTTCCGATGCAGATGGTGCATATATTTACGTAGACGGTGTATTGCGTGGAAGTGATACATCAGCAAATGGTTCTGCTTGTACAGGAAATGTCAGACCGATACTTTTTGCTTCTTCTACACACAGTTCGAGAGATAGCTTTGTGGGAAATATGGATGACATTAGGATATTGGATAGGAAAATAGAGGCAAGAGAAGTGTCTATCCTATACGAACAGGACAATTTAGCCCCATACCATGTTGGTATGTTCCAATCTAGGATAATAGATGCATCTAGTAGCACAGCTTGGGACACATTTTCTGTAACAACAACAGAGCCTTACGGAAAAGAACTTCCAGGTAGTGGAGCCACAGAAACCGGATATACTTCTGGGAATGCAGACATGACAGACAATGTTCTTTTATATCATATGAATGAAACTTCTGGAAGTATAAGCGATAGCTCAGGCAGTGCATTTACAGGTACTGTAAGTGGTGGTGTAACTTATGCAAACACTGGTACTTTAGACACAGCCCTTGGTTTTGATGGAGATGATGATTGGGTAGATGTGGGAGATAAGGATTATGATTATATTACTGTTGAGTTTTGGGCAAAGGCAATTGATATTACAGCTGTAAATATAGTGTCAAAAAGAGATAAAGTAGGCAGTGAAGCCTGGACTTTTGAAGTAAGCTCTAGTAAAGAGCTAGGCTTCTGGGCGTACCTCGGCGGAGCATGGAGAGGAGAATATGCTTATACCCTTACTCCAAATAAGTGGTACCATGTTGCTGGTACATACGATGGAACTGATGTAAAGCTTTATGTCAATGGAGTTTTAGAGGGAACAAAGAATTACTCCGGAACCACCATTACAAACTCAGATGACTCAATTAGGATTGGTGGACACGCTGGTGGTACTAATGATTTTGAGGGTTACATAGATGAGGTTGCGATATACAGCTCTGCACTATCTGCGTCTGAAATTCTAGATCACTACAAGAGAGGTGCAATGAATATAAAATATCAGATAAGATCTTGTGATGACAGCGCCTGTTCTGGAGAGTCATTTGTTGGTTCAGACGGTACGACAAGTACTTTTTATAGTGACTTTGATAATGCCACAACCGGTCTTCCAAATCTAGACATAGATGGAGATGTATCAGATAACAGATACATGCAATACAGAGCGTATTACTCTACGGCTAGCTCCACAATAACACCAGGAATAAAAGAGGTGGGTTTTGGGCCAGTGCATTATTATGGAGATAGACCAACTGTCCGCCCAGACACAGATGGCGCTGTATCATATACTAGTACAATGTCAGGCTTCACTGCAGTAGAATCAGGTGATGGGGAGGTCTGGTATCAGATAACAAATGCAGGAGATGAAGCAAGTCCGACTTGGTATTATTGGAATGGTGCAAATTGGGTGTCTGCAAGTGCCATAACAGATTCTAATGTTTCTACCACAATAAATAGTAATATTGCACAATTCCCGACGGACATTGCATCTTCCGGAGATTTTTCTTGGCGTGCAGCCCTTGTTTCTCCAAACGGTACAGAAGACATTTCATTAACATCTGCAACTTTCACATATAACACAGCGCCAACAGCTCCTACAACTTTGCAGGTCAGAGGTTTGTATGGTTTATCTTTTGATGGAAACGGTGATTATGTACAAATATCAGAAGAGCCTAAGATTTCTCCAACAAATGAGTTGAGCATTTCTCTTTGGGTGGATGTTGGATCGTCCAGTGATGTAGAAACTATAATTGAAAAAAATAATGTAGATACAAGTGGATATGGAATATTTGTTACAGATCAGGGATATTTCTGTGCCTATGTAAACGGGGCGAACGGAATATACGGTGGTGCTACCACAAACACATATGCAACAAACACATTCCATCATCTTGTAATGACAGCAGATGCAGATGATTCTGAGGCTGTTAAGTTTTATGTAAATGGAACAAAAGAAACTTTAATAAATTTAGCAGGCAAATGTACTCTTACAGAAACAGACCCTATTGGAGATCTTGCGCCAAGTACTGCAGACCTGTACATAGGTGCTAGAACAGGCTCTACTAGATATTTGACTGGTGAGGTCGATGAGGTAGAAATATATGATGATGAGCTTACTGCTGGTGAGGTTACCACTTTGTATAATAGTGGTTTAGGAATGTACAGCCAAAGTGGAGGAAATCTGGTTGCTGGTTATCACTTTGAAGCGGGTTCTGGATCCAGCGCTTTTGATTTTTCTGGAAATGATTTTACAGGAACATTAAATGGAAACACATCATGGGTAGGTGGTGCTGTTGTTGCTACAACAGATATTTCTGACCTAACACCAACATTTTCTGCTATATACAATGACGACTCTGGTGATCTTACCACAAAAGCCAGAATACAGGTTTCAAAGAACTCAGATATGAGCTCTCCAATTTGGGATTCTGACTCAGGAGACTCTGGTACATCAATTGCTTCTACTACTCCAGAAGGAGATAGGGTTGCATATATTACATATGATGATTTAGGAAGCGCAGCTACAGAAGCCCTTGCTTTCAACACAACTTATTACTGGAGAATTAAGTATTACGATGATGATAGCGCAAGCGGAGCATGGGCCACAACAGCAAACTTTACAACAGTAGCAACATCAACAGCTCCAGCGTCAATGTCAGTATCTAGAGAGTCAGACACCGCCTACTCAATTAGTTGGTCAAACTCTTCAAATGATGAAAATACATTTACGATTCAAAGAAATGCAAGTGACGCTGGATGGAGCACATTAACCACCTTGGATGCTAATACTACAACATATAGGGACACCTCAACTACTGCAGACGCATATTATCAGTATGCTGTATATGCAACAAACATTGCTGGAGACTCAACAAGCACTACAGACAGTGTTACATACTACACTACCCCTGGAACCCCAAGTGGAGTTACGGCAACATATGTGGATGATAGTCAGTTTAATATTACATATACAAAGAGTGCAACAGTGGAAGACACTCACGGAGTAGAAAGGTGTTCTAATACAGACTGTGATTCAAACACATATTCTGGTATTTCTGGTTCTCCACTGGAATCAGCCAATCAGCCTCATTCAGATGCTGGTTTGTCAGCGGACAGTAAATACAGGTGGCGTGTAAGAAGTATTACTCCAAGTAGTAATGTATCTTCTTCATACGCATATTCAAGTTACGAATATACGACACCAGATGCGCCAACAGGCTCAACTGCCACATACAGCTCAGACAGTAGTATAGCCCTTGCTTGGACAGACAATGCTGGCTTTGAGGACAGTAATAAGATTTATACATCTAAGGACGGTGGAGAATATACCTTGATAAATACAACAGCCTCTAATGCAACTAGTTATACATATGCAGGAGCAAGTGCAAATAGTAGATATACCTTCCAGATAAAGTCATACATAGGTGCCACAACTGCAAATGGAGAAAAAGCCTCAGCCACAACTACTCTAAGTGGAACAATAGACACAACCCCAACAGCTCCTACAATTGCGTCATCTACACCAGACACAACATCAATTGTATGGAACTTTACAGACAATGCAGCGTATGAGGATGGTTTTGAACTGTATGATGGTACAAATGATAATCTCATATCATCTACTGCTACTGCTAACCTTAGTTCTGTTACAGAAAGTAGCTTATCTGTAAATACTCAGTACACACGATATGTGAAAGCATATAATGAAAATGCAAGCTCTACAGCTTCTGTAAGTGAGGTTACATACACGCTAGCACAACCACCATCCAGCGCATCCTCTGTAGCGTCTGGACAGCAGGCAGGGGTTATTTCATGGAATGCAAATGGTAATCCTTCTGGCACAGAATATTATGTTGAGAATACTACAGAAGGAACAAGTTCAGGGTGGATTACAGATACGTCTTGGACTTCCACCGGATTGAGGTGTAGTAAATCTTATTCTATAAATATAAAAGCGCGTAATGGTGATAATATAGAGACAGGTCTAATATCCACAAGCTTTTCAACTGTTGATTGTAGTGGTGGAGCCCCATCATCTTCAACATCTGGTCCAAGCTCTCCTTCTTCTGGTCCGTCAAATCCTGCAGGTAAATTCATTGTGGAAATAAACGGAGGAGCAAAATATACAAACTCCAAAACAGTTTCTCTTAAATTTAAGGTGGGAAGTGATACAGAAAAAATGTCCATCTCTGACAATGAATTTTTTGCTAAATCAAATATAGAACCATACAATGAAGAAAAGGTGTGGACACTATCAGATGGAGACGGAGAAAAAACAGTATACGTGAAATTCTATACAGGATTTGGTATTTCATCAGATGTAATTACATCTAAAATTTACTTAGATCAAAACGCACCACAAATAACAAATGTAGAAGGAAAAGAATATTACTTTAGTAATACGGAAGTAATATATAAAGGAAACAGCGAACCTTTTTCAGTTGTAAAACCAACGCTTAATAGTAAGGATGTTGAGGATGCCATAGTAGACAAAGAGGGGTCTTGGTCTATTAACTTAGGAAAACTCAATGCAGGAAATTACTCCCTTAAGCTGTCACCTAGAGATTTATCTGGTAATAGTGGCGAGAATAAAATATTTACATTTATTGTTGTAGATTCAGGAAGAGATGAAATTGATGAAGATGTAATACCTGTAGAAGGTAAAATAATACTGGAACCAGAGACAATAAAAGAAGAAGAAAAAGATGATAAAAAGAAACCAAAAGAAGATATCTCATTAAGAGAACAAGTCGCAAAGAAAGTAGACAATCTTAAGCAGGTTACTCTAAAAGAGTCAGATAAGCTAGATCGTGGAGACTTTGTATTAAAAACTCCTTCACAAATAATAGCAGAATCAAAATTATCGGGATTGAGCCTGTCACCAGTCAACCTACATATCTTAGACTTGGCTAATAAATTCCCTAAACTAAGAAGCTCACTGAGTAGTGTAGGCATAGATGATTTAGATAGTTTAAGTGATATTGCTGGTACTAAATTTTACTTACCTGGATTGTTAGAGACAGTTGGGCTAAGTATGGAAGATTTAGGTACAGCAGGCGTTTCTGAGGGTGTTGGTATAGCTCTCTCTGATCTGGATGTTAAATATAAGAAAAAAATTCCAGAAGAAGTGCACTTTGTGCGAGCCTCTAATGGAAAAATTGATTTGCCAACAGAAATAAACATACTAGAGGACGGAGAAGTAGAACACAAAACAGAAATAACATCGGGACAACTTGTTGAACTAGCTGTTAAGCCAAAAGCTCCAGCGAAAGCAGTTAGGGGTTATGTACTAATGCACACCGACCTCTCTGCTGTTTCTTCAGATGAAGATGATTCACTTTCACTTAAGTTGCTAGGAATTAACACGGTACATGCAGAAGAGGACACCGAGAAGGAAATAGAAGATAGATTTGTAATAGACGTATTTGATTATAAAGATACAGATAAAGATGGAATATACACAGCTTCAATACAGACTCCTGTTGTAGACGGCAAATATGAAATAATAACTGTAGTAGATTACATTAGTGTACAGCTTCCTACCAAAGAAATACGCATGACGCTAGTAATAGATCCGGAAGGATACATCTATGAGAAAATAGATGATAAAGAATTGCGTATCCCAGAAGCAGAAGTGAGTATATTCTGGAGGAATCCAAGTACTGGAGAGTTTGAACTATGGCCAGCCAAGAATTACAGCCAGAAGAATCCACAGATTACAGACAAGACTGGAAGATATTCATTCTTGGTTCCAGAGGGGGAATATTACTTAAAAATAGAAACAGATGGATATAAAGACAAAAAAACAAAAACATTTGCAGTTACAGCAAGTAAAGGAGTGCATATGAATGTAGAAATAATGAAACCATTTAGTGTATTATCTGACATAAATTGGAGGTCTATAGCATTAGTTGTTATCATCATTCTGCTTGGGCTAAACTTCTATGCAGACAAAAAAAGGCATCATAAATATCTCATTCATAAAAAGTAATAGAAAAATATGGAAACTCCACATCTCCCAATAAAAGGTCACATATCCATTTTACATCTGCTATTAGATATAGTATTTCTGGCGCTCTTAGCAGCAACCATCTATTTTGGTATACGCCATTACCAAGGGCAGGAAAGGATTAGGTATTTAGAAGATAGGGTGGAGCAATTTAGCTCGAGTGAAAAGATTGTAGATTTCTTGGACCTATTTATTGCTAAAATCTTAAAAGGAGAGCAAGATATTTCTTTTGAAGAAAGGCTAGAAATGGAAAACCATGTTAGAGATCTTCATGATCCAGAAATCTTGGCACATTGGAACAGATTTACAAAAGCAGAAAATGATGTGATAGCGCAGGAAAGTGTGAAAGATTTATTGCAGATTCTAACGCGTAAGATTTTTGAAAACGACTGAAGGTCAGCAAAGAAATCAACATAGCCCTGCAAAAGGGCTTTTGTTTGTAACATTGAAATAAATGGTAATATAAGCTAAGGTAAATAATATGAAAGATCAAATTCGTGAATCAGAAGATATTAAGAAGCGCATTACAGACACATGGGCGCTTTTGGGTATTGACGATATAATTGCACATATTCACGGACTAGAAAAGGAAATGCAACAGCCTAATTTTTGGGATAATCAGGAAAATGCAAAACAAGTCTCTCAGCAACATGAAGAATACAGAAAAGAAGTAGAAACTTGGACAAAGATGCGTGATGAGGTAGAGGAGCTTTTAGGGTTGTCTAAGGATTTAGATAAGACTCCGGACGAGGAAATGAAAGCTGGTGTTATAAAGAGAATAAATGAAATTAGAAAGGAATTTGAAAAACTAGAATTTCTTCTATTAATGAGTGATGAGAAAGATAAGAAAAACGCAATTGTGGCAATACATGCTGGAAGCGGAGGAACAGAAGCACAAGATTGGGCAGAAATGTTAAAGCGCATGGTATTAAGATATTGTGAAAAGAAAAAATGGAAAACTGAAATTTTGGATGAATCACGAGGGCAAGAAGCTGGAATCAAGTCTCTCACTTTTCGTGTAGAAGGTAGATATGCATTTGGTCACCTAAAATCAGAGCATGGTACGCACAGACTTGTCCGCATCTCTCCTTTTGATGCAGAAAAAATGCGCCACACCTCCTTTGCCCTTATAGAAGTAATTCCAGAAGTAGAGCATGATGATGAATTAGGTATAGACCAAAAGGATTTACGCATAGACACTTTCATGTCTGGTGGAAAGGGAGGGCAGGGAGTAAACACAACCTATTCTGCTGTAAGAATTGTTCATATTCCAACCGGCGTTACGGTGCAGTGCCAAAACGAACGCTCTCAATTACAAAACAAGGAAAGTGCAATGCGTGTCCTTATGTCTAAACTAGAAAAGATAAGAGAAGAAGAGCATGCAGAAGAGATAAAAGAGCTCCGTGGTGAATACAAAAGTGCAGAGTGGGGCAATCAAATACGTAATTATGTGTTACACCCGTATAAGATGGTAAAAGATGTGCGCACAAAACATGAAGTAAAAAGCCAGGATGATGTAGAAGGTGTGCTAGACGGAGACCTGGATTCATTTATAGAAAGCTATTTAAGATGGATTAAAACCAAGAAAAATGGAAATTAAGAAGCAAGAAGAAATAAATATTAAAGAGATTGCTAATAAGATGGAAGAGGGTAAAGTTGTGGTATATCCAACAGAAACATGCTATGGGCTTGGGTGTGATGCAACAAACCAGAATGCAGTAGATAAAGTGTTCGCAATCAAACAGAGACAAAAAAATAAACCTGTACTTGTTTTAGTGTCTGACTTGGATATTATTGTAGATTATATTGAATGGACACCAAAGTTAGATGAGCTATCACAGAAATATTGGCCTGGTGCGCTAACAGCAGTTGTGAAGTTAATAGATGAGCACCCTTTTGCAAAAGGTGTTGTCGGGGAGGATAATACGTTAGCATTTCGTGTAACAGCACATCCACTTGCTGGAGGTATATCTAAAGCCATAAAAAAACCAATTGTATCAACATCTGCCAACCTTGCAGAACAAGGAAATTCATACGATATAGAAAATATTGTATCAGCTTTTTCAGATAAGGAGTCCCAGCCCGATATAATAATAGATGCTGGACAACTATCAAACGAAAGCCCTTCCACTATTGTAAAAGTTGATGGAGATAAACTAACCACACTTAGACAAGGAGAAGTTGTGGTAGATCTCTAGCCTGTCACATGAAAAAAAATAGAAGAAAAAAATTAAAGAAAAATGCAACTAGAATGTTTTGGATTAAGGCATTCTCAAATGTTAGAATGCTAAATGTTGTAATGTCTCTATTCTATCTTAGTAGGGGAGTCTCTTTACAGGAGATTTTTTATCTATCCATTTTTTGGGCAATAGGTTCTCTGGCTTTTGAAATACCTTCTAGTTATTTAGCGGATCACTGGGGTAGAAAGAAGACAATTCTACTAGGCATATTGTTCGTGCTTTTATATTTATTTATCCTAATTTTTGCACACGGGTTTGTCTGGTTGTCCGTAGCACTGTTTATAAACGGTGTGTCTTTTGCTTGCTTCTCCGGAACAGACGAAGCGCTTGTGTATGATACAGCAAGAGAGTTGGGTCAGGAGAAACATACTTTGTCTGAACTAGGTAGATTCCGTTCTGGAAAAAGTTTGTTTAAAATTATTGCTCCTGTAATTGGTGTGTTGATTGCTAGAGACCTTACGTCAGCTCAGTTTATTACTATAATTATTATAGACATGACTGGTGCGCTTATCTCTCTAATATTAGCACTGCGTATTATAGAACCAAATCACAAGATGGATGTAGAGACACAGGAAGCTGGAGTAATGAAGGATGCAATGAAACTTCTTCTTTCTGATACGCACCTTATGCGCGCTATCCTAAACAAGGAAATACTGTTCTTTGCTTTTTTTATGACTTGGGCATACTTCCAAAAGTTTTTTGTAGATCTTGGTATAGATATAGTTGTAATTGGAATATTTTGGGGAGTTAATCATGCTTTGCAGTTTGTATGGTTCTGGTATGTTGGACACTTCCATTCAAAGAGACCTGTTACAGACAGACTTAATGAGCTTGCTGTTGCTTTTGGTGTAGTATTAGGACTGTTTTTACTTGTCTTATATAACAATCCAATTCCAATTCTATTATTAGCTTTATATATAGCAATATCATGTGCAGAAGCTTTCCGCTTTCCTTTGTTCTCTGAACTATTCCATAAGAAGTTCAACTCATACAATCGTGCAACAACAATGTCTCTTTCAAACCTAGTGCACAATATTTTAGAATATCCTTTATTATTTGGTGCTGCTATATTAATAGGTTATGATGTCCGTCTACCTTTTGTATTTGCATTTGTACTTTCAATTATTGTGATATTATTCCTTCAGTTGCATAAATCATCAAATGTTAAAGCATAAGCTAAAACAACCAAACCATAAGCATCCACACCTTTACATGATTATATTTATAGGGGTGAGTGTTTTTGCTCTTCTTGGTATTGGGTGGCAGTGGAATATTACATCTCATGCTCAGCAATCATTGGCCCTAACCAACAAACCTGCTGTATCCCTAAAAGCCCCAGAGAATGAATTGGAGGTGCGACTCAAGAAAGTTTCTAACAAACCAATGAAAGAACCTGTTAAGGGGGTGTACTTGACGGCATATTCTGCAAGTTTACCAACAAAGGTAGATTCAATAATTGATTTGATAAACAAGACAGAACTAAATGCTGTAGTTATAGACATAAAAGATTATAGCGGATATGTATTGTATGACAGTAATATGCTCTGGGTTAATGAATTTGGTACAGAGAAACATAGAATAGGGGATATTAGATCAATTATTCGTAAATTTCATAATAATGGCATTTATGTGATTGCTCGTCAGACAGTTTTTCAAGACCCTGCCTTAGCAGAAAGAAAGCCGGAGTGGGCAATTAAAAAAACAGGAGGAGGTTTGTGGCGAGATAACAAAGGTTTGGCGTGGGTAGACCCCGCAAACGAATCCGTATGGAACTATAATTTAGCTATAGCAAAAGAGGCTATAAGATTTGGTTTTGATGAAATTAATTTTGACTACGTTCGTTTTCCTTCAGATGGGAATCTTAGGACAGTGATATATAATAATGGGGATAGGACAAAAGAAGAAGTAATGCGAGACTTTTTTAAGTTTTTAGATCGTAAACTCTCTCACGAACCTGCTTGGATTTCCATAGATATGTTTGGTTTTGTTATGGAACGAGAAAATGGATTAAGTATAGGACAGCGTCTTATTGATGCTGTAGATTCCATAGATTTTATATCTCCAATGATGTATCCATCTCACTATCCCGCAGGGCATTTAGGACTTTCTAATCCTGCAGCAAGTCCTGGTATTGTCATAGACAATGGAATGAAAAAAGGTCTTGCAAAATTTGAAGGAAGGCGTGCAGAAGTCCGTCCATGGCTACAAGCGTTTAATATAGGAGCGCATTATGGAGCAACAAATATCCGGGCTCAGATTGATGCTGTTGAGAAGTATGATAATGCAGGTTGGTTGTTGTGGAATGCATCTAATAGGTATAGCAGTGCAGGATTGAATCCTTCAGAGGACAAATAACAAGAAAAAAGTGCCTTAGTGGCACTTTGTTATTTTTTCAGTTGCTTCCTTAATGTTGCATGAATATCTTTCTGTAGCTGACGCAGAGGAATCCCTCGGGTTGTAAACGATGCGTAGTTTGAACTACCTGTTGGATTATACGAATTAATTAGGTGTAGTGCATTATATCCGCGATCTGTCACTAGCTTTCCGTGCACAATATACTCCTCATTCCTGTCCGGGTCTTCAAAAAGAAGAAGTGTAATCTTTGCTTCTGGAGAATTACTAATAAGTTCATCTATAATTTCCGGAATATCATGCTTATCTGTAGAAGTTCTAGACATGTCATCACGTGTTACAGATGTATATACTAGACCAAGCTCCTCATCCTGCTGTAGGTTTGTAAGTGCTTGCCCCCAAAGTTTTAATGCAGAAATAGAACGTGTGTGGAATAGGTTTTTTACAACAAAGTCACGATCTGCCCCATGTCCAATTAGTTTGCTTGCAGTGTTTAGAGTCTGTGGTTTAATATTGTCTGCCTTAAAACTTCTTGTGTTTGAGATTATACTTGTGAGTAGGGCAGTAGAAATTTCCTCATCTATATGTTCATTTCCAAGCTTTTGTATAAGATCAAAAACAACTTCAGCGGTTGTTGTGCTTGTAAGATCTACCATATTAATCTGACCAAAGTGTTCGTTTGTTGGTTTGCGGTCTATATTAATTATTGGCACCTTATAAAAAAGTTCCACATGATTGTCATACACCCTTCCAAGAGATTCCAAGTCTGGAGTAGACAATACAATAATTAGGTCGTACTTAAAATCCGACTGAGCTGTGCGTAGTTTATCTTTTGTGAAAAAACCTTTCTTTGGGGTTACAAAGATACGTAGTTTTCCGTCTTTTACATCATAACTAAGTTCTTGTAGTCCCGCTTCTTTAACATCTACTGTAATAATAAACTTCTGTAGGTGAGAAAAGTGAGATGCAATTCTTTCTGAGTTCTTTAAGAACTTTAGTTGACGTGGAAGTTCGAAACCATCACTGACTATATCTACTCTCTTACCTAGTTTTTTTAAATAAGAAGATAGGCCCAATGCTGCTCCAACTGAATCACCAGAATCTCCAGATCCAAAAGTAATAAGAATATGCTTATTATCTTCTAAAAGTTTTTTAATTTGTTGTGTTTGGTCTAGTGCCATAACTCTTTATCGAAACACTTTAATAACTGTTTCAATTTGAGCCCTCCTTTTCCTCCGGTGAGCTCACTCAGTCTTGGTTGTCTGTGGGATACTTTTTGGATACGTACTTCATGAAAACAAAAGCAAGGTAGATGTTCATAATGAGCAGACTGTTCGTAATCCAGAACATGAGCAGTGGTATGATTACGAAGTCACGAAGTATTCCACGAAAGAGCCTGTTCTTGTAGGTGTAGTAACTCACTATCCATGGAATAACAGTCATCAGGATGAGAAGTCCCAGTACCCCAATGTTGTAGAAGATCCTCTCTTGCTTGTATTTGATACTATCCCACCAAAACCACTGCATCCTGACTATGTACTCACGTAAGCCAAGGAGCAGGAGACAGAAAACCACTATTTTTATGGTAATCATGCTGTTGAGCCCTCCTCTCCCCGACAAGCAGGGAAGTGAATTAGTATATCAACTGAGCGATTTTTTGTCAATAATTTCCTGGATATGAGGGTGTATTTATCCCATTAGAGCATAAATCTTGCTTTTTTAGGCTATTTTTACTAAAATAAGAGGTATAGAATGAAATTTATGAAAGAATTGCCAAAGGCATACGAACCTCAGAAATATGAGGATAATATATACAAACGCTGGGAAGATAGCGGATTTTTTAACCCAGATGTTTGTATAGAAAAAAAGATTACAAACAAGAAAGCGGACACATTTTCTATTGTTTTACCACCTCCTAATGTTACAGGTACTCTCCATATTGGACATGCTGTAATGCTTGCTGTAGAAGATGTTATGGTTCGTTATCATCGCATGAAAGGAGATAGGACTTTGTGGTTGCCAGGAACGGATCACGCAGCTATTGCAACTCAGTCAAAAGTGGAAAAAATACTTCATGATGAAGAAGGAAAAACACGACATGATCTTGGTCGTGAGAAGTTTTTAAAACGAGTTGATGAATATGCTCAAAAGTCTCATGATACTATTGTAAACCAGAGTAAGAAAATGGGTGCGTCTTTAGACTGGAGTCGTGAAGCGTTTACATTAGATGAAGAACGAGGTATTGCAGTCCGCACAGCTTTTAAGAAGATGTATGATGATGGTTTGATATATCGTGGAGAACGTATTGTTAATTGGGACCCAAAGATGCAAAGCAATGTTTCGGATGATGAGATTGAGCGTAAGGAAGAAAAGGCACCTTTCTATTATTTTAAGTATGGTCCTTTTGAGATTGGTACAGCAAGGCCAGAAACTAAATTTGGTGACAAATATGTTGTAATGCATCCAGACGATAAGAGGTATAAGAAATACAAGCACGGAGACACTTTTGAATGTGAATGGATAAATGGAAAAATTACAGCAACTATAATTAAAGATAAGGCAGCAGACCCAGAATTTGGTACTGGAGTCATGACAATCACACCATGGCATGATACAACTGATTTTTACATTGCGGAACGTCACGACTTAGACGCAGAACCAATTATCGATTTAGATGGAAAGCTTTTGCCTATTGCAAAAGAGTTTGCTGGAATGGAAATTTCCGAAGCTCGCTCAAAAATTGTTGAGAAGCTTAAAGAAAAAGGATTACTAACTAGAGTCGATGAAGATTACGTTCATAGTGTTGCAACTAACTATCGTGGTGGAGGTGTTATTGAGCCCCAGGTTCGTCTACAGTGGTTTATTAGTGTAAGCAATACATTTACAAACAATAGTAAAGAATTGAAAAATATTAAAGAAGGCCAAGATGTTTCCCTAAAACAACTAATGCAAAATGCTGTAAGAAGTAAACAAATTGAGATATTGCCGGAAAGGTTTGATAAGATATATTTCAACTGGGTAGACAACCTAAAAGACTGGTGTATTTCTAGACAAATTTGGTATGGTCACAGAATTCCAGTTTGGTACTGCAAGGAAAAAAATTGTAATGCTGTAATTGTATCTATTGAGGATACAGAAAAGTGCACAACCTGCGGTAGTAAAAAGTTAGAACAAGACCCAGACACGCTGGACACATGGTTTAGTTCTGGACTTTGGACTTTTTCTACACTTGGCTGGCCAGAAAAGACAGAAGATCTAAAAAACTTCCACCCTACAACAGTAATGGAGACAGGGTATGACATAATTTTCTTTTGGGTTGCTAGAATGATTTTAATGTCTACATATTTACTTGGACAAACCCCCTTTGAAACAGTATATCTGCATGGATTGGTTAAAGATGCAAAAGGGAAAAAGATGAGTAAATCTCTTGGAAATGTAATAGACCCACTTGATGTGTGCACAAAATATGGAACAGATGCTGTACGACTTTCTCTACTAATTGGGATGACTCCAGGAAATGATACAAATCTTTCAATACAAAAGATTGAGAACTATAGAAATTTTGCTAACAAGCTATGGAATATTTCTAGATTTATTCTTTTGCAAGTTAAAGAACCAAAAGTGGATGTAAAAGAACCAAAAGCAGAGACATTAGCAGACCAGTGGTTACTTTCCCGTCTTCATGATCTTATAGATCAGACTACAGATGATATTGAGAATTATCGTTTTTCAATTGCAGGAGAAAAATTAAGAGACTTTACATGGAATGAGCTTGCAGACTGGTACTTGGAAATAGCAAAAATAGAGGGCGATAAAAGTGATATACTAAACTACACGCTCAACACAGTACTAAAACTGTGGCATCCGTTTATGCCTTTTGTTACAGAAACACTTTGGCAGGAAATGTATGACAAAGACAATCTTCTAATGGTAGAAAAGTGGCCTGCAAAAGCAATGGTATATCCTGCACACGGTTTTGATATCATCAAGAATACAATTACAGAGATAAGGTCATTAAGAAATGAGTATAAGATTCCTCAGAGCACCTTGTTTAGTATTGTTGTTGTAGGAGATAAAGAAGGTATCTTTAAGAACAATGAAAATTGGTTTACTAAGCTAGGTAGGATTAAAGAGGTGAAGTATGAAAAGAGTTTCAAACCAAAGAAAGGGTACGTGGGAATAGTTGGTGGAAAAATAGAAGTATTTGTTGATCTCTCAGATGCTGTAGATTTTAATAAAGAGTCAAAGAGACTAGAAAAAGAGATTTCAGAGGTTGCGCCGTATGTAAAGAGTTTAGAGACAAAGCTCAGTAACAAGGAGTTTACAGCAAATGCTCCAGAGAAAGTAATAGAAGCAGAGAAAAGGAAGCTTGCAGATGCAAAAATTAAGTTGGAAAAACTAGAAATACAAAAGAAAACATTAAAAAAATAATATGCCTGCAAAAAAGGAACAAGTAAAAAATATATTAGATAGAGGCGTGGAAAGGGTGTACCCTTCACGTGGTTTTTTGGAGAAGAAATTAAAAGGCGACAATAAACTTACACTATATACAGGTTATGACCCAACAGCCCCAACCCTACACATTGGACATGGAATTACAATGCTAAAATTAAGGCAGTTTCAGGATTTAGGGCATAAGATAATAATGTTAATAGGTGATTTTACAGGCACAATTGGAGATCCTACAGATAAGAGCTCAGAAAGGCAGAAGCTTACTAAGAAACAAGTTAAGGAAAATCTAAAAAAATACAAAGAACAGGCAAGTAGGATTTTAGATTTTGGTGGAAAAAATCCTGTGGAGGTAAAATACAACAGCAAATGGTTAGGAAAGCTTAATTTTGAGGACCTTATGGAAATTGCTGTACATTTTACTGTACCTCAATTATTGGAAAGGGACATGTTCCAGAAAAGATTAGAGAAAGGTAAGACAGTCAGACTTCATGAGTTTTTGTACCCACTTATGCAAGCATACGATTCTGTTGTTATGGACGTGGACGGAGAGGTTGGAGGAAATGACCAAACTTTCAATATGCTTGCTGGTCGTTCTCTTATGAAAGATATGTTAGGAAAAGAAAAATTTGTATTAACCACAAAGCTTTTGGTAGACGGTACAGGTAAAAAGATGGGGAAAAGTGAGGGTAATATGATAGCTCTTAATGATTCTGCAGAAGATATGTTTGGAAAGGTGATGACGTGGGCAGATGACTCAATAGATATAGGTTTTGAGTTGTGTACTACACTCACACAGGAGGAGATAAAGAAATTAAACAGCAAGAAGAATCCTAGGGATGCAAAATTACGCCTCGCATATGAAATAACAAAAACATTTTTAGGTGAGAGCTCAGCAGAAAAAGGAAAGAAGCATTTTGCAAAGGTGTTTCAGACAAAAGAAAAACCAAAAGACATGGAAAATACCAAAGCTGTAGGCAAAAACATAATAGATGTTTTAGTTAATGCTGGTTTTGCAAAGAGTAATTCAGATGCACGCCGTACCATGGAAGGTGGAGGAGTAAAGATAAACGATAAGAAAGTGAGTGACCCAAGAACGAAAGTAAAAAAAGGAGATGTTGTCCAAAAAGGAAAAAGATTCTTTGTAAAGATTGTGTAGGCTATGGAGAAGATTAACAAGGAAATCATAAAACTACTAAAAGACGCAGGCATAAAAGACCCCAAGAGTCTTAACACGCCCCCAAAACCAGAAATGGGGGATTTAGCATTTCCTGTTTTTGATTATGCAAAAGGGAAAAACCCAGCTGAGTTTGCAAAAAAACTTGCTGACAAAATAAGTACAGGCAAAGATAGTAGTATATCGGAAGTTAGGGCTTTTGGACCCTATGTAAATTTCTATATTAATAGCTCTGTACTTGCAGATTTGGTTTTTAAGACAATGAAAAAAGAGGGTAAAAAATATGGAAGTAATAAGGCAGGAAATAAGAAGAATATAGTAGTAGAGTTTGCGCACCCAAACACACACAAGGCTTTCCACATAGGGCACCTCAGAAATATATTAACAGGTGAAAGTATATCTAGATTACTAGAGAATGGCGGATATAATGTGACGCGCGTAAACTATCAGGGAGACGTAGGAATGCACATAGCAAAAGCACTATACGGAATAGAACAAATGAAAGATGAGTATAAGAAAGTGCAGAAAAAAGATATTCACGAAAAAATAGCATTTTTGGGAAAAGCTTACTCAGAAGGGTCTACAGCTTTTGAAAAAAATGAGAAAGCAAAAGAACAAATTATAAAAAATAACGAATATATATACACCAAAGACTCCTCAGTGGAAGAAGTATATGAAACAACACGTGCTTGGAGCCTAGAATATTTTGATTTAATATATAGAAGAGTTGGAACAAAATTTGAAAGACTATATTTCGAATCAGAAGTATTTACGCGAGGAGTAGAAATAGTAAACGAGAATATAAAGAAAGGAATCTTCAAGAAAAGTGATGGTGCTATTATTTTTGAAGGAAGCAAGCATGGCTTACACGACAGGGTATTTATTAATAGCAAAGGGTATGCAACATATGAGGGAAAGGAAATGGCACTTGCAGAATTGCAGGTAAAAGAGCATGCACCAAACAAGATTATCCATATAACTGGTCGTGAACAGAAAGAATATTTTAGTGTAGTTTTTAAGGCACTAGAAAAAATATTTCCAAATATAAAAGGGAAAGAAGAACACATGTGGTATGGATGGGTAAGTCTAAAAAAAGGAAAGATGAGTTCTAGGACAGGAAAAGTGGTTTTGGGTGAATGGTTACTAGACGAGGTAAAAAAGATGATTGAGGAAAAGATGAAGGATTCAGACGTAAAGGACAAAGAAAGTGCAGTAGAAAAGATAAGTGGCGGGGCAGTAAAGTATTCCATGCTAAAAACTGGAGTGCAGAATGACAGCTCTTTCGATATCAATGAATCAATTAGTACTTCAGGAAACAGCGGCCCATATTTGCAATATATCTGTGCTCGTATAAAAAGTATATTGAGAAAAGGCGAATACAAAGAAAGTACAAAGGTAGGTGTTAAGGATATAGAAATACACCATGCAGAAAAAAATATATTACTCTTACTTGCAAAATATCCAGATGTAACAAAGTCTGCCATGTTGGAGTATGATCCATCAAAAGTTGCTCAATACCTGTTCAACATGGCACAATTATTCAACGTATTCTATGAATCATGTGTTGTTCTGGATAATGATACAGAAATAAAGAACTATAGACTCCAGCTAATTTCCAATGTACTTGCTGTAATGGAGCACGGCTTGGGATTGCTTGGTATAGAAACTGTGGAAAAGATGTAAATAAAGTGAACACACTATATACTCAGAGGCAGTTGAAAAAAACTGTCTTTTGCGTTATCATAACTCCACGCCTAAATTAATAAGATATTAATATATGTTCCAAAAATCCTCAGAGGAAATGCCTGTCCAAAACGAAGAACTGCCAAAAGATCCAGATAATGTAGAAACTGTGGTTGGACCATCTGTTCATGTTGAGGGGGATTTCAATTCAGAGGGTAGTATTCTTGTAAAAGGCTCAGTAGCAGGAAATGTAAAAACCAGTCAATTGCTTACAGTGGAAGAGGGTGCTAAGATTTCTGCGAATGTTAAGGCTGGAGAGGCTGTTGTGGCAGGAGAAATCTCTGGAAATGTAAAGGTTGCTAATGGGGTAGAACTAAAAGCAACAGCTCGTGTAGCTGGAGATATTTCATGTAAAATTCTTTCAATAGAGGCAGGAGCTTTGGTTCATGGCAAAGTTACAATGAAAGGTTTGGAGTCTTCCAAACCAAGTGTTACAAGAAAGCGTGGACTAACTGCCAAAGTAAAGGAAGAAGAGGTGTCTGGGCAGTAAAGTAAATGTCTCTTCGTCTGTATGTACGTATACCTTTACGACAATTTTTTGAAGCAGAAAAAGTTTGCTAGTACCATTAAAGCAATGGAGACTAGATTGACTGACTTTGGAATTGCTGGTAAAATCATACGGCTACAAAACTATTCAAACTCAAAGGAAATAGTAGATGACGAAATTAAGCGTGGTGCAAGCGCTGTTGTAATTGTTGGCAATGACACCACGTTTGGGCATGTACTATCTCGCGCAGCAATTTGTAAAACACTCTTTGGTTTTCTACCTGTTGGGCAGGAGAATAGTATTGCAGAAGTTTTAGGGATACCAGTAGGAATAGATTCATGTGATGTAATTTCTCGTCGTCGTAAAGTAGCTTTGGATGTTGGTTGGTTTAACAATAGATATTTTATTTCTAGGTTACATATTCCCCCAAGTGATATTACAGTACAATATGACGAAAAGTTTAGTGTGTCATCTCGTGGCAGAGCAAAGATGGAATTAGTAGTGTGTAATTTACAGCCTTTTGAATGGAAAGGTACACGCAGGAGAGGGGACATAATTGTTCATCCGCAGGATGGTAAGTTGGAAGCCTTTTTACGACCCGTGCTTGGTAAAAAGATTATCCGTGATATTTACGAAGACCCAAGTGTGTTTCCGTTCGAGGAAATGACAGTGTCCAGCACAACACCGTTTTTAGTAGAGGCAGACGGTAAACAATCTAAAGAGACAAAGATAACTATACGTCTGGCTAAGAATAGGATTAAAATGATAGTAGGACGTGATAGGAAGTTTTAAAATAAGCTCAGGTGGCGGAATTGGTAGACGCGCAAGGTTGAGGGCCTTGTGAGATTCATTTCTCGTGGAGGTTCAAGTCCTCTCCTGAGCACACAAAAAACAACGCATATCGCGTTGTTTTTGTTGTCCTGCTCATCTATAAGCCGAATTCTGTACTCTTGCGAGTGATGATTATTTCTCTGGGACGATTGTTACCAATCGCCTCTAACGAGCTAACTTTTCGAGTTCCTTTAGGAAAACGCTGCTCTTTCTCCAGGAAGGGTTTACCACCAGCCTATGTCACCATAGGTCGGAGTATAGTAGCTTTTGACTCGAGATCAAAAACCTCTATACACTTTTCACCTTTTGTTGCATAGCAACTAGTATTGTCTCTGTGGCACTTTCCCTCACACGCATGTTGCCATACGGTGGGTGGGCGTTACCCACTTCCATTTGCGGAGTTCGGACTTTCCTCCCCAGCAAGCTGAGGCAATCATCCAATGAACAAGACGCAAGGACTATACCATAAATAATAGGACCTGTCAAGTTGACCAAGAGCAAAAAATAGCGTAGAATAGCCATATATTAACTATGAAACGTTCAGAGATATTACTCGTCGCTCTACAGGTTCCAGTGGACTATCTAATGCTTTTTTTGGCAGGATTTAGTGCATACTTATTGCGTTTTACTCCTTGGGCGACAGATATTAAGTCTGTACAATTTGACCTTTCACTTATTGAATTTTCCAGCATAGTTTCTTGGGTTGCTTTGGGCTGGCTTGTTATATTTGCTCTTGCTGGACTGTATCGTCCAGACCCAAGCCGTAAGTTGGGGGCAGACCTTAACAGGGTTGTGTTCGCCTGCTCCACAGGACTTGCTGTTGTTGCTGTATATATAATGTTTACACAACAGTTGTTTGATTCTCGTTTTTTGGTAGTAGTTGGTTGGGTTTTATCTGTTGTGTATGTAAGCATTGGAAGAGTTCTAATGAGAGGAATAAAAGGGTTGCTGTATCGTGGGGGAGTAGGTCTTAGAAGAGTTGTGATTGTGGGGGCAGATAATATTGCAGAAATAATAAAGAAGACTTTGGATTCAAGAAAAGAGCTTGGATATGCAGTTGTGGGGAGTTTTAGTTCTTTTAACAAAGAGGCAATAGCAAAACTAAAGAAAGGAAAAGTAGATGAATTGATTTTTGCGAATCCTCGTGCAAATGAAAAGGAAACATTAAATGCTATTGATTTATGTAACAGGCAACATGTGGTGTTTAAGTATTCTGCGGATGTTTTTGCAACGTATTCCAGTAATATGGTTATTCATCCTGTTGGGGGTATTCCAATTGTAGAACTCAGAAGAACATCTCTTGGTGTGTGGGGAAGGATAATAAAAAGAGTTTTCGATATTCTAATAAGTGTTGTTGTAATAATAGTTACAAGCCCTATTATGCTTATTATTTCTCTTATAATTCTAATAGAAACAGGTCGACCTATAATCTATAAGAATGAGCGTGTTGGTGTAAGAGGGAGATTGTTTACAACACTGAAGTTTAGGACAATGTATCAGAAGCACTCAACAGGAAAGCAGTTTGGAAAGTCAGGGAAAGAAGCAGAGAAACAGGAAGAGGAATTAATAAAAAAAATGAATACGCGCAAAGGTCCAATATATAAGATTGGAAACGACCCACGTGTAACTACTTTCGGTAGGTTTTTACGTCGTTGGAGCTTGGATGAGTTTCCTCAATTTTTCAATTCTTTGTTTGGTAATATGAGCATTATTGGTCCCAGACCTCATCAGACAAGAGAGGTGGAACAGTATAAGGATGAATACCCAAATGTTTTTACACTAAAACCAGGTATATCTGGACTTGCTCAAATATCTGGTAGAAGTGATTTATCTTTTGAGGAAGAGATGAAGTTGGATATATTGTATACAGAAAGTTGGAGTGTAATGTTAGACATAATAATTTTTGTAAAAACTCCTTTTGTTTTGATCAAGCGCAGAAAAGCATTATGAAGGTAGCTTTGGTACACGATTATCTTTCTCAAGATGGGGGCGCAGAACGCGTCCTTCTTGCGCTCTCTAAGATTTGGCCAGATGCTCCAGTCTATGTTTTGTTTAGTGATAAGGATAAATTACCGCAGTTTGCTGATAAGGAAATAAGAGAATCTTTTATTCGTTACATGCCGTTTGGAAGAACGAATTACAGATGGTATTTACCTTTAATGCCACTTGCTACAGAAAGACATAATTTGCATGATTATGATTTAGTCATTTCTTCTACAAGCGCATTTGCAAAAGGTGTATTAACTCGCCCAAACACTCTACATATTTCTTATTGCCACACACCCACACGCTACCTTTGGACAGATACTCATAAATATATAGAAGACTTAAAACACAACAGACTTATTAAAGCTGTACTTCCAAGACTAATATATAAGTTAAGGATGTGGGACAAGATGAGTACAGATCGTGTCGATTACTTTGTGGCTAATTCACAAACTGTAAGGAAGAGGATACAAAAATATTATCGTAGAGACAGTGATATAATTTATCCACCCGTAGACACGTCCAAGTTTTACATTTCACCTTTTGTTGGTAATTACTTTATTACAGGCGGTAGGATAGTGGCTTACAAGCGTTTTGATATTATTGTTCACGTGTTCAATCGTCTTGGGTGGAGGCTTAAAATATTTGGAGATGGACCAGAAATAAAAAAACTCAAAAAAATAGCAAAGACGAACATAGAGTTTTTAGGGAAAATAGATGAAAATAAAAAAATAAAACTAATGAGTAGGGCAAAAGCATTTATTCACCCTCAGTTGGAGGATTTTGGAATAACACCGGTAGAATCAATGGCGTGCGGAAGACCTGTTATTGCGTTTGGGCAGGGGGGAGCTACAGAGACTGTGATTCCAGGAAGAACAGGTGTGCTCTTTTATGAACAAACCTGGGAGTCGCTTTTGGATGCTATACTTCATTTTGAGGAGAAAGATTGGGATCCAGAAGAAATACGTGACTGGGCATTAAGGTATGATATTGAAGAGTTTAGTAAGCGAGTAAAAAAATATGTTGATGATAGGTATGAAGAGTTCGAACAAGGAATGAATCAGTGTGCTCTAGATATTTCGTATACAGAAAATATAAAACAAAAAGTAATATAATAATATGAATAAAATATCCGTAGGTTTGATTATCGCATCCTTTGCAATGATAGGAATAATATTTATTCCTTCTACTCGTGCTGTATCGTACAGCAATGGAACTCTTTTAAAATCACCTAAACACACATCTGTTTACTATATTGAAAATAATAAAAGGAGAGCTTTTGTAAATGCACAAATTTATTACACTTGGTTTTCTAACTTTAACAGCGTAAAGACTATTACAGTTGAACAGATGGAAGCAATAGAGCTTGGATTTCCTATGCCAATAAAAGAGGGGAAGAAGATGCTCAAGTTTCCTCTCAATCCAAAGGTATATGTGGTAGAGCCAGGAGAGATTATTAAACATATTCCAGACGAAGAGACCGCTGCATATTTATATGGCGCAGGTTGGAACAAAGAAATAATAGAGTTGCCAGAAATATATTACCTTTTTTATACAAAAAGCACGGCATTAGAAAGTAAGAAGGTGGAGTATCTAGCGCAACAAGTAATAAAAAATACACCAGCTCCTGCACCCTCTTCATCAAAACCTGTACCAAAGGTTGTCCCAAACGATGATATCAACGGGTGTCATTATAATTTTTCTAAGTGTGGTTCAGGTCAGGTTTGTATAAAGAATCAGTGTGTTACTACAGGAGATTTTTTACCTACGAATGGTTCATTATCTGAAAATAATTGTGAAAAAGATGAAGTGTATGTTGGTGGAAAATGTGAAAAGGCTGGACTTAACCTGGCTTTTCATTATCAGAAAGTAGACAAGGCTGGTTTTGAGAAACTAATTGATGATGCGGTTGCTGGTTTTGTAGAGTCAGCAGAGCTTGGAAACTGCAAGGAAAAAATACGTGTTCATAAAGTGCACGGCCTTTGCCTTACACCGGGAGATGATGTTGGTGCATACTTTGAAAAAAACTATAAAACATCACACCCAATGCTAATTAGGCCAGTAGATGGTGGAGATGAGAAATGTAGCTATACGAATTCTGGATATGCTTCATACGGAACTTATGTAGATAATAGCGCTGGAATACTATCACATGAATTTGCTCATGATTTGGGTCTACTTGATCAGTACTGCTATTACCCTCCAGCCTCTACTCCGAATCCAGTTAACTTTGAGGAGGGTGCTTGTAAGCCAGCAGAAGGTTGGTTTACAGATTACTGTAATGTAATTAGAAGCGGAGCTATTGGTGGTTATACGGAAGGTACAGAAATAGAATCATTTCAGTGCAAAGGAAATATAAACAAATATGGTGTGCCGGGTATAATGGGTGATGGGTCAGGAGGTGAGATTTTAAGCTCTCCAGAAAGACATTTCACAGACTTTGAAATAAAACTTATCAAGGAAAAAATGGGATGTTGATATGAATGTTGGAATAGATATTAGATGTTTGACTAGCCCACACCTAACAGGTGTGGGTCAATATACTAAAGGGCTTTTGAGGTCTCTTTTTGATATTGATAAAGAAAATAATTATTATCTTTTCTATAACTCACATAAAGATGTTTCTAAATTTGTTCCTACCTTTAATAATGATAATGTAAAAGTTTGTAATACAAAGTATCCCAACAAACTTTTACACTCATCAGTTAAAATATTTAAAAAACCAACCGTAGAAACTTTAATAAGGGGGGAATTAGACATATTCTATTCTCCAAACTTACACTTTACATCCCTAAATCCAAAGACAAAGTCTGTACTAACAATCCACGACCTCTCCTTTGAGCTTTTTCCAGAATGCTTTTCCAGAAAAAGACAAGTGTGGCACAGTATTTTAAAACCAAAAGAACAGTGCAAGCGGGCAGATAAAATAATTGTACCAAGTGGGAACACAAAAAGAGATGTTATGGATTATTATGGGATAGATGGTAGTGCTATTGAAGTAATTCCACCCGGTATTTCGCTAAAAACAAACGAAAGTGCAGACGTGCAAAAGAAATATAATATTCCAGATAATATTATACTGTATTTAGGTACAATAGAACCCAGAAAGAATATTATTGGCGCAATAGAAGCTTTTAATATTAGTGGTCTTAAGGAAAAAGGATATAAGTTAGTAATTGCAGGTTCTCGTGGTTGGAAATGCAACTCAATTTTCGAAAAAATTAAGCAAACAGAAGAGGTAGAGTATATTGGTTTTGTAGATGAGTTAGACAAAATGGAATTATACAGACTAGCTAAGATTTTTATATACCCAAGTCTCTACGAAGGGTTTGGTTTACCCGTACTAGAAGCAATGTCAGTTGGAACACCAACAATTACAAGTAATAGATCATCTTTACCAGAGGTGGTTTGTGGGGGTGCGTATCTAGTAGATCCATATAATCTAGGGGAGATATCAAGAGCAATGATAGATTTAGTGGAAAATACAGGATTAAGGAATAATTTATCAGAGAAGGGGAGGGTAGTTTGTAACAGATATAAATGGGAATCCTCTTCCAAGAAATTTTTAGAGACCTTGAATAGTATATTATAAAGATGTTAGTTTAGTTATATGAAGATTGGTATAGATGCACGAATGCTTGGTCCTAGGTGCGGTGGACTTGGGAGGTATGTGCAACAACTTGTAGAGAACCTAAAAGAGATTGATTCAGAGAATCAATATGTCTTGTTTTTGAAAAAAGATAATTTTGATGAAGTTAGCGTAGGAAGAAATTTTAAAAAAGTCTTAGCAGATATTCATTGGTATGGGTGGGAGGAGCAGATTAAATTCAATAAAATAATAAAAAAGGAAAAGGTAGATTTAATGCATTTTCCACACTGGAATGTTCCACTCTTATATAATGACCCTTTTGTTGTAACAATTCATGATTTGTTATTGCTACATCATCCAACCAGGGAAGCAAGTAAGCTTGGTTGGCTAACTTATTGGTTTAAACAATTTGTCTATAAAAAAGTACTAGCTCATGCTGTAAAAAAAGCTAAGCACATAATAACACCAAGTCTTTTTACAAAAATGGATGTAAGCAAAACTCTTAATATTCCTCAAAATAAGATAACAGTAACGTATGAAGCTCCATTCCACACTAATGGGGTGGATAATATAGATAATGATAAAAGTATTTTAGAAAAATTTGGAATTACAAAACAATATGTACTGTATGTTGGGGTGGCTTATCCTCATAAAAATCTAAAAGGACTTTTACGAGCATGGAAATTAATTGAAGACAAAGTAAATGATTATCAACTTGTACTTGTTGGGAAGAAGAACTTTTTTTATGAACAGCTCATGCAAAGTGATGAAGTAAAAGAATGTAAGAATGTAATTTTTACGGATTTTGTTGAAGACAATACATTATCTTCACTTTATAAAAATGCTAGACTATATGTTTTCCCTAGTCTTTACGAAGGGTTTGGTCTTCCTACACTAGAAGCTATGTCTTACGGAATACCAGTTGTGTCTAGCAACAGGACATGCCTTCCAGAGGTTCTGGGGGAGGGGGCACTGTATGCAGATCCAGAAGATGCACATTATTTTTCTCATGTAATAGAAACAGGACTAAATGATGAGAATGTTCGTTTTGAAATAAAACAGAAGGCTGATTTGGAGTTAAAAAGATATTCTTGGAGGAAAATGTCGGTACAAACACTAGAAGTTTACAATAAGTAATTTTATACCCAATTTTGGTATTTTTTTGTTGTGTTTTTGTGCTATAATACTCGTGTAAGACAACATAAAATGGCAACAAAAAAAGTGCGCCGTTGCTCGGTTTGTAGAACGCCTGGTCATACCAAGCGTAACTGCAAAAAGGCCCCAGCACGCGCTGCCAAAACTCAGAAAAAACGGACAACCAAACCACCTGTGATTGTTCGTATTGGTAGTGAAAAAAACCGCTCAGAACATGTGGTTAATTTACGTCCGTCGAGAAGTGTAGCATCAGAAAGAGTTTCTGCTTTTCGTGAAGCATACGACACTATTAAACCAACAAGGGATGTGGTAAACATTGCAGGTGTTGTGCGTAACGCAAATCAAACAACAAAAATAGAACAATTAGAATCAGAAATAAACAGGTTGCGTGAACAATTAGATCACGTTGTAAGATCCAATGTTGTAACAGAACAAAAGAAAGAAAGAGTAAAATTACCAGCTCCGGTTATTCATCGTTCGTTTAGTAGAAAAAGATTGCGTGCCCCAAGGATTCCTCGCATTACTATTCCAAGACCAAATATTAATATTGTTGGTGTATTTAGTAAAGCTGGAATGCAAACATATGTTTCTGTTTTCCTTATACTATTACTAGTAATCAGCCTTCCATTCCCTGCTTTTTCATATTATAAGAGAGTAAAACAAGACAGTGCAGTAGTTGTAGAAGAAAGTACAAATGCATTCCTGTCGCTACAGTCTTCTACACTAGCCGCGCTTTCTGCAAATCTTACTCAAGCTCAGTTTGATCTAAACAACGCATTATCATCATTTAGTCAGGCAAACAATATTGTAGAGCAAGATCATCACTTGCTAACTTTTGTTGCTAGCATGACTCCTGTTGTTGGAAAACAAGTAAAGTCTAGGCAACATGTGCTAAGAGCAGGTCATCATCTTGCACTAGGAAACACTTATCTTGTAAAAGGAATACAGACAGCAAGTGAGTCAGAAGAGATTGCAATGACAGATAGATTTTCTATAATACGTGACCACTTGCGCAGTTCGATGCCACAGTATCGTTTGGCATTGGAGGAGTTATCAGCGGTAGACAAGAAAACTCTACCTGTTGAATATCAGCAAACATTTGATGAGTTCAAATTACTTTTCGCAACTTTTATTGATGATATGTCAGACCTCACAGAGCTTGTAGATATTATTCGTGAAGTAATGGGAGCAGAAGATTTTAGGAGATACTTAGTTATGTTTCAAAACAACCACGAGATTCGTCCTACCGGGGGATTCTTGGGAAGTTATGCTCTTGTGGATGTACAAAAAGGAAAAGTACTCAATATAGAGGTTCCAGGAGGTGGAACATATGACATACAAGGACAGCTTGGTGTATATGTAGAGCCACCACTTCCACTACAAATAGTAAATGGGCGTTGGGAGTTTCAGGACAGTAATTGGTTCCCAGATTTTCCAGCATCTGCTAAAAAGATGGAATGGTTCTACCAGAATGGAAGAGGGGTGACTGTAGACGGTGTAATTGCAATTAACGCATCAGTACTAGAAAGATTCCTGAGAGTTATGGGACCTGTATCAAGTGATGAATATGGATTGTTATTAGATTCAGAGAATGTCCTTTCTGCACTACAGCAACAGGTTGAGGTGGATTATGATAAAGAAGAGAATCAACCAAAAGCAGTTTTGGCAGATGTTTTGGACCAACTTCTTACTGGTATGAAAGATATAGATGCAGGCTCTGCTATACAATTACTTGCAGAGCTACACGAGGCCGCAGGTCAGAGAGAGATACAGGTTTTCTTCCACGATAAGAAATTGCAGAACAAGATAAAATCATTTGGTTGGACAGGTGAGGTAAAAGAAATTGCACCAACTCAGGATTACTTAATGGTTGTTAATACAAATTTAGGTGGACAGAAATCAGACGCAAAGATAGAACAAGAAATAGAGCAGGTTGTAAATGTTCAAGAAGATGGAAGAATAATTAATACTGTTACCATAAAACGCACACATACAGGAACAGAAGGCGAAGAGTTCTATGGAAAAGAAAATACTAGCTATATTCGTGTGTATGTTCCAAAGGGTTCGGAATTAATAAAAGCAGATGGTTTTATGTTCCCACCTGAGGAAGCGTTTAATGTTCCAGAGGATTGGTATAATACAGATCCAGACTTAATTAAATATGAAAGAGAAAAGGGAATACATGCAGAAAGTGGTACACGTGTTACAGAAGAGTTTGGTAAAACAGTTTTTGGAAATTGGAGCATGGTTGGCCCTGGAGAAACAACCTCAGTTACTTTCACATATAAATTACCAATGGTTGTACAAATGGAACAAGAGAATACAGGTAATTCAATTGCACACAAATGGAAAGATTTGTTCTTAGCAGGAATGCAAAGGCATGGAAGTAGATATAGTATATTTGTACAAAAGCAATCGGGGGTTAATACAGATTTTGGCACAAAGATTATATATCCAGAAGGTTGGACACCTGTTTGGCGCTCTGGAGATGATATAGAACTCAATCTTTCTGGTGCTGTGTTCGATACCAAGCTAGAAGAGGACAGGGTTCTCGGGGTAGTCATGGAAAGAGAGTAATAAACGAGCCAAACGGCTCGTTTTTGGTATGTGAACAACCCCCCTTAGACAGACACATCTCTATCTGATACAATGCCTCTACATATAACATACTAATATGGCACCTAAAAAGAAGAAAAAAACAACTCCAAAGTTTACAGAAAAGAGGATAAGTTCAAATAAGGGAAAGAAACTGACAAAAAAGAAGATGGGACGAAAGCCAGTATATAAGCCATCTTCGAAGAAGACTAGAAAGATAGATAGAGAACTTGTTGAAATATACGAAAATAGAGATGGCTCAATGCCAGACATGTCTTCCTTTAAATCAAGAGGAAAGACAAGTATATTTAGAGCCTTTATCACCCTAGCAGTAGCCCTTGTGTTTCTTGGGTCTGTTGCTTGGCTTGGTTTTTTTGTCTTACAGCCAAGTCTAGATTTCTCACAAGATGATGTTCTACTAACTGTTACAGGAGAGGATAATATTAAAGTGGGGGAAGAAGTCCAGTACAGGCTTAGATATAAGAACAATCAAAGTGTACAAATAAATGATGTAAGATTAGAGGTGCGATATCCAGAAGGTTTTGTATTTAGTAGTGCTAGCAAAGAACCAAGTAAAGATACTGGAGATGCTTGGGTTTTAGAACCCCTTAAAGAAGGTGAGGGTGGAATTATAGATATATTTGGTCGCTTCTATGCAGACCTTGGAGAAGAGCAGTCAGTACGTGCCTTTCTCAACTACACTCCAGGCAACTTTAGTTCTGCATTTCAGAAAGCAACTTCCTTTAATGTGTCGTCTAATGATTCAATAGTAAAGTTATCTTCTAATGTCTCCACAGAGGTGGCGAAAGGAATGGAGACACCACTATCATTCGATATAGAAGGACTGGGTGATTTAGAGGGTGAGATAGAGAAAGTCTATTTCATAGTAGAGTCAGAATCATTTACAAAAAAAGAAAGTGAGCAAGAAGCAACAAGTGATGATCTGTTAGAGTGGCAATTAGACAAGTCTGAGAATAAACAAACAATTAAGATGTCTGGTTCATTTGATGGAGAAGACAAGGTTACTCTTCTAGCTCAGGTTGTTGGTGTTCTAGAGGGAGAAAATATAGACGATGGTTTTGTATTAGCAGATGAGACCATAGAAATATCTCTTGTAGAAACTAATGTGGCAACCACAGTCATCATTAACGGAGGTATTGGAGATTTGTCTGTACAGCCAAGTGAGAAACTACACACATCTGTTGTAGTAAAGAACACAGGAGAGACAACTTTAGAAGATGTGCGTGTACGTCTTGTATACGAAGCACCTTCTGCAAATAGAAAAAGTATATTAAACTGGAGTAAAATAGATAATCCCTCAAAAGGAAAAATAAACGGTGAGCAGGTAAACGACACAACACGTATTGGAGAACTAACCTGGACAAAATCTAGAGTAGGTGGTCTTAAGAAAATTGAGTCAGGAGAGTCAGTTACAATAGATGTTGTATTGCCAGTAAAGACTTCTAACAATATAGACTTAGCTTCCTTTGAAACTTTCAAAGGAAAAGTATTTGCAGATGTGCAATACGAAACCGGTGGGGAATCAAAAAATGTTTCTAGTAATCCTGTAGAACTTCTCTTCAACTCAGATACAGAACTAGAGGTGCGCGATAAGGTAGCTCAGGAACCAAACAATCAACAGATGTACACAATAACATGGTTACTTAGTAACACATTCCATGAACTTAAAGATGTGGCTATAAGTGCAGACTTCTTTGGAGACGTTAGTTTCGATGAGAAGACAACACTACTTCCACCAGGTGGTAAGGTTGCATTGGATGATTCCAAGAACAGGTTAACTTGGACTGTAGACACAATGCCTATTTCTTTAGATGTGTTAGCCTATCAATTTAAGGTGAAATTACATAAGCCTAATGCGGGACAAACACAGCTTACCTCTAAGATTCGTCTAGAAGCTACAGACACTGTTACAGATGAGAAGATATTAAAGGTTGTAGAAGCATTGCCGTTAAGATAAGTAATGTATAATAAATAAAAACAGAGGTTTTACCTCTGTTTTTTGTACTTATGTAGTATACTATTTATTATTTGCTAATTTAAGCCATTTTCTCTGATTTTTCTAGTAAAAACTCTTGACAAAACCCTCTTTTTGTGCTACACTCCGGTGTTGTATATAGTTCATTAAATAAAGCAGTTTTTGCCTTCTTTATGCGTATTTTAAGCGAAATATCCATAAAGAAGGCCTAAACAAGGATTGGTCTTCCTCTTTGCCGATGATCGGCGAGGAGTGAGCTTTCTCGTGATAGAGGAAGCGAGGTAATTGAGTCAATGAATACACTTCGTTCGGTTTCTCATCTCCAGCGCGTGCTCGGTGATGATTTGTTCAACGCTCTGATCAGCTCCGACAACACCGAGAGGGTCAGGGCATTCGCCAAGCAGCTGGCCCATCTGGCCAATGACGTCATTCCCACCAAGGAGATGACCGTTGGTGGTCGCACCTACGAGATTCTCAGCTTCATGAGGAGAAACGAGAGATCGTTGAGCGGCCGCACCATGGTCGAGCGTGCGGTCGATATGGACGCCAACCTCGGTGAGGACGACGGCCGGCACCTGCTGGAGCATCAGGCCGAGATTCCCGTCGAGTTGCAGAGCGAGGCCTCATTCGTCTTCACGGACTGGCGCGACCCCAGCAATTCCAAGCGCGTCTACTGTGCCTACTGGAGCGGCGGCCATTGGGCTCGGAGCTGGGACTTGCTCGACCGCAACTGGATCAGCCACTACCGCATCCTGCGTCGCAAGTAGGCGCTTTGTACCTTGGGTTCTTGAGACTTGTTTCTCTTGTTCCCTTGGTCGCTTGGTGCCGCGCATGGTCACTCCTGACCTTCAACAAGGAGGCACATCCTACCTAGTCATGAGTACTAGGTAGGATGAATCAATTCATCTTACTAAAGGTGATTTTTTAATTATACAAAAAAAAGAAAAGCTTTACCTTTCTCTTTTTTACATTCGTACCCCCGGCAGGAATACTGCGTGTTCCTTTCCGAAGCTACTCACATAAAAAACCGTGTAAGCACGATTTTTTATATTCGTACCCCCGGCAGGAATCGAACCCACATCAGCGGTTCCGAAGACCGCTGTGTTATCCATTACACCACGGGGGCGTGTTGTATAAAAACCCGCAATAAGCGGGCTTGTGCGCCGTGAAGGACTCGAACCTTCGACCGTTGGCTTAAGAGGCCACTGCTCTACCAGCTGAGCTAACGGCGCGCATTAGGCATTACCCCAAAGGATCATCTGCCTTTCTTTCTATAATTTCTATCTTTGGACCCTTCCAACCTTTCTTTTCTAGTGCTTTTTCTGCTGCTGCTACCTGTCCCTCTTGTTTACTTCCGCCCTCGCCTACAGCTATTTTTTCTTTATCCAGATACACACCAATAGCAAATATCTTATCATGGTCAGGACCTTCTTCCTTTAGTACACGATATGTTGGTGTAAGTCCAACTATCTCCTGTGAAGCTTCTTGGAATCGTGATTTTGGATCCATCCATAATCCCTTTTCTAGAACTTCTGGTAATTTGCTTACAATCCAGCGTGTAACAAATTGTTTTGCTATATCCCAACCTTGGTCTAGGTATACAGCTCCAATTACAGCTTCTACAGCATTTGCTAGGATATATTCACGTGCTTTGCTACTTTCATCTTTACTTTCTCCATGACTAAGGAAAAGAAATTCTTCTAGTCCAAGTTCGTCTCCTACACGAGCACACATCTTTGCGTTAACAAGTGCAGCTCTCCAGTTGGTAAGCTCTCCTTCTGGATTGAGGTAGTTTTCGAAAAGGAATTCTGTAACTACAAGTTCTAGTACAGCATCTCCGAGAAATTCTAGTCTTTCATTGTGTGCAAGAGGGAAGTCTCTATTCTCGTTAAGAAAAGAACGATGTACAAGTGCTTGTACAATGTAGTCCTGGTTCTTAAATTTCACCCCTAATGTTTCTTCCAACTTTGGAAAGTTTTTTTCTTTGTATGCTTCTACTGGCATATTCTGTGTTTTAGCAGTCTACACCTTTCACGCTTCACAGAGTAACGCGTCAAAGTTGAAGGCTGTATGATTAAATAATTTATTCTTTTGTTTCTTCTTTGTTCTCTTCTGGTTTTATGTCCTTATACATTGCTCCTAGTATTCCATTAACAAATTTACCAGATGTTGGACCTCCATAATTTTTTGCAACCTCAATTGCTTCGTTTATTGCAACCTTCGCAGGAATAGCATCGTTAAACTTCATTTCATAAACTCCTACACGCAATATGTTCCTATCTACTATTGCTATCTGTTCCAACGGCCAATTTGTTGCGTACTTTTCTATAAACTTATCTATATCTTCCAGATTAGATATAACAGCATCTACTGTTTCTTTTACGTACTCTTTGTCCTTGTCTAAACCAACACCAAACTCATCTAGTTGTTGTTCTATGATAGTTGGAAGATCTTCCATTGGTTTATCACGAAAATCCCATTGATATAGGATTTGCATAACAATAGAACGAGCAAGGTGTCTGTTTGACATACTAAGTTATTTTTTTGAGTCTACGCATACGACGGGTAGCGCGTTTTGCTGCATCTACCGCTGTCTTTCCTTTATATGCACCTGTTGCAGGTGTTGCATGATGAGGAAGATATGGATTTCCGTCTTTGTCTGTTTTAATTTGGATTCCTTTTAGTCCATGCTTAGAACGGCGGTTTCCTGTAGCTCTCTTTGTAGTCTTTTGCTTTGGAGTACTCATATTTCTTATATATTAATGACAACACGAATATTATAGGGTAAAAGCCAAAAAAAATCAAGGCTTGATGTGGTATTGCAAATTTAGCTCTGTTTAGCTACAATAGTCCCATGAAAATACATGAATGTGAACATAAATCTCAGTGGATACAGCCAGTAACAGGTTCTTTTTTGCAGTCTTGGGATTGGGGGGAACTAAAAGGGGGAGTTACAAGAAAGCAGGTAAAAGATGGTCATACAGCTATTGGACAGTCACAAGGTTTCTTGAGTAGTCTCCCTTTTGGGATAAAATACTTATATATCCCTAAATATAAGCCATCTCAGCAAGAGTCATTGATGGTAATTGCAGATGATGCAAAGAAACAAGGGTGTGCTTTTATTCGTTTAGAACCTGCAAGCCCTACAGATAATTCATATATAAAGTATACCACAAGAGGTGCAAAGAATCGTCAGCCAAAACAGACCCTTATATTAGATATTAATAAAGAAGAAGAGGGTCTATTGTCTGCAATGCACCAAAAAACACGGTATAATATAAATCTAGCTAAAAGAAAGGGAGTTGTCATTAAAAAAGAGAAAGATGTAGAAGTATTTTGGAAATTAAACGAACAAACAACTTCTCGTGATAATTTTAGGAGCCATGAAAAAGAGTACTATAAAAAAATGTTGGAAGCTGATTTTATTCATCAGTTTACTGCTTTTGTTGATGATACACCGGTTGCTGTGATTATATGTATTGGTTATGGAAATACCTTTACTTATCTGCACGGAGCATCTGGTGACGAACACAGGAATGTAATGGCACCATATTTATTACAGTGGGAAGCCATTAAGTATGCAAAGAATAATGGTTTCCAACACTACGATTTTTGGGGTGTAGCTCCGTTGGCGGAAAATGGATCACAGTGCTTTAACGGAAGATGTTGGAACAAGAAACACGCATGGTCTGGTGTTACAAGATTTAAGGTGGGGTTTGGAGGAAGATACGAATCATACCCGCAAGCTTTTGATATTGTTCTTAAGCCTTTTAAATATTATTTTTATAAAATAGGTTTTCATCTCAAAAGACTCATATGAAGCAATCATGGAGTACAAAGCTTTTTTTGCAGATAAATAACAATATAGGAAAGAATAAGAAAATAGACAAGTTTATATCTATCTGTGCATTCTATCTAATATTCCTTTTTGCTTTTTTTGTATTCTTGTATTCATTTCTTATTGTTTATAAAAACAACCTTGCAGACTTAATGAGTTTCGCATTATTTTTACTAGTTGCTTTTGTTATTGGTATGTTAGCCAGTCAGATTACAGGCTGGCTTTGGCCACACCGTAGACCTGCTATAGAAAACCCGGAAGTAAAACAATTATACAAACCACTATCCAGTTGGAAATCTTTTCCATCAGACCACACAATAGGCTCTTCCATACTAGCTGTTGGATTGTTAGTTATAGGAGCCCCATATTATGTTTGGGTAGCTGGGTTTGTTGTTGCTTTGTATATTGGATTCTCCAGAGTATACGCAGGATTACATTATCCAAGGGATATTATAGGTGGAGTACTATATGCAATAATTGCTTGTGCTCTCTCTTTCTATATTGTAGGATTATAAAACTATGAAAATCATTATATTTGCCGGTGGAGCTGGGACAAGGTTGTGGCCCATAAGTCGCAGAAACTCACCAAAACAGTTTGAGGCACTAAAAGACAATCAATCCACTTTACAAAAAGCTATAGAAAGAATACGTGATTTTGGTATGGAAAATATTTTCATATCTACAAATCAAAATTATAAGGAAATTGTACACAAACAAATTCCGGAGCTTCTAGAAGATAATATTTTTACAGAACCAGCAAAGAGAGATTTAGCTGGAGCTGTACTATTAACATTACTCAGACTAAAAAAAGCAGGTAATACTGGTACGGTTTCTATAATTTGGTCAGATCATTTTATGGAACATTCAGATAGGTTTACAAATGGACTCAAAGAAGCAGAAGAGTTAATTGCAAAAGATAAAGAAAGATTTGTATTTCTTGGAGAGAAACCAAGATTTGCAAGTCATAATCTTGGATGGATACAAACAGGTGAAAAAATAGAAGGAGATGTTCATGAGTTTAAGTCATGGAGATACAGGCCAGAGGTAGAGGAGTGCAAGGAAATGTTTGCAAGCGGAGAGTGGCTATGGAATCCAGGATATTTTGTTTTTGATATAGATTTTGTATTAAACCTGTACAAACAACACCAACCAGAGTTACTAACTATGGTTTCTGAGATGGTAGAAGATGATGAGGTACTTGATAATAAATATAAAGATGTGCCAGCAATGTCTTTCGACAAGGCGATTGCAGAAAAAATAGATCCCTCTCAAGCTGTTGTACTCAAAGTAGATATGGGCTGGAGTGATCCTGGCACACTATACGCGCTAAAGGAATCATTGGTGGACAGTGAAGAAAAGAATTACTCAAAAGGAAAAGTTGTTGTATATAATACTCAGGATTCGTTTGTATATAATGAAGACGACAAAAAACTGGTTACAACAATTGGGTTGGATGGAATGGTTGTTGTTAACACAAAAGACGCACTTCTTGTTTGTCATAAGGACGATGTTCCAGACACAAAAAAACTACTTAAGAAATTGGAAGAAGAAGGCTTAGAAGAATATCTATAATATGTTTAGATTTATTCGTTGGCTATTGCTAGTGTGTGCAATTTTTGCATGCTGGTTTTTATATACAGAAATATATTCAGATGTTCCTCAAGAAGTAGAATCTATTTCTTTTACAATTGAGAAAGGAGAGTCTGTAAAAAATATTGCAGAGAAACTAGAAGAAAAACAAATCATCCGCAATGCTTGGTTGTTTAGGAAATACGTTGCGATAAAAGGAATGGATAAGGATATAAATTTCGGGGAGTTTACAATAAATGGACCTCTTACAATAAAAAATGTTGCCTCAGCGCTAACAGAAACTACACTAAGTGAGATGACCATTACTATACTTCCAGGTTGGGATTTGCGAGATATTGGCAACTATTTAGAAATGGAAGGAATAGAACAAAGAGAAGGACTACACGAGGTTACAGGTTTTCCAGCTGTTCTTCCAACAAAATCAAAATCATATAATATTCCCTTGCTAAAATATAAGCCAAAGAATGTTAGTTTGGAAGGATATCTTGCTCCAGAAACATATCGTGTATACACAGATGCAACAGTGGAAGATATTGTTGAGAAACTTATAATGCAAAGAGATTCTCAGTTTACAGATAAGATGTATAAGGATATTAAAAAGGCAGACAGAACAGTTCACGAAGTTCTTATAATTGCCAGTTTACTGGAACGCGAAGTAAAACATGATAAGGACAGAGCAAAAGTAGCAGATTTGTTTTGGAGAAGATATGACGAAGGCTGGGGATTGCAGGCAGACTCTACAGTTCACTATGTTATTGGTAAAAAGGGAGATGTGTTTACTACAGCAGAAGATAGAGCAAGTAGTAATCAGTGGAACACATATAAACACGCAGGGCTTCCACCAGGACCAATTAGTAATCCGAGTATAGAATCTATTATGGGTGCTATATATCCAGATTCAAATAAGTATTGGTATTTTCTTACAACAAAAGAAGGTGATGTAAAGTTTGGAAAGACTCTGGATGAACACAACGCTAATGTGTTAAAGTATATAAGAAGTTAATATACTTATTAATATGGCAAAAAAATTGTCAGATGAAATGAGAAACTATTTGGAGGGGGATAGAAAAACTCACAAAAAAGGAAGAGGCGGTATTTTTGGTAGAAAGAAAGCTAGTGAAATGCCTGACAGAGATGCAAGAGGGCGTTTTTTACCTGCACCAGATAAATTTGACAATGATGAACCAAAGAGAGGTACAAAAATGAGAAAGAGTGGAAGGGTTACAGCGTATCCTAATGAGAATGAATATGTTCCAGAGGATCAGGTTACTTCAGAAGAAGGGCAGTCAATGTACAACATGGATCCGGAAGCGTATCTTATAGCGAAAGAAGAAGGTCGTTTTGATGAAAAAGTTAACAATGAAATTACACCCAGTAGTAGGTACTATATTGCCCAGAAGGAGTACGCAAATCGTGTGGCTCTAGAGGATTTGCAAGACCGTGATAGGGAGGAAGAGGAAGAGAGGCGTCTCAAAGAAGAGGCGGATATTGCGACAGGTAATGTAACTCCAGAACCGGAAGATAAGATTTCTCAAAAGGGAGGAGGCTCTATTACAGAAGGTAAAGGACATCAAAAATCTGAGTATGCTAATCCAGATTCTAGCAGACAACCAAGAGACAAGTCGAAAAAAGGTGCACAGTGGGCTAAACATAAGAAAGATGTAAATCGCTATCCACAATCTGAGAAGCGTATAGTTGGTGATTTAGATTCAGAATCAGAAGCAGTTCTTGCTTATGAAAATGAACCACATAGCTCAGAAGAACCAGATGAGTCTTCCTTTGAATCAAAAATGGTAACACAAGAAGTTGTCAGAGAGCTTTTTGAAAACGGTTTTGATAATTTAGATATAGAAGATCTTTTTCCAAAACTTTTTGAAAAAAATGACAAAAAATCAGTTAGAATGCAGAGAGCTTATAGGAATAAATTAGATTACATAAAAATGCTTTCAAAAAGCAAGGTAAATGATACATCAGATTATGATCAGATAATTGGACATAATAAAATAGAAACAGTGGAGGACTTAGTAACAAATATATATAAAAGGTATCATGAAATGTATGCAGAGAATCACGCAGGAGTGGAGAAGCTTATAAACAAGCAGGGTTCAGATGTGGAAGATAGTGAAGATGATGTTATGGTCGGACAGTCATATAAATATGTATCTCCAGAAGATGAGATAGTGAGGAATATAAGATTATGGGTGGTAACTATAGATAACGAAAAATATGGAGGACCTGTAAATGAGAATATTAAGTCAAGAACAGGTCACATGGATATGTTTAGAGATACATTTAGGAAATATATATTTAATGAAAGAGTTGGCATGAAATTCAATGAACCGCATGCAAGAAGTGGAGATGTAGACTGGGATTTAGCAGCAAAAAGTAATGAGGCCATGAATATTACTAGTGTGCTTATGAACCTGTTCCCTTATGAGTACACGGAGGATATACCAAGGCAGGAGGCTGCATAAACAAAAAATCGAGTTACTCTCGATTTTTTTAAACTACATCTTGACTTACTCGTGTTTATGGGTACAATTATATTATGAAAAAATCAATGTTAAAATTTAATACCACTTGCCTCATTTTTTTGGTGTTTTTTGTTGTAGGAACTTTTTGGGTTTGGCGCAGTCCTGCACACATAAAAGCACAAAAGATAGCAAATAAGATGCCTGTTGTTAAAAGTGGTGAAGAAATAATAATTGAAGAAACAGATATTAAAGATAAAGTAGAAAGGGAAGACACTGCAACAGAAATTGTTAAGCCCAAGAAAAAAGAAATACCGAAAGAAATCAATCTGGATGTTCCTTTTACATCGCAAGCTCCGGAATATAATTGGGATCAGCCATGGCAAGACGCCTGTGAAGAGGCTGCTGTATTAATGCTAGATGCTTTCTATAAGACATACGACTTAAGTCCTATTTTTGCAAAAGATGAAATGCAAAAAATGATAGACTGGGAGACAGAAAAAGGTTGGGGCTATAGTATAAGTGTTGAAAAAGTTAACAAGCTTGTTAAACAGTTTGCAGGAAAAAATTTTGATGTAGTAGAAAATCCAACAGTAGATCAGATCAAGCAGTCAGTTGCAGAAGGTCATCCTGTTCTGGTTGTTGCATATGGAAAAGATTTACCAAACCCAAACTTTACTAATGGTGGTCCAAATTATCACGCTTTAATTGTGCGTGGATATAATGAAAATAGTTTTATTACAAACGATCCTGGTACACGCAATGGAAAGAACTTTGTTTATAAGTATGGTGATTTAATGAGTGCCATACATGATTGGAATAGTGGAGATGTAGAAGAAGGAAGAGCTGTTGTTCTTATCCACAATTCCGTTGACCTGTAATATTTGTGATGTTATCGTATATATAGTATGAATTTCACTCAACAAGCAATCCGCTTTTTCCTCATTATCCTCCCTCGGGCGGTGTATTTGGGATAGTGAAGATTCTACGAATAGGTACACCGCTTGAAAAAAAGCGGTTTTTCGTTTATTATAGGTGCGTTCTTGACGTAAATTGTAAAATGTGCTAAGAATAAGCGTTATTGCTCTTTACAAAACCACTCTTGTAACCTGAGAATCTTATGGGTTTTGAGGCAACAAGAGTGGAAAAGTTCTACTTAGTTGGATTAGTTTACGAGGACACAGAAGCGCTTGGGAGGGTGCAATGAATACGACGTGTGAAGCAAGAGAGAATGTGGTAGATATGTTGGTAGCTACTGCTGAGTCTGCTCCTTTCATCTCGGAGGAGGCGATTCGGCTTACAGGCAACGAGATGGAGCATCCATTTGTCCATGCAAAAAATGGACGTGGTGGAGACTGTTCTAGAACGATACATGAGCTCTCGCTCGACCCGGGGTGGATTCCAACCTTGGATGAGGAGGGCAGGGTTGTCTCGGTGTATCACGACCAGTTTGGTTCTGTAATGCCCGAGGCGAGTCTCAGTACTGTCGAGCTGGCCATGAAGCCGTTTGGGAATCTGTACGCGGCAAAAGACGCCTATACCCACCTGGCAAAGCAGGTCTCAGAAATCGCTCTCAGCAGCAGCGGGTCAATCCTGCTCGGAGTCGGACGTCATCCAGTCATGCGCGGGACGCCCTTCAGGTGGCTCGACAGTCCACGCTACAGGGCGCTTGTCAGTGGTCTTGGGAACTTCGCTGTTCACACAGCTCTGGAGGGCTGTTCTGGACAGGTGACCACTGATGTGCGATCTTCTGATGAGATGATGCTGGCAAGAGATGTTTTCGAACATGCCTCTCCCTTCATCATCGGACTCATGGCCAATGCTTCCGTGTACCACGGTTCCCACCACCCAAACAACAAGGCTTCACGCCAGGGTATGTGGAAGAAGCTCGGTCCGGATCGTGTTGAGATGTGCACAAGGCACGCCCCCACCCTTCGTGAATACATGGGGTGGTTCGCGGACAGGAAGATGATTTTCTTTCAAGATCCTGAGCAGGCTGGAAAATACATCGTCTCAAGCGAGCCGTTCTGGAAGATTGTCTCCGACTACGAGATGGAAGGAGAGCAGTTCGAAGAGCTGAGGAAGACGCACGAAGGTTGCGTCTGGGAGGACGCCCGTATCCGTGCAGGTATCGCAGCCATCGAGATTCGTCCCGGCTGTACGCAGAAGGTTGAGGATGGCATTGCACTCTCTGCGTTCGTCGCAGGTCTCATGGAAAGACTCCCAGAAGCCTCCGATCTTCTCTTCCGCGAGTCGGGTCTCACGAGAGCACAGCTCAGGAACGCTGGACACGACGCAGTCAAGTACGGCATGAGAACTCGTGTTGGAAGGTTTGGTCTCGGTCGCCCCACTCTGGAGCTGCTCAACCTCTCCAAGGATGGGTTGGGAGATCGCCCCTTCGGTGAAGAGAATCTTCTCTCGCCACTGTGGGAGCGTCAGGCCAAGCTGAGGTCTCCAGCAGTCAAGCTGGGTAAGGTGTTCCAGCAACGCGGAGTTCGTGGAGTCATTCGTGAATATGGGATTCGTCCCTAGTAGAACGCCCAAGGGGAGGAAGGTGGTTGCAGTGTAGCTTCAGCAATACTGCAACCACCTAGTTCTTGTGTTCATAAACATTGTGTACACAAGAACATGAACAACTCGGATTGTGTCCGGGTTGTTTTTTTGTTACGCTAGATGTCACTATGATTGATTATAAGAACGAACTTAATGAGGAACAGTATAAAGTCGTTACAGAAGGCGATGGACATTGTTTAGTTTTGGCTGGAGCTGGAAGTGGTAAAACAAGAACAATAATATATCGTGTTGCATATCTTTTGGAAAATGGTCTCGCTCCGGAAGAAATACTTCTTGTAACTTTTACAAACAAAGCATCACGGGAAATGATTCGTCGTGCTGTAGAATTAACAGGTAAGGAGAACAAACTTCCGTGGGCTGGAACTTTTCATCATATCTGCTACAGAATCCTAAAAAAATATTCTCCTCTTTTAGGTTATAAAAATAATTTCACTATTTTAGATAGCGGAGATAGTCGTGATTTAATAAAACTCTGTATAAAGAGCGAAGGAATAGATGTTGGCGCAAAAAGATTTCCATCTGCAAGAGTTCTTCAATCTATTTTTAGCTACTCCCAAAATGCAATGATGACAATAGAAGACGTAGTAGAAATGAAGTACCCTCAATGGATACCTATGAAAGAACAGATTACACATATTGCTGTGGAGTATCACAGAAAGAAAAAGGAATCTAACGCAATGGATTTCGATGACCTACTTGTAAACACATGTCTTCTTCTTTCTAAATCCACAAAAGTAAGAGAGAAATTTTCTAAACAGTTTAAATACGTGCTTGTAGATGAGTACCAGGATACGAACAAGATACAGGCAACCATAATAAAACTATTTTCAATACACAACAATAATCTACTTGTTGTTGGAGACGATGCACAAAGTATTTATTCTTTCCGTGCAGCCGAAATAAAAAATATCTTAGACTTTGGAAAACACTTTTCGGATGCAAAGATATATAAGTTAGAAACAAATTACAGATCAACTCCGGAGATTTTGGATGTAGCTAACCAAGTTATTTCCAATAACATGCACCAGCACGAAAAGGAATTGCGTGCTCATAATGATTCTTTTGTAAAACCAGAAATTCATGCGTTTGCAGACAGAGATGAAGAAGCAGAGTTTATTGTACAAAGACTTTTAGAACTGCATAATGAAGGTGTGGATTTAGATAACATGGCAATACTGTTCCGTGCGTCTCATCATTCTCAAGCTTTGGAAGTAGAGCTCACAAGAAGAAATATTCCTTATGAATACCGTGGGGGCGTTCGTTTTTTCGAAAGATCCCACATTAAAGATGTGCTTGCATATCTGAGAGTATTTGCAAACGATAACGATACTGTTGCTTGGAGTCGTGTGTTAAACATGCAGATCGGAATAGGACCATCTACAGTGCAGAAGATTATTTTACAAATACGTGAAGGAAAAGACATGGAAGAGATTACAGGCACGTTGAGTGTTCGTGCAAAGATTGGGTGGAATGATTTTATGGAGGTATACAAGAAACTGGAACAGGCAAATTCTAAAGAACCTTCTCATCTAATTATGGCTGTCCGTCACTCAAAATACGAACAATACCTACAATCAGAACATCCAAATTACCGTGAAAGATTACAGGATATAGAACAGCTGGCACAATTTGCAGAGAAGCAAAAAGATTTAGCTGTGTTTCTTGCAGAGGCAAGCTTACAAGAAAGTTATGCAACACCAACAGCAAAATCTACAAGTGATGATGAAGAAGTGTTAATACTTTCCACAGTGCACCAGGCAAAAGGTTTAGAATGGAGTGCTGTGTTTATTCTTAATCTTACAAGCGGTCAGTTTCCAAATGACAGGGCTCTAAGAGAGCATAGGGGAGTAGAGGAAGAAAGAAGACTTTTTTATGTGGCTGTAACCAGAGCTAAAAAACACCTATACCTTACATACCCTGTAGTAGGTGGTTTTAATGTAATGAGTAGTGGGCCTAGCATGTTTCTAGAAGAGATAGAAAATAGTTCTGTATCCCGCGAGGGAGGTATAGGTGGAAGTATATGGACAGATCCTAGTGATGACAGTGATGATGTAACATATATAGACGAGAATGATGAATGGAGTAACAAGAAGCATAGTTTTCTAGCGGATATTTCTGATTTGTAGTAAATTATCCAAAAAAGACTTATTTTAGAGCCAGATATTAAGTATTACCCCTTGACGAAAGGGGTTTTTTGTGATACGTTGCACACAACATTTGCTCATGGGTGAATTCACGGACGTCCGGTCGACAAGGGGTCGATTGGGGTAAGTAGATATACCTATGGGGGTGGAGAGAGAAAATGCACAAGCACAAGAAGCCTAGTTCCAAGCAGTTGGAGCTGTTCTGGAAGCTGGTGAACAGCAGAAAGGTCAGCTCGGCGAATTTCCAGAAATACCTGGATGACCCGAACTGCGTGTTCGGTCCGACAGAACTCCAGCAGCTCATCAGATCCTGCGGTTTTGTCAACGTTCACCGTGACATCACTGCCGAGAATTTCCCGACCGAGGACTATCCGTCTAGAGAAACTGACGCACACGTCATGCACTTCGGAGAGTTGCTGTCTACGCACGAGTTGATTGATAGGATGGATGTGGTTGGTGTGGAACCCGCCTCATTGCGCGATCTCTTGTACTGGTGTATGGAGGACAGCAAGAACGGCTATGACTACCCTACCTATGCACTCGGAAGTGTTTGGGAAGGGGATTGCCCGTATGTTTGGCCTGATGACGGTGGTCGAGGTCTTGATACTACTTGTGTCAATAAAAGTTCCTGGAGAAGTCACTGTAGGTTCCTCGTCCGGCGCAAGAAGACTGTGGAACAGGGTGCGGATGAACTCCAACAACTCATCGATGCCTGCAAGTTCGTGTGGGTCAACAAAGACATCGACACCGAAAAGTTCCCGCTCGAGGACGACCAACCAGACTACGAGTATGACCTCGAGGTCGCCCACTGGAATTGCGAGATGGGTGCAAATGCAGTGCTTGCCAGAATCGAGGAGCATGGGTGTGAGCCTGCATCACTGAGGGACATGCTTCGCTACTGTGCGGAACATACCAAGGAAGGGTTCAAGTACCAATTGGTTGCACTCGGATCTGTCCACACTTATGCGGTAGATCATATGTACTGCGCTCAAGTTTGGAACGACGGCAGTGGTCGGAATCTGTCCCTCGGACACTCCAGTCTCATCTGGAATAATCTGACTCGCTTCCTCGTCCGGCGCAGGAAGTCCAGACTGCTCTTGGACTAGTACACAAGGAGACAAGTCTCACCCCGTCCAGTCATGAGTACTGGGCGGGGGAAGACGATTCATATGTTCATCCTAAGGGATGTTTTTTTAATACAACGTGGCTTGACAATAATAGGATTTTTAGCTATACTTTTCGCGACATAACAAAATTATATATGAAATTCGAAGGAATTTATGAGAAGACGATTATCATCGTAAAGCCAGACGGAGTACAGCGTGGTTTGGTTGGTAATGTACTCTCTCGTTTGGAAAACAAAGGATTAAAGATTGTGGGACTAAAGATGGTGCAACTAGATGAGTCTAAATTACGTGAACACTACGCTCATCATGTGGAAAAACCATTCTATCCTGGAGTAGAGAAGTTTATGAAATCAAGCCCCGTTGCTGTTATCTGTGCAGAAGGCAAGGGTGCAGCAGAAGCCGTAAGGCTGATTGCTGGAGTCACAAATGCACGAGAGGCAGATGCAGGTACAATGCGTGGAGACTTAGCAATGGGAATGTGTAATGTTGTACACTGCTCTGATTCTCCAGAAAATGGAGAAGAAGAAGTGAAGAGATTTTTCTCAGAAGAAGAAATATTTGACTATGACAAGACAGATTATCTACACCTATATATGGAAGATGAGAGATAAATAACGGATTTAATAAAAACCTCACACTTGTGGGGTTTTTTCTTTTGTGGATAACTGTTTGACCATATGAATGGTACAAGTTACAGTATATATTGTATGGAGTTGACAAATAACTCAATCTGGCTCAATATTGTCCCTAACCGCAAGGATCTCTTTTCTTGTATCGTCAAGAAATATAGGGAGGTGATTAACTCAAAAGGATACGAAGGGTGTGGATGTGAAGAATGCAAATGTAAGTAGAAATGTAAAAAAGAGTAAATCACCCCGCACATAGATACGGGGTTTTTTATAACATGTCTTACACCGAAAGATGTTCACGACATTTTCCGGGGTAAGAGATTAATCAATGGAGGGTACAATGGCAAGACACAGGGAGAGAGGGAGACACGGTCATCATGCTGGTGGTAAATCTCCAGCCACACGCAATAGCGATACTGTGGTTACCACAGGAGAATACGGCGAGATACTCGGAACGCTATCCACTCATAGAATCAGCAACGGAACGAACAGACTTGTAAGAAGAGGGATGGCAATCGCGAACTCAAAAGGTCGTGATTTCTGGGGTGATCTTTCTCTGAGAGGTCGCATTGAGCGAAGTCGTGGTGGAGCAAAACGCAGAAGTTCTGGAGAGCACAAAGCTCAATCCGGCAAATAACTTCCTTCGGTATGGAGTGCGAGCAGGTGTCTATGACACTGGGGCGCCAAATACCGAAGGAGGCGCCTACTGTGTACATTAATAATAGTGTAAACAGCAGGAGTTTGACAGTAAATAACCATACATCGTATAATGGATAGTGATCCTTGGTAACACAGCTTATCTTATCTGACAAATCGTATCCCTAGGAATACCTATATCTCTTTCACCCGTGGGTGTAAGATGCGGTTATCCACTTGTTTACATAAGGGATAATGATATGCTGTTTTCTGGGGTCACAAAGAACCGGGCTATCCTGGTTTTTTTGTTTATATCGTGATACGATTTTATAGCTATGAAATTCTCTAATCGTTTAAACATTCCTCCATCAGAGACAATAGAAATTAACTCTCTTGCTTTGCAAAAAAAGAAAAAGGGTGAACGGATTTATAATCTTAGTATTGGGGAGGTTGTTACAAATACATCTAATTATATAATTAGGTCTGCAGAACAGGCAATGAAAGAAAATAAAAGTTTCTATACACTTGCTCGTGGAATTAAAGAACTAAGAGAGGTAAGTCGAAATTGGATTAATAAAAGTTATAACACCAATTTTTCTTTTGAAGAAACCTTTGTAACAAATGGTGGAAAGTTCGCATTATACTCACTTTGTCAAGCAATACTTAATCCTGGAGACGAAGCAATTGTTATTGCTCCTTACTGGGTTTCATATCCAAGCATGATTAAACTTGCAGAAGGTAAGCCTGTGATTTTAGAGACAAGGAAAGAAAATGATTGGAAAGTTGCTCCAGCGCAGATTGAGGAAGCAATATCTGAAAAAACTAAATTTATTATATTTAACAATGCCTCTAACCCAACCGGAGTTTTTTATGAAGAGAAAGAAGTAAGAAATATTTTAGAGGTTGCAAAGCGAAACAATGTGCTTGTTATTTCTGATGAGGTATACAGTGGGCTTGTATACGATGAAAAAAAATATGTCTCCTGTGGAATGTTTCCAGAGTATAAGGACAATGTTGTAGTAGTGCACAGTGCAAGTAAAATATTTTCTATGACAGGTTGGAGGGTGGGTTTTGTTTTTGCTCAGAAAGAGATAGTAGATGTTCTTGCAAAGCTACAGGGACAAAGTACAAGCAATACGTGTAGCATTGCACAATGGGCAGCTGTGGGTGCTTTCGATAATGCAGACAAAATAATTGTGGAAGTGCAGAGAAAAATGCAAAAAAGAAGAGATTTGTTTGTAAAAACTTTCAACGAGCTGTTTCTTTGTAAAATAAAACCCCCGCTAAGCGCACTCTATTGTTTTGTCCCAATTAAATGTTTTGGAGTAGAGAACAATAATTCTGTCGAGTTTTGCAAAAAAGTTTTAGAAGAAAGTAATGTCGCTCTTGTACCTGGTTCTGCTTTTGGCATGGAAGGATTTGTTAGGTGCTCTTTTGGGGTTAATGAAGAAGAAATTGTAGAGGCTATAAAAAAATTATATGAATATTTTAAATAAAAAAATCCTCTTATAAGAGGATTTTTTATTTTGGCTGTTTAGCCATGGTGCGAATACAGGAAGTACAAATCTTTTTGCCATCATGTTTTTGTAGGTTTACATGCTGACGACGAAGTGTTTTATTTTTTGCATGGGATCTATTTGCGGCCTTTTGTGCACCTTTCCCGCATTTTTCACAAGTTCTTGCCATATTGCTTCTATTAATATATATAGGTATACTGTTTATACGCTCGCATACTATACACGAGTGTAACTCATTTGTCAAGTATATATGCCTTTCCCTATAATGATTTTCTTTATTGTAGTAATTATCTTCTCTGCTATTGTTCATGAATACGCTCATGGGTGGGTGGCAGACTATCTTGGAGACCCTACAGCCCGCTATGCAGGCAGGCTTACATTAAATCCAAGAGCTCATATAGATCCAATTGGCTCTATATTGTTACCTATACTACTTATTCCTACAGGTTTTCTTTTTGCATATGCAAAACCTGTTCCATACAATCCGTATAATCTGAAGAACCAGAAATGGGGACCTGTTTATGTTGCAATTGCAGGACCTCTTTCTAATTTCGCTCTAGCGTTTTTATTTGGGCTTTTAATAAAACTGAGCCTTCTTCCACCAGAAATGCTAGGTTTTATTGCAATTATAGTTTGGGCAAACATATTGCTTGGGGTTTTTAACCTAATACCAATACCTCCACTAGATGGGTCTAAACTTCTTTATGCAATATTGCCAGATAGTCAGTTTAAGTTAAAAATGCAATTGGAGAGATATGGTTTTATGATTTTACTTGCTTTTATTTTTCTCGGAGGTTTCTCATTCTTTTTCCCTATAATGAAATATTTACTAGTATTTTTTACCGGAGGGGCTTCGTTGTTTTGAATAATTATATAAGTTTGTCAATTAAAAACAACCCACGGAGGGCTGTTTTTTGTTTCTCTGTCGAAGTGCTGGGTGGGGGAGACTTGACAAATATAACTCAATAATATACAATGCTTCCAATGTCAGAGAAACACCTGGCAGGCAAGAACGGAGTACCTCAACCTAGTTGGGGGAAGATCCGCCCACTTGGGTGAAGATACGTTCGGGTAAGCATACACTTGCACGAACATATCCTTATCTAAGGATATTTTTTATTTATTAGTTAATGTTAATTGTTGGATTATGCCTACAATGAATCAAATACTGAGAAAAGGCCGTAAGCCAAAGACGACTAAAACAAAGTCGCCGGCTTTGCAGTTCACCTATGACAGCCTGCACCGCAAGAAGACAGAGTTCCGCAAAGGTTCTCCGTTTAAGCGTGGAGTTTGTACAAAGGTGTATACAGCAACACCAAAGAAGCCTAACTCAGCGCTTCGTAAGATAGCAAAAGTTCGTCTGTCCAATGGATCAGAGGTTCTTGCGTACATTCCAGGAGAAGGTCACAAACTCCAGGAGCACTCAATCGTACTTATCCGCGGTGGTCGTATTAAAGACTTGCCGGGTGTGCGTTACCACATTGTGCGTGGTGTTTATGATACACAAGGCGTCGAAGGTCGAAGACGCAGTCGCTCAAAATACGGTGTTAAGAAACCAAAGAAATAATAGATAATATATGGCACGTGGAAGAAAAATCCCAAAAAGAGTTATCGCACCGGATCCTGAGTACAACTCAGAACTCCTTGCGAAATTTATAAACGCAATCATGGAGCGTGGTAAAAAGACTGTTGCGCAGTCAATTGTTTATGGAGCTCTAGAAATAATGAAAAAGAAAAACGATGAAGACCCTCTAAAACTTTTCGAACAAGTAATAGATACTGTTCGTCCTCAAGTAGAGGTGCGTTCTCGTCGTGTTGGTGGTGCAAACTATCAGATCCCAATGCCTGTACGTAGTTACCGTCAAAATGCCCTTGCTTTTCGTTGGATTATTAAAGCAACAAAAGCTCGTAAGGGTGGTTCTATGAAAGAAAAACTAGCACAAGAGTTTCTAGACATATTAGAAGGTGTTGGTGGCACAATTAAAAAGAAAGAAGACGTTAATCGTATGGCAGAGAGCAATAAAGCATTTGCTCACTTTGCAAGATTTGCTCGCTAAAATAAACATATGCCAAGAGAATTTACATTAGATAAAACTCGTAATATCGGTATCATGGCTCACATAGATGCTGGTAAAACAACATTCACAGAACGCGTTCTTTTCTACACAGGAAAGAAACACAAAATTGGTGAGACTCACGATGGTGAGTCAGACATGGACTGGATGGAACAAGAAAAAGAGCGTGGAATTACAATTACTTCCGCTGCTACAACTTGTTTCTGGAAAGACAATCGTATTAACATTATAGATACCCCAGGACACGTTGACTTTACCGTAGAAGTAGAGCGTTCTTTACGTGTATTAGACGGAGCCGTTGCAGTTTTTGATGGCTCACAGGGTGTAGAACCTCAGTCAGAAACAGTTTGGAGACAAGCAGATAAATACTCAGTTCCTAGAATCTGTTTTGCAAACAAAATGGACAAGGTTGGTGCTGACTTTTTCATGACACTAAAATCTATTAACGAAAGACTTTCTGACAAAGCTTTTGCTGTACAACTACCAATTGGAGCAGAAGGTGAGTTTAAGGGAGTAGTAGATATTGTAGAAGAAAAAGCGTACGCCTTCGAAGGAAACATGGGAATGGATGTAAAAGAGATAGATGTTCCTGCGGAATTGCAAGAACAAATGAAAGAATACAGGGCAAAGCTTTTAGAAAAAGTTGCAGAAGCAAATGATGATTTAATGAATAAGTATTTAGAAGGTGAAGAATTATCTGTCGAAGAAATTAAGGACGGAATACGTTCACTTGTACTGGGCGATGAACTATACCCAGTTCTCTGTGGTTCTGCTCTGGCAAACATTGGAGTTCAACTTGCATTAGATGCAGTTGTATCATATTTACCCGCACCAACAGATCTTAAAGCCATAGAAGCAATAGACGCAGATGATGAAGAAAAAACAATAGAACTAAAACCAAATGACAGCGACCCAGTAGCAGCCCTTGCTTTTAAGGTTGCAACAGATCCTTTTGTTGGAAAACTTATTTTCTTCCGTGTGTACACAGGTACAATGAAAGCTGGAAGTTATATAATTAACTCAACAACAGGTAAAAAAGAGCGTGTTGGTCGTATTGTGCGTCTTCATGCTAATACTCGTGAGGAAGTGCAGGAAGTGTACGCAGGAGAGATTGCAGCAGCTATTGGACTAAAGAACGCAAAGACAGGTGATACACTTTGTGATGAATCACGTGAAGTTATCTTAGAACAGATTGTATTCCCAGAACCAGTTATTCATGTTGCAATAGAGCCTAAGACAAAGCAGGATCAGGAAAAAATGGGACTTGCTTTGCAGAAACTCGCTGAGGAAGATCCTTCGTTCAGGATTAAGACGGATGAAGAAACATTGCAGACTATTATTTCTGGAATGGGAGAGCTTCACTTGGAAATTTTAGTAGAACGTATGAAACGTGAGTTTAGTGTGGAAGCAAATGTTGGTAAACCACAGGTTGCATACAAAGAAACGATTAAGTCAGAGGCGGAAGCGGAAGGAAAGTATGTAAAACAGTCTGGTGGTCGTGGACAGTACGGACATTGTTGGATTCGTTTGGAACCACAGGAGCCTGGAGAAGGTTTTGCCTTTGAAGATAAGATTAAAGGTGGAATTATTCCAAAAGAATATATTCCAGCTATTGAAAAAGGACTAAAAGAAGCTATGGGCAAGGGTGTTGTTGCAGGATATCCATTGGTAGACATAAAAGCGACAGTATACGATGGAAGCTATCACGAAGTTGATTCCTCAGAAGTTGCCTTTAAGATGGCTGCTATGATGGCGTTTAAGTCAGCAGCACAAAAAGGTGGGGCTGTTATCCTAGAGCCTATTATGAAAGTAGAAGTGATAACACCAGAAGAAAGTATGGGAGACGTTATTGGTGATCTTTCATCCAAGCGTGGGCAGATACAGGAAATGACAGACAGAGGAAATTCTAAGATTGTCCGTGCGCAAGTACCTCTTTCTGAGATGTTTGGATATGCAACAAGTTTGCGTTCTATGACACAAGGGCGAGCAAGTTACTCAATGGAGTTTGAACACTTTGCTGATGCACCTAAGAATATTGAAGAGCAGATTAAAGAAGGGAAGAAGTAACAATACACAAGAAAACAAAAGACAGAAAAGCTCGGACTATTCCGGGCTTTTCTTGAAAAAGTGCTTATTTAGTTGTAGACTAAATGTACTCATAACCAAGTATATGGATAAAACAGAGAAGAAAAATGTTCCAGGTGAAGTTGAAGATTTTGCTAGAGAACAATCACCAGAAGAATTAGCCGAGGCAGAAGCTCGTGTTAATGCTTTAATTGAGCAACATGAGCGCAAACAAACGGAGACTGCTGGGAAGATAGCTCAACTGGAACTTGCAATGAAAGAAAAGACAATAGATTTCCAGCAAGCACTTGCTACAATGGCAGAATTACAAGATGAGGTTGCTAAACGAGATTTGGATACAATTGTTGGTGTTGACGAGTTTTATGAGAGACAAAATATTCTTGAGTCTATAGGTGTAAAAGAGGAGGATTTGAATAAGTTGCAACAGGAGTATGATAGGATGATGGAACTTCTTGCACAGATGGAACAGTCAATGCAGGATAAGACACTGTTAGAGCAGGCAGATGCGCACATGGATGAGTTTTATGCGGATCAAGCAGAAAAGTTAGAAGCACATAGAGAGGATCAGAAGATGCGTGATGCTAGTCGGATTTGTGAGGATTATAATTGTGTGTTTGTGCATACAATTAAAACAGCCCCACAAAAGAGGGGGGCAAACAACACTCCACTTAGGGAAGGCACAGACTGGGAGTCAAAGTTAAACATAAATATTGGTTTACAGTCAGACTTGTCTACTTCCACTATTAGGGAGAACACACCAAGTGACGGGCTTTGGCATGGAAATATTGCTACTATTCACACTCGTGGTCATGTCAAATTTGCACAAATGGGCGATGCGGGAACAGTGGTGGCAGGTATTAATAGAGTGTCTAATAAATTTGAACATAGTATAGATGACGCAGTTACGCATGACCGTAGACTCGATGAAAATCAAGATGGTTCGTACAACGAACTTGTGTTGGCAAAGCCAGAGCTAGCTGGATTTCTAGTCGGAGGGTCTGGTATTGATTCTGATATGGAGGCATCTAGGCGTATTTTTGAGATTTCTAATGAAAAAGGAATTCCAGTATATATTCGTGACAAAGAAACGGGGGCATTTCACGAATGTAATGGTTTTAAAACTATACCCTATGGTAGTAGTACAAGGGAAATATACGACGTTGGAAAAGAGGTTCCCGTTCAGGATATTATAAACAATGGATATGAAATGCCGGAGGAAGAGCGTGCAGAAGCAAGAGAGAAGGTTTTTGAAGACACTCCTTTTAAGCTGTTTTTACAAGAAAAGAGAGATGTAAACCAAGCTATGTTTGCACGCACAGCCTACAGTAAATTTGACAATATATCAAAAGATGGTGAGGGATATATACAAGATGATACAATTGCAGAAAGTAACGAATCTAGAGCATTGGTGCGTACCTATGCTGGAACTAATGAGCTCACACCTGTTAGAGTAAAAGACAGAGATACATACTTAGATGCATTAAAGGAGTCAAATGATTTGTTGAACAATGGCACTCTTGAGGATATAGCAAAATTGGAAGAAAAGAGTCAGAGCAAATCTATTACAGACGAGGATAGAAATAAACTCAAGGAGCAAATAGAATATAAAAGGGGTAGAATTAAGAAAAGAAATAGCGAGAGAGGTTTTCTGTTCCATGGGTTTGCAACGGTAGCAGAAGGACAAGGAGATACAGAGATAGCAAAAAAAGCAAGAGATTTAGCTAATGATTTAATCTCTTTTGATGTTTATAAAGAAGCTATGGAAAGAAGAGTTGGTCCTAGTGGTGGTTTTAGGATAACGGAAGAGGACTTAAAGCATGTGTATACACATGGAGACTAATATGAAATTCAACGTATTAACAATCTTCCCAAAAATAATAGAAAACTATTCCAAAGAGTCCATTCTTGGTCGTGGTCAAAAAAGTAAAGCAATAAAAATAAATGCTGTAGACACAAGGAAATTTGCTGGGAATAAACATAACACCATAGATGACACACCATACGGTGGAGGACCGGGAATGGTTATGCAAGTAGAGCCAATTTTTTCTGCATTAAAATCTATAGATGCTATTCCTTTTGGGAAGGCGGACGGATTAACAAAAGTTAAAAAGATTTTTTCTGGAAAGATAAAAAAGAAAAAGAAAACAATACTCCTTTCACCGCGTGGTAGGCAATTCGATCAGCGTACAGCAGAAAAGTGGGCAAAGTTAGACGAGATTACTTTTATTTGTGGACGTTACGAAGGTGTAGATCAGCGCGTGGCAGATAATTTAATAGATGAAGAGGTTTCTATTGGTCCATATGTTCTTGCAGGTGGAGAGTTGGGTGCATTAACAATAATAGAGGCAGTATCCAGACTAATTCCCGGTGTTCTTGGTAACATTGAGTCTACAAAAGAAGAGACACATGCAGAGGGAATAGATGCAGAATATCCTCAGTATACAAAGCCGGCAGATTTTCGCGGATGGAAGGTTCCACAGGTATTAATGAGTGGAAATCATAATAAAATAAAGGAGTGGAGAAAAGGGCAGAGTAAGAAATAACTAGTATAAAAACAATACGACCCCTTCAGCATACGCCGTTGGGGTCGTTTTTATCGGTCTCTCCCGACTGTCTCCTTCATGCCGTAGAGCTTGCTGTTGCCTGGGTTTCTCTTGAACCAAGCAACCTCTCTCTTTCTCGATTCAGTGCGCCTTGCGCGTGTTTGAACCACGATTTGCTGATGACCTTGGATTCGATGTGGGGGAGCATGCGCATCAGCATAGCGACTGCCAGTGGATCACGGAAGTTGTACTCTGTGTTGCGACCCTTGGTCACCGTATTGATCATCTTGCTGATACGAACCATGTGACGATCCCTGAAGGTCTTATCCAGATCAACATCGGTTCGGTCGCTGATACCAGCTTTGATGTTGTTCACGAACACGAACCACACACGACATTCTTGGTTCAGGGCGAGAAAAGTCCAGTCGACCACATCGATTTTCTTTTCGGTTTTTCTCAAGAATGGCTCAGCTTGGTGGCAACAGATCTGCACACGCAACGCATTCTTGACTTCGTTCTCGAAATTCTCTGGGTTTTCCAGCATGAAACTCGGGAAAGTCAAGAGCGGAATACCCTCGATCATGCCTCTGCGCATCGTGAAAACAAGGTCTCCATGTTGCTCAAGCGGGAAGATCATGATGCGATCGCCGGTCTCCATGTTTGTTCGCCAGTCTTCGGCAAACTTGCCACGGATAAGGATGTCTCCGATCAGTTGTTTCTCCCCAAACGGGTGTCTTTCCTGAATGCAGACAGTGCCTTCTTCCACCCAGACTCGCACAAAGATGTCGCTGTTCATGCCCATGTGACGGACATCTGCGATCTGGCAGAACAAGTCATCGTGGCGGAATGTTCCGTGCACCTCATCCGGTGAGAATACCACTTCTCTGCCGGAGGGGAGCATCTTGTCAGGGTGTAGCCAGGCGGACAGTCGACCATCTATATGATCAGCCTCGCCTCGCAGTACGTCAAAGGCTCCTCTCGTAAATCGCCGAAATACACCGGCTTCTCCACACATTGCCATTGTAGCTCTCCTTGCCTTTCGGCTGTAATTTGGCCTAATTCTTATACCACAGCTTAAGAGGCATTGTCAACGCTGTTTTAGTTATCCCCAAACACTTAACAACCCATAAATTACCCCTTGACAAGATTTTACTAATAATGTATATTGTTGGAGCTAACAAAAACACATCTTTTTAAGTCTCGACCTTGTCGGGATACTGGGAAGAGGAAAGAGTAACTTGTTTGCCTGTCGGCGACATATCACTGGTTCCTCTTTTTTCTTTCCAAGAAAGAAATTGCACTTTACAATTCAATCAACCAGAAAACATACCAAATAACTTGGTAATGTTCGCAATATAAATGTGACAGAAATGTCATCGTATATTCCTTACAAAAAACAAAACAAGAATCCTTCCTAATTTATTAGGAACTTGATCAACGCTGTCGTGATGACAGCATCTCATTAAATGAGAGTTTGATCCTGGCTCAGGATGAACGTTGGCGGCATGTTTAAGGCATGCAAGTCGAGGGATCGGCCCACTTTAACTTCGGTTATATCGGGTACGGACCGGCAGACGGGTGAGTAACACATTGGTAACCTACCTTCGAGTCAAGCATAGCCCAGAGAAATCTGGATTAATACTTGATAGTCATGAGGGGTCATAAGACATTCTCATGTAAAGATTTATCGCTCGAAGAGGGGCCTATGGCTGATTAGCTTGTTGGTGGGGTAAAAGCCTACCAAGGCTCTGATCAGTAGCAGGCGTGAGAGCGTGACCTGCCTCACTGGGACTGAGACACTGCCCAGACTCCTACGGGAGGCTGCAGTCAAGAATCTTCC
>CAZTEU010000001.1:0-231187 GCA_964612105.1 uncultured Gammaproteobacteria bacterium | reverse complement strand
CATCGCAATCCAAACTGGAACTTCGGTGGAGAACGCTGGAAAATGTCTAGATCAAAAATAGACCTATTTATTGAATGTCCTCGTTGTTTTTATATCAGTAATAAACTTGGTACAGCTAGGCCTCCTGGATATCCTTTTGCTTTGAATTCTGCAGTAGACACACTACTTAAGAAAGAATTTGATATTCATCGTACGAAGAATAAACAACATCCATTGCAAAAGGCTTACAAAATTGACGCTAAGCCTGTAGCTCATGATGATTTAGATAAATGGCGGGCTAACTTTACTGGCATTCAGTATAAACATGAAAAAACAGGAATGACTATTACAGGAGCAATAGATGATTTGTGGCAGAACAAGAAAGGGGAATATATTGTTGTGGATTACAAAGCAACAGCCAAGGAAGAGCCAGTAGAAAAGCTAGACAAGCCATTTCATGAGGGGTATAAGCGTCAGATGGAAGTATATCAATGGCTTTTACGTCAAAAGGGATATAAAGTGTCAAATACAGGGTATTTTGTTTATTGTACAGGTAGGACAGATAAAGAAGCTTTTGATGCTAAACTAGAATTTCATGTAAGGCTTATTCCATACAAAGGAAGTGATAAGTGGGTGGAACAAACCATAATAGATGCTCATAAATGTTTGAAAAGTAAAAGAATACCAAAAGCAGATAAAGACTGTGATTATTGTCTTTACCGTGATACAGTAAAAAATATGATAGATTAATATAATTATGAGATGTCCAACTTGTGGTCAAAAATTTGCGGTTACACAAGAGCCAGAATATACGAACAAGAAGCTTGCTCAGCTTAAGAGAGAAAGAGTATTAGCAAGAAAAATGACTTTCAGTAAAAGTAGGATTAAAAAAGAATTTAATTTGAAGTGCTCACAAATAGATAAAATACCAATTACCTATGTGTGTGGCAAAGTAAGGTATTTAAGGAAGGATTTAATTGAATTTTTAGTTAAACAAAAGGGACAGGGGAATTTGAAGTTAGACTGATTTTTTTTATTCTAGATATGTTATGAACAAAACCATAAGAAACTCATTTGTGGCATTATGTGAATATGCCTCACAAAATAATTGGTGTTGGAAAATTACTTGTACAACTTGTGGTCATAGTGCTTTTAAGGTCGCATTTTCAAAATTAGTTAAAGATCAACATCCTGACAACGACTCGTTTTGGCCTCTTGGTAAAAGTAACTCTACCCAACTAAAAGAGGCGGATGATAATGATGATTTTCGGAGGAGAGCAAGTTTAGAAAATCAATTAAAACTGGCTTCTATTGTTTCAGATGCAAAAATATCTGATATACAACAAGTTGCAAAGTTTCCTGATTGGTTAGGATATATTGGGCTTGTTATCCATCACTGCCCTTCTCATCAGGCTAGAAAACTTTTGTCCGACGCCTATATTCCACAGTTTATTGAAATAACAAGTGAAGACAGAGAGTTAAGTGGTTATTTCAAAAAAATGCAATCAGATGATGGTATTTTAAGTATAAATGATTTAAGTAAGGTTGAGTCTGTATTTTTAAGAGAAATTAGGTAATTAACTATTAACAATGGTTGGTTTCAAGATTAATAATATGGCCCATATATCAATTTATGTATGTGACAACTGTGGTTTAAGTGTAAATCTATATGGTTGTAGTGAAAGTGAAACCATGATAAGAGACCACAATAATGTATCTAGAAAGAAATTATTGTGTTCTAGTTGTGGTGATGTTTCTACATATTACAATAATACATACAGACGGTGTCCAAAATGTAATCACGATAAGTTAGTTGGTTTGAATTCAAACAAATGTCCCAATTGCCCGAATGGCGAAATGAAAGATGATCCTATGAATGACCCTGCGTTTTAACTGTTAATTATAGGAAAAACTTAGATAGTTTTTTTATCAACTTGATAAATAAAGAAAAACAGTATATAGTATTATTACAATTAATTACTTATTCAGAGTACGGCGAGGGATCTAGCCCTATGACCCGTCAGCAACCCTTGGTATACCACTATACCAAGAAGGTGCTAATTCTAGCCCATAAGGGAAAGATAAAAGGTCGGTATAAGTCTTTCCTAATGGGAGAGATTTTTAATTATACACATATGTCACAAACACCAGAACAAAAAGAGAATCTAGACAGAGCCCTTTTTGACTTAATAGGAGAAAATTATGATGAGTTTGTCAAAAATCAAACAGAAAAAATTAAGAGAGAAAATAAAAAAAGAGGCCAAACACTAGAACAAAAAATAAATGCAGCCAAAACAGCAGCAGAGCTCATAGGAGAAGACCCTACAGAATTTATTGAAGAACTCAAAAAAAAGGAAAAGGAAATAAAAAAAAATATAATTTCAATACCAAAAAAACTCATTGTAAAAGGAAGGCCAGAATTAAGTGTGTTTCCTTTAAATATTTTGTTTAATGCAAATAGTGATTATAAAGAAATTATATATAGCGAATATCAACCAAATTTTTGCTCTTACCACAAAACAGACGGTGTTAAGTTCTTAAGATACCACAATGTAAAGGATTATAGGTATTTTGTAGAAATTGTTTATGAAGAAAAAGAAAAGAGATATATAGGATACAGAGCAATTGGAGATGATCTAAAATATACAACATATCACAATGATTGGAACATGTTTTTTGTACATTTTTTGTACAATGGGATATTGGAAGATGAGCCGTATAGTTGTGTACAGAAAAATGATTAAACAAAGCACCTTTACTTACTTTTATTGAGGTTTAATTGTTTACATATTATTCAACGGATGCTTCATAGCTTGTGACCTTAAATGCTCATGAGTAGCCGCAAGATATATGGTAGTTGTTTTAATATCTGAGTGCCCCATCATCTTTGAAAGAGAGAAGATGTCACAGCCACCTTCCAGCATGAGAGTTGCAAACGTGTGTCTTAATTTATGAGCATAGAACGGTATTCCAGAAGCCGTTCTTATTTTTACAATCAATCTTTTAAGTCCACTATCTGTAAATCCCTTATTTCTGTTAAGAGATGTAAAAAATTCAGGACAATCTTTGTTTAGTCTTTTTCTTTCAGTTATATATCTATTAAGTGTGCTTGCAAGTGATTGGCATATAGGAACAACCCTATCTTTTGATCCTTTTCCTTGCCTTACAAATAATGACATATTGTCTAAATCAATATCTCCATATCCAAGACTGAGTAGTTCTTGCTTACGCAATCCTGCGAAGATGAATGTTGCAAATATTGCATGGTTCCTAAAACGAAGAAATCTATAATCATATGGATAATTGTACGCAACTTCCAGTATTTCCATTGCCTGTTGTCTTGTAAGTTTTGGAGGTATTTTCTTAGGAACTCTTGGTAATTCAATTTCTTCGGCTGGATTACTTGCCATGTGTCCTTTTTGTACGCACCATCTGAAAAATACTACAAGAGATTTATGTTTTGTTATAAATGTACCTGGCTGCCAATCTCTTTCCGTTCTTCCTTGCATAAAGAAGCTTCTTACTATGTCACTGTTTATTTGTTCAATATTTTCTACCCCCTCTAGTTTACACAATAGTTTTGTGCTTTCTCTATATCTCCTTATTGTTTCTGGAGCATAACCTTTAATATATTTAGAATGCTCGCAGAACTGTTCTAATAGATTGTCAATTTTCATATTCATAATAAAAATACTGCAAACAAATGCAGTATCCTTATATTTGGAGCCGACATGCGGGATTGAACCGCAGACCTCATCCTTCGCTTACACCCCTGTTTAATTTGTTAACAAAAGATAACATTTTTAGGATATCAGAGGGCTAGACTGTATATTTGACATTCCACCTCAACAATAGTGTAACGGGAGGTGGGGTAGTCACCCTTGTCAGTCGTTCGGGCGTATTACTACGCCACGGTCTGGACCACCTCTGGCCTTTAACCGTTATTCGGGATTCAATACACTGTTTCCAGTGTAAAGGGCAGGCTCTTGCGAGCTACCATGGATGCGCTCTACCAACTGAGCTATGTCGGCATGAAACAGTAATTGTATAAAAGAACGAAATACGAGCCACCGACCTGTTTAATAATAGAACAGACCCTCGGGTTTTTCAATATATTGAATTCTTGCCTAAATCTAGTACATAACTCAATATTCGCCGTAGACCTGTTTATTACCATGGCTGCGCTCTACCAACTGAGCTATGATGGCATGGTGTACATTCTATATACAATCCAAGTTGTAGTCAAGATTATAATGTTCGTAGACGTCGTATTTCTAGTGTTTCTGCACGTCTAGCACGTAAGAATGTCTCATTAGTACTTCCTGTAATATTATTTTCTGCCCATACCTGTGCTACAAGTGGTTTATTTTTATCTACTATAAGTATTACACCCTGTCTTACACCATGCTCATATTTCCCGTCTGTTCTCCATTGTAATGAATGAGTGTATTTTATCTTCTCATCGTTAACCTCATGAACAAGCAGTACATGATTTCTTGCATGATCTATTCCTGTTCCTATCATAATAATCATATCACCAGCCTGCACATCCTTCATCTTTATTGGTTTACTATTTTTATTATCTGCAAGAACAAGTACGTTTGTATTTTCTGCTGTACGGAATTTTCTAATTAATTTTCTGACAGGATTTAGTGTTTTTGGGAATTTTAACACACGTGTTAGTTTCCTCTTCTTTTTGGATACAAGTTCTGCATTTAGTACATAGTAAACAAAGGCAGAACAGTCCACTCCCAAATTATGGTCAACTAAAAATTTCTTAACACCATCTTGCTCTAATTTTTCTAAATCCACTTTCTTTTTTAGTGCAATCATGTGAGCTTCTTGTACTATCTCTGTTGGGCTTCCTTTACCAATATGTACACGTAGTGCGCCTCTTACTTTATTGTGTTTATTATTATAATATGGACAAGGAATTTTGTGCCCTTTTGTGGATAGGTTTAGGTATGCTTCCAGTATTTTTTGTGCTGGTTCTGTTAATTTTTTTACTGACATATGTCTGCTATTTGTTTTCCTAGGTCATTAAATTCGTTGTGATTACCCACCATACTTTCTGTTGTCTGGATACGCAATAAATCGCTACCAGGTTTTGTATTATTATATTGAGTTATCCACAGCCCTAAATCTTCTAATTCTTTGCTAATTCTAGCTAAATCATACGTTTTGCTTGTTTGATTTCTCAGTATAACTTGTGCTCCATTGGGTATTTGTGTATTCACTTCTACTTTCTCATCCAACAATGCATTTATATGAGCCTCGAAAACAGTATTATTTTTTTGTAGTTTAGATTCTAAGGAAGTGGAGGCAGGCTGTCGTGCATTTATTTCTATAAGAAACAAATCTTTTGTTTCGTTATCTAAAATAATATCCACACCAAACAAACCTCTCCAGCCTTCTCTTTTGAGTTTTTCTCCGATCTCTCGAACAATTTTATTAAACTTATCTTTTTGTCTTTCATCTAAAAGACTATCTGCAATGTTCCAATCGTTTCCAATTGTTGCAAACTCATTATCTGTAAAAGGGGACAGTCCTGTTATCTGATAACTAATGTTTCCTGTGAATATTTTTTCTTTTGTTACAACAGCGTTTGTTGTGAGCACTGGTCCAGTAATGTATTTAGAGACACGGACAGGTCTTTTTGGGAAATCTTTTTTTATTGTGTTAACACCCTCCTGTGTTTTTATTAAAGTCGTACCAGATCCTGTATGTGCACGATTGTATTGCACAATATATTTTTCATTATTCCATTCTAACTCTTCTCCTAACATTATTTTTGTCTCTGGTAAATATTTTTTAAGTTCTCCAAGCCACTCAACTTGAGATATTTTTTCTTCCACTTTATCTGCAAGTTCTACAGATGGATTAAGCAGTGTCCAATTATTGTCTGCACAAATACCTTCAATTTTCTTTGTGTTTTTAAAAACTAATATCTGAGGATTCTCTTTTGAGTTTATAATATCCTTTGTTTCTTGTTTTTCTAGTAGTTGCCATGTATCTAAAATCTCCTTGGTGGGGGAGTCATTTGTAATTACTTCGTACCCTGATGTATCCATAGGCAAACCAGACGCTCTTTCTGCATCACGGGTTACATAAATGATTGTTTTGTTTTCTGGGATTTTCATAATATGGGTCTAAGTATAGCTAAAATAAGGGGATTTTGCAACCTTCTAAGTTTAGTGGGAAGTTATCCCCAGAAATGGTTGTTTAGGACATAAAAGTGGGGTATAATGTACACAAGTGGGGAAAGGTGGGGAATTCACCGATCATCCACGATTAAAATATTACAAATCAGACGTCTTTTGTGGCTAATATGGTGAGATGCTTGTCTACCCAATTAGCTCTGCTACACAAAATATAGACGTTTTAATGATTTGACAGAGCAAGTAGCCGGGCAAGTTTTAGTAAACGCATCTCTTGCCCCGGCGTTTTGCTCCAATATATATAATCGTATGTTTATCGGAGAGTACTCCCACAACTTAGATGATAAAGGGCGAATTGCTATACCAAAGAAATTTCGCTCTGTTCTTTCAAAAGGTGCTGTTGTCACAAGAGGTTTGGACAACTGTCTGTTTTTGTACACACGTTCTGAGTGGCAGAAACTTGCCGAGAAATTATCAAGCTTGCCATTTGCTCAAGCAAACACGCGTGCTTTTGCGCGTCTAATGCTTGCCGGTGCAATGGATGTGAAGCTGGACAAACAAGGTCGTATTATTCTTCCAGAATATTTGCGATCGTTTGCAGGTCTTAAAAAATCCATTACAGTTGCTGGTCTATACAACCGGTTAGAGCTGTGGGATGAAAAAACCTGGAAAGGCTACACACAGAAAAGTGAAGCTTCAAGCAATAAGATTGCTGAGCAAATGGCAGAACTTGGTATATGAGGCATGTACCTGTTCTAATCGACGAAGTACTAAACGCACTTCGGCTTAAGACCGGTATGCGTGTTATTGATGCAACACTTGGTGATGCAGGGCACGCAGAAAAGATTCTTTCACAAATTGGTAAGTCAGGGAAACTTTTGGGCATAGATGCAGATCCAGAAGCTATCTTACGTGCAAAAAAGTTTCTCGAAGGCAAAAACAATGTAGTTTTTGTGCGCAGTAATTTCTCTGAACTTAAAAACATTGTAGTAAAAGAGAAATTTTCTCCTGTCGATGCAATTCTAATCGACCTAGGTTGGTCGACTCCTCAGTTTGAGAACAGAGGAAGAGGTTTTTCTTTTACAAAAAATGAGCCATTAGATATGAGGTACAACCCTTCTAATGGTGATCAGACAGCTGAGAGCATAATAAACACATCAAGTAAGGAACAGTTGGAGATGATATTTAGAGAATATGGAGAGGAAAAGCTCAGTAAGAAAATAGCAGAAAAGATTGTTGAGAAGAGAGAAGATGAGAAAATTGAGAGTACAGAACAGCTGGTTTCCATAATATTGGATGTATATAGGAAGAAACTGAGGTCAAAAAAGGAAGTACCTTGGGTTGGTGGGTTACATCCAGCAACAAAGGTGTTCCAAGCTCTCAGAATAGCTGTAAATGATGAACTAGACGTATTAAAGGATGCCCTATCACAAGCGATGGATGTATTAGCTCCAGGAGGAAGATTAGTTGTAATAAGCTTTCATTCACTGGAGGATAGGATAGTAAAACATGCGTTTAAGGCTCAGAAGAACAAGAAAATTAAAATCATTACTAAAAAGCCAATTACCTGTTCCAAAGAAGAATATAAAAATAACCCACCATCACGCAGTGCAAAAATGCGTGTAGTAGAAAAAATATGAGCGCCTGTTGGAGTAATCAAACAAGAAGAGAGAAAAAGATCGCTATGAAGCGTATGGTCTTGAGTTCCTCATTTCGTGCAGGGTTAATAGTTTTTATTGCAATATTTGGTACATTATATGTATGGCAAACAACATCTGTTTCTACAAAGGGATATGTTATTGCAGACTTGGAGCGTCAGGTGGTAAACCTAAAACATGAAACAAAAAAATTAGATGTGGATGTAGCCACAAACAGCTCCATGCAAAATATACAGGCAAGACTAGAAGGTCGCGATCTTGTTTCTGTAGCTAATGTGGAGTATATAACACCGGTTGGTACAGCGGTTGCAGTGAGATAATTTATATGAAATATAATCTTCCAAACAAGGAAGTTTTTTATTTGACATAGAATTGGTATGGTAATAAAATATACCCATAATTTTCTAAATAAATAAAATATGACAGAAGCAAATGTTGGCAACACTCCGCCAGATGCAAAAAGAGAGGGTAGTAAGGAGAGGGTGTTAAAAGAGTTTAGGGATAGGGTCTTTCTTATTTCTGAGGATAATGCGTTTGCTCAACAGAATATACAAGCTCAACTGAGAGAAGCTCGTGGTACTGAAGGTGATGAGAAGGATCCTGGAATTATTTCTGCAGTAAATGCAGAGGAAGCTCTTGCGGAAGTAGATAAATTATTGGAGAATGCTGAGGGTGGAAAAACACTTACATTGATAGCTGACCTAAACATGCCTTTTTCTACATCAGACACAATTCCAGATACAGATGCCGGGGCTTCTGTGATTCAAGGAGCTCAAGAGAGAGTTAAGGAGTGGAATGAAAAAAATTCAGATAATGAGCCTATAACTCTTGAGATTGTAATAAATTCTACAGAGGATGAGGGAAGTGACATAGAGTTGTTGAGTAGTAGTTTTCCAGGAATAGACACCTCTGGTGTTGTGCAAATGATGTCCGGCTGGGAGAAGACAGATGCTGTCCCAAAGATGAAAGAACGTTTTGAAAGTCAGTAAAAATATTTTTACAGATAAATCCCCGCAAGATGGTGGGGATTTTTTTTTATTTTTGTGGTAAAATATACGTGTATGAACGTACTCGTGTTACAACGCATCGCGCTCGAGTTTTTGCTTGGCGTTATTTATTTTCCACTTTGGTGGTATACATCTGGACTAATCCGTTTTGCAAAAGGATGTATTGGATTCTTACAGGAAGCTAACATAACTTTGGCACCAGGCTTGTGGTTGAAAAACATAATGGTTCCAATGTTTGGGCAGACAGACTGGCAAGGCAGACTTACAAGTGTGTTCATGAGAATAGTTAATATAATTGGGAGAACAATTGCATTAATCTTCGTCATTGTTTTTCTAATTATATTAATGGTAGCGTGGGTAGTCTTCCCACCTTTTTTGATTGTTATGATAGCTATTTCTATGTTTGCAGTATAATATGTTGTTTAAGAAACAGCCTCCAATAAATCTTACTTCTTGTCGTGTAAAAAGAACAGGTGCTGTTGTCGTTGCAGATACAAGCAAATCACATCCAGAAGAGTTTACGGTTGGTTACAGGGTAGGTAAGTTGTTTCTGTACTGGGGAGAGCAAATAACTAGGTATCATATTAACTATCGTAGGTATAAGAGGCTGTTAAACAGATTCCAAATTTTAGGAGGTTTAGTCTTTGGTCTTGGTTTCTTGGCTTTGTTTATCTGGCAAGTGTATAGTAAAAATTTGGATACGATTATATATACAGTAGATTTTTGGTCCGGACAAAACTACACAGCTAGCCTATTCTGGCTTTCGCTTGTTGGTTTTTGTTACATGATATATAGGATAGTTGTGCTACAGAAGAAACTAGAGCTTGTAGATATTCCTGGCAGGAAAGATGTAAATAAGCAAAAAGAAGAACCCTCAGAACCTTCAATGGCAGGCAAGGTTATAAAAAGGAGTGAAACAAGAAATATATCAAAAACTTTTACTAATGAGGCTAGGTTTGTAATAGAGCAGGCATTTGTTGTTGCAGATAAACATGGAGATAAGAAAATAACACCAATGCATATTTTCTATGCGCTTCTGGATGCAGGGCAGACAAAGTCAATATTCATGAGACTAAAAATATCTCCTAAGAGGATAAAAGCAGAGCTTTCCAGATATCTTAACCCAGTTGCAAATAAAATACAGCCCGTACTTTCTGATGATGCTTTTCAGGTATTGTTTCATTCATATGAGAATGCTCGTAACATACGTCAAGAATATGTACATGTTACAGAATTAATTACCGCAACAGTACAGCAGTCCGAGACACTGCAAGAGATGTTGTACGATCTTAATGTGGATAAGAATAAACTAGAAAATGTAATTGAATGGATGAGAATAAAAGAAAGAATGCGCAGGCAATATCATAAGTTTAGGAAGGCAGCGTCCAGAAGAAGCAAACATGGAATGGACAGGGCTATGACAGCTGTGGCCACTCCTTTCCTTAATAGTTTTAGTAAGGACATAACAATGGCAGCAAAATATGGTAGCCTTGCTCCTATTGTTGCACGTGATAAGGAAATAGAAGAAATTTTCCGTGTAATAGAAGGAGGAAGGCAGAGTGTCCTACTTGTAGGAGAGCGTGGGGCTGGAAAAATGAGCATTATAGAGGGTATAGCCCAAAAGATGATAGAAGATGACGTTCCAGATAGATTAAAGGATAAGAGGTTGGTACAACTGTCCACCTCTTCGTTATTGGCAGGTACAACTGTTAGTGGAGCACAGCAGAGGTTAATACAGATAATGAATGAGATAGCAAAGGCCAAAAATATAATATTATTTATAGACAATATACAAGATTTAGTGAGTGGGGGTGGTCAAGGGGGAGAAGGTTTAGATGTCTCTGAGACACTGTCTCAATATATTGGAAGTTCTAGGTTTCTCACATTGGCAACCTCTACTACAGATGGTTTTAATCAGCATATACTAAACTCAGCATTAGGTTCCTCCGTAACAAAAATAGAAGTAAACATAATGGATGAGAATCAGGCTATACGTGTTCTAGAATCTAAGGCTGGAATGACAGAGTATAAGCACAATGTATATCTTTCTTATGGGGCAATTGAAACATCTGTAAAACTTGCTTCTAAGTTTCTTCACGACAAGAATCTACCAGAGAATGCAATCGGCTTGATGAGCGAGTCTGCTAGTTTAGCAAGAAATAAAAGAGGGGAAAATTGTTTTGTTATAGAAGATGATGTTGCGACTATTGTAAGTGAAAAAACAGGCATACCTGTTACTAGCATCTCAGAAGATGAGTCCTCAAAATTAATGCGTTTAGAGGATGAGATGCATAACAGATTAATAGGGCAACACGATGCAGTAACCTTGGTTTCTAATGCACTGCGTCGTGCGCGTGCAGAAATTCGCTCACAGTCCAGACCTATTGCAAACTTTTTATTCTTAGGTCCAACAGGTGTTGGAAAGACAGAACTAGCAAAAACAATTGCATCCATATACTTTGGTGGAGAAGAAAGAATGATACGTATAGACATGAGTGAATTTCAGGACAAAGCGGGTGTGTACAGATTAATTGGTCAGCCAGGACAACAAGGTACAGGTCTACTAGCAGAAGCAGTCAGGCAAGAGCCATTCTCATTGGTTTTATTGGATGAGTTGGAAAAGGCAGATCCAGATATTCTTAATTTATTCTTGCAAGTTTTTGATGATGGTAGGCTTACAGACAGTGTAGGGAGAGTAATAGACTTCACGAATACAATTATAATTGCTACAAGTAATGCTGGTACTAGTTATGTGCAGGAGCAGATTAATAAAGGAGTTTCAATGGATGATATTCGTCAGGCACTAATACGTGGAGAACTTAAAAAATATTACAGACCAGAATTTCTTAATCGTTTTGATGGAATAGTTCTGTTTAAGTCTCTAAAGAAAGATGAGATTAAACAAATTGCTGGTTTGATGTTAAAAAGAGTTGCAAAAGATTTGGAAAAGCGAGGAGTGTTTCTCAAAATTGAGGATGCAGGTTTGGTTGCTCTGGCAGAGGCTGGTTTTGATCCAGAGTTTGGCGCACGTCCAATGCGTAGAGCTATACAGGACAAGATAGAGAATAAATTAGCAGAGCTTGTGCTTGCTGGTAAATTAAAAAGACGAGACACTGTTGTGATTGGAAACAATGCAGAAATAAGTATTAAATCATCTTAGATATATGGGAAAAAATCCAAATGTATTCATAATAATATTTTTAATAGTATTCTTCTCAGCCTTCGCTTTTATTAAGCTTTGGCAGTTTAATTGGGGAGAGGCTGTGATAGACATAGATGGGGAGCAATTTTCTGTAATACTTGCTCGTAACCAGCATCAATGGCATAAGGGACTCGGAGGAAGACAGAGTTTAGAACCATATGATGGTATGTTGTTTACTTTTTCAGAAGCAGATCGTCATGGAATTGTAATGCGTGATATGAAATTCCCAATAGATATATTATGGATTGCAGAAGGGCAAATTATAGACATTGCAGCCAATGTGCAAGTTGAGGATGTTGCAGAAGAAGACCTAACACGCTATTACCCTAGATATGATGCTACAGCTGTTCTAGAGATACCAGCTGGTGATGCAGAAAAGAATAAATTTGTTATAGGGGATCCTGTGAGTGTGCGTAAATAATGTTTTTTTGATAAAATGTAACTATATGGTCGAACAAACTCCAATTTTTGAAAAGAAAAACGTCATAGTAACTGGTGGTTCTGGATTTATTGGCTCTCATCTTTGTGAGCGTCTTTTGAGAGAAGCAAAGGTAATTTGTATGGACGATCTTTCTAATTCTTCCATACAAAATATACAACACCTTTTGCAATATCCGGATTTTGAGTTTATAAAGATAGATGTTAATAAGCCAATAGATTTGGACGAATATCCTGAATTGGAGAAGTTTAAGGTGAAGTTCCAAGGAGTGCAAGAAATATATCACCTTGCTTGCCCTACCAGTCCAAAGAATTTTGAATCTAAGAAAATGCACTCACTTTGGGCAAATAGCTCGTCTATGATATCTACACTAGATTTAGCTGTAAAATACAGAGCAAAATATCTATTTGGATCAAGTTCTGTTGTGTATGGTGCTCCAGAAAGTGATGGATATATTTTTAATGAGGATGAAGAAGGAATTGTGAACCATCTTACTCCACGTGCTTGTTATGATGAGGGTAAGCGTTTTGCAGAAACTTGTGTTTCTACATATAGACAGGTGTATGGTGCGGATGCAAAGATAGCTAGAATATTTACCACATATGGACCACGTATGAAACTAAGGGATGGTCTTCTTGTTCCTGACTTTATTATTGATGCTCTAGAGGGAAGAAATCTTGTCATATATGGGGATGGAAATATGAGCCAGTCCTTATGCTATATTTCTGATATGGTTGACGGATTGATTCGTCTAATGCATAGTGGTTTAGACACTTGGATAGTTAACTTGGGCACAGACCAGCCAGTAAAAATGATTGATGTTGCAAATATGATAGTGCAGATGGCAGGTTCTTCATCACAGGTTGTTTTTGAAGACGAGCTTGAGTTTTTAACAGCAAAAGGTATGCCAGATTTATTAAGAGCAAAGGAAGAGCTTTCATGGATTCCACTAATAAAGCTGGAAGATGGAATTAAGAGAACAATGGATTATACTATAGCCAATAAAGAGCTCCTGCGAAGTATGATATAAAGATTATGTTTATCGCTCTAGTACCAGCATATAATGAAGAGCCTAGAATTGGTTCCGTTGTACGGAACCTTTTTAGTCATGTGGATAAGGTTGTTGTTATAGATGACGGGTCATCAGACAATACTGCTGTTGTGGCAAAAGATGCTGGAGCAGAAATACTTACCCACTCTCTTAATCGTGGTCAGGGCGCAGCCTTAGAAACAGGTCATGAATACGCAAGGAATGTTGGAGCTACCCATGTATTACATTTCGATGGCGATGGGCAGTTTAGTGTAGAAGACATAACACCTGCTTTGAATCATATTAAAGAAAGTGATGCAGATATACTATTTGGTTCTCGTTTTTTGGATAGTAGATCTAATGTTCCTTGGTTTAAGAGGTATGTAATACTACCACTTGGTAGGATAATTAACCGTATTTTTGGTGCCCCAAAACTAAGCGATGCTCATAACGGTTTTAGGATATTAACAAGTAGGGCGCTAGAGCATGTGCATATCACACACGATGATATGGCTCATGCAAGTGAAATACCTATACTAGCTGATCGTGCAGGACTTTCAATTGTTGAATATCCTGTGAAAGTAAGGTATCGTGAGTTTGGACAAGGTCCTGCGTCTGGTCTACGCATAGTTAGTGATCTACTTTTTGGAAAATTTGTAAAATAATATGTTAATACTATTCCAAATCTTGTTTGTACTTTTCTCCCTTTTTGCTGTCTTGTCGGTGTATAGGCGTAGAAAAGAAGGGCTTTTGGGACCAAAAGGAACCATCTTTTGGATTTTATTTTGGTTAGCAGTAATCATAGTTGTACTCTGGCCAGACACCGTTGCACAAATAGCTAACGTGTTTGGTATAGGTAGGGGTGCAGATTTTGTTATATATAGTGCATTCGTATTACTTTTTTATCTTGTTTTTAAGTTACACACAAAAATTGAGTCTATAGGAAGAGATGTTACAAAAGTTGTACGTAAAAATGCATTAAAAGAAAAGGATTAATATGAAAATAGCACACATAGTATCCACGTATCCACCATACTACGGTGGGATGGGTAATGTAGTGCTCCAGATGGTTAGTCATCTGGCAGAACGTGGTCATGAGGTAGAGGTGCTAACACCACAGTACGAGCAGGAGCAGAAAATACAACAAAAGGAAACAGCTCAACAAAAAACATATGCCCGTCAGCTACGACCAAGTATTAAGTTTGGGAAAGCTGCGCGCCTGCCTCAGATAAAAAAAATGCTTGATGGTTATGATATTGTTCATTTGCACTATCCGTTCTTTGGTACGGCTAATATAGCTAGGAAGTGGAAAGAAAAAAATCCTAACAAGACATTGGTGGTAACTTATCACATGGATACACGTGCCCCAGGTTTCAAAGGGTTAATATTTTCTTTGTACGCAAAGTATTACATGCCAAAGATATTAAACTCAGCAGATGTGCTAATTGCTAGCTCTTTTGAATATATAGAAAATAGTGATGCTTCTGAAGTGTTTAAGAAAAATGCTAAAAAAGCAATTGAATTACCTTTTGGTGTTGATGTAGATAGATTTGCACCAAGAGAGAAACCCGAATCATTATTTACCAAACATAATATTTCAAAAGAAAAACCAACAATCTTATTTGTTGGAGGAATGGACAGTGCACATTACTTTAAAGGAATACCTGTATTGCTAAAAGCGTTGCACTTACTAAAGAATGAAGGACAAGAAGTGCAAGCTGTGTTTGTTGGAGATGGAAATCTAAGAAGAGAGTTTGAGTTTACAGCAAGAGGTCTTGGTTTGTATAACTCTGTACGTTTTGTTGGGGGAGTAAGCGATACAGAGCTTCCTTACTATTACAATATGGCTGATGTACTTGTCCTACCTTCCATTCATAAGGCGGAAGCATTTGGGATGGTGTTGTTGGAAGCTTTTGCAAGTGGTATTCCTGTAATAGCTAGTGATTTAGCGGGTGTAAGAACTGTTGCTATGAATGCAGGTGTGGTTGTAACACCTGGAAGCCCTGTGCAGTTAGCAAATCGCATTCAGGAATTTTTTGTAAGAGAAAACAACCAAAGTAGGTGGAGAGTTATAGCACGCGAAGTTGCAACTAGAAAATACTCTTGGGATGTAATAATAGACTCTTTAGAAAACATATATGAAAAAGCAAGAGAAAAACAATCTGTATGAGTTCGCAGGGATTATTGTAGCTGGAGATGCAATAGGTCGTGGGTTTGGTTGCCCAACTGCGAATGTAGATATAGGGAAAGATGAGTTACATATGGAAGAGGGTGTTTACGCCTGTCGTGCAACTGTTAATAATAATACATACGACGGAGCTTTGGCTGTAAAAGAAAAGCCATGGAAAGTAGAGGTACACTTGATGAATTTTCCAGATCGTGATATATATGGAGAAAACCTAAGTGTTGTGGTAGTGCAGAAGGTTTCAGATATGATTAAGTTAAAAACAGATGAGGATTTAATGGATAAGATTGCAGAAGATCTTCGTTTGGTACGTATGGCCCTACATGGATAATATGTTTACAGGAATAGTAAAAAGCATTGGAGAAATAACTAAGAAGGAAGAGCGTGATGGCGGTCTGTTTTTTTCTATTCAACAAAAAGATATATCGGAAGATGTTGTTTTAGGATCAAGTGTAAGTGTTGACGGTGTGTGTCTTACAGTTGATGTAATAAAAAATGATTCAATGGATTTCTCAGTTATGCCCCAAACAATTTCTAAAACAACTCTACTAGAAAAAAAAGTAGGAGAGAAAGTTAATTTAGAACCATCATTAAAAATCGGAGATGAAGTAGGAGGGCATTTTGTATACGGGCATGTTGACTCAATTGGTAAAATCAAAAAAAAGGAGAAGCAAGGTTCACAGATATTGTTTCACATTGGTGTGGAAGATGCTTGTATGGAATATATTGTTCCACAAGGATCTATTTCTATAAACGGAGTTAGCTTAACTGTTGCAGAAAAAAAAGAGCATGGATTTACTGTTGCGATTGTAGATTATACTTTTAAAAAAACAACATTTAATAATATGCAAGAGGGAGATATCGTAAACATAGAAACAGACATGCTTGCAAAATATGTAAAAAATAAATTATGAAAGGAATAACATTCCCAGATTTAGATGGGTCTAAACTCAAAATTGGAATTGCTGTAGCTCGATGGAATAAGCATATAACAAAAGAGTTACTTGCTGGGTGTAAACAAGCATTATTGGAATGTAATGTTTCTGAAGAAAATATTATGGTTTTAGAAACTCCTGGAACATATGAATTACCATATTCTGCACAACAACTTATAAAAAAACACAATGCAGACGCTGTTGTGTGTTTAGGAACACTTATAAAAGGAGAGACAATGCATTTTGAATATATAGCAGAAGCTGTAACACAAGGAATCATGGATATTAACCTTGCGCATGATGTTCCTGTTATATTTGGAGTATTAACCTGTCTTACAGAAGAACAGGCTATGTCTAGGGCTACTGGCGATAATAATCATGGATATGGGTGGGGGAAGAGTGCTGTAGAAATGGCATTATTATAATTTTCATTTATATTACATTTTTGACCCTTGATTTTTATATCTAGCTAGGTTACCGTAGTTATACTATGTCAGATGTAGACCTAATAAAAGATAAAGTAGATGTTGGTGATTTGGTTGGAGAGTATGTCCAACTAAAGCCTGCCGGGGTTAATCTTAAAGGACTTTGTCCGTTTCATGGGGAAAAGACACCTTCTTTTATGGTAAACAGAGAACGCCAGAACTGGCATTGTTTTGGGTGTAATAAAGGTGGAGATATATTTTCATTCATACAAGAAATTGAAGGTATGGATTTTGTGGAGGCACTAAAATTACTTGCAGCAAGGGTGGGTGTGGAACTGAGGTTGCGTGCTTCCGAAAAGAACAGTAGCGAAAAAGCAAGAATAAAAGAAATTAATTCTGTAGCATCAAATTTTTTCCACAATGTCCTAACTAAAATGGAAGCATCTGCTTCTGCTCGTGAATATTTAGAAAAAAGAGGGCTAAAAGAAAGAACTATTATTGAGTGGCAAATTGGATTTATTCCAGACCAGTGGGATTTGCTAACAAAATACCTACTAAAAAAAGGATACAGTATAGACGATCTTGTGACATCTGGATTAACAATTAAGCGAGATGGGGCAGACTCACAATCTGGACGAGGTTTTTATGATAGGTTCCGTGGAAGAATAATGTTTCCAATTTGGGATGTACACGATAATGTTGTTGGTTTTACAGGGCGAGTCTTGGTAGAAACAGAAAAGAGCGGGGGGAAATACGTAAATACTCCGCAAACTTTGGTTTATGATAAATCCAGAATCATCTTTGGATTAAACAAAGCTAAACAATCAATAAGGAAAAAAGATTATATAGTTATGGCAGAGGGGCAAATGGATGTTATATCTGCACACCAAGAGGGGATGGAAAATGTAGTAGCGAGTAGTGGAACAGCCCTAACAGAAAATCATATCGCGTTGCTAAAAAGGTATTCCACTAACTTACGTGTTGCGTTTGATGGAGACTCTGCTGGTCAACAAGCAACAAAAAGAGGTATAGATATGGCTCGTGCACAAGGATTCCACGTAAGGATAATTACTATCCCAGAAGGAAAAGGAAAAGATCCAGATGACTGTATAAGAGAAAATCCAGATATTTGGGTAGAGTGTGTGGAAAATGCAAAGGATATAATGGAATGGTATGTAGATAAAGCTTTTGCTGGAAGAGAACTAAGTAATCCAAGACACAAGCAACAAATAGCAGACGATGTATTACCTGAGATTTCTCGTATTCCATATGCTGTAGAAAGAGATCATTGGATACAGGAAGTGTCCGGAAGACTAAAAGTAGACAGCGCTGTGCTTAGGGAAGATATCAAAAGAATGGGTAGAGAGAATAAAGATAAAAAACAAACTAACGTAAACAGCAAAGAAAGTAAAATATCAACAAAAAAAGAAGAAAAAAAGACTCGTCTAGAGACACTTATAGATAGATTTTTTTGTCTTGCCTTTAAAAAAACTGAAGATCTGCCAGATAACTGGCAACCAAATGTAAGTAGGGTGTTATCCACACAGAAGGATAGGGAGCTTTACGAAATGCTAAAGTCAGGCTATACTGATAATAGCTCACAGAAAGATGAGTCTTTTGTTGCTATATCATCTCATTTTGTTATGAAAGCTGATATGTTGTTTGCTCAACTATCAGACACTGAGATTAAGCAGGAGCTAGCTCAGACTATAGACATTATGGTAAGGGAGTGGCTTTCTCAAGAGAGAAGAAAATTACAGAGCGAGATATCTCTGGCAGAGAAGGCCGGAGATGTAGAACTTGTAAAAGAGCTATTAAGTAAGTTTCAAACTTTAACTCATAAATAATTTTTTTGTGCCAAAAAAGAAGGCTACGAAAAAAAAGAGTGTTGCAAAAAAACGTAAAGTTGCAACAAAAAGAAAAACCGCAGTGAAAAAATCTGCGAAAAAGAAAACGGTGAGTAAGAAAGTAAAAAAATCTTCCACCAAGAAAAAAACCGTCGCGAGAAAAAAAACAGCTCGAAAGTCATCAACACGAGCAAAAGTAACTCGCAAAACAAAAAAAGTCACAAAAAAGAGTGTGACAAATAAAAAAAGAAAAGGGAAAAAGAAAAAACCCTACTTTTATGTTTCAAAAGAACCATGGGAGGTGCCAACGCCCACTCAGATGTGGGAGTTAATAGATAAGGGAAGAGGTAGAGATTTTCTTACGGAAACAGAAGTGCTTCATGTGTTTAGTCGTTTGGAAAACTATGTTCATGTTTTTGAGGGTTTTCTAGATATTCTGGACTGGAATAGTGTTTCAATTGTGGAGAATAGGGGTGGATTACTAGGTCAGAGTCAACAGAATAAAGATTTTCTCTCTAGCGTGCAGGGTGCTCAACCAGACATTGAAGGATCTTTTGATCTTGGAAGTATCTCTAAGGATTCAATACAGATGTATCTTAGAGAAATTGGTAAGATTCCATTATTAACAGCAGAACAAGAAGTTACTCTTGCTAAGGGAAAAGAAAGAGGGGATAAAGAGTCAGAGAGAAAAATGATAGAGGCCAACCTTCGTCTTGTTGTTTCTATTGCTAAGAAATTTGTTGGTAAGCGCCTTTCTCTACTAGACTTAATACAAGAAGGAAATATTGGATTATTCCGAGCTGTTAAGAAATTCGATTACAGAAAAGGTTATAAGTTCTCTACATACGCAACATGGTGGATTCGTCAGGCTGTAACAAGGGCACTGGCAGATCAATCCAGAACAATTCGTATACCTGTACACATGGTAGAGACTATAAACAGATTCCAGCAGATTTCTAGAAGGCTTCTACAAGATTTAGGTAGACACGCTACTCCAGAAGAGCTTTCTGCAGAAATGGGTGAGGAGTTGCACAAAGTAAAACATATTATTAAGATATCACAGGATACAATCTCACTGGAGACATCTGTGGGTGATGGCGATGACGACGATACAGCTCTTGCTGACTTTATTGAGGATGTGAAGAATGAGAGCCCATCACACTCTGCAGGTGTGGAGTTGCTTCGTGATTATATTCAGGATGCAATTCAATTCCTTTCACCTCGTGAACAAAAGATATTGGAAATGCGTTTTGGTTTATCTGATGGGGTTACACATACTTTGGAAGAGGTTGGGCGTGAGTTTGATGTTACACGTGAGCGTATTCGTCAGATTGAAGCAAAAGCATTGGAGAAAATACAATCGATGGACATTATAGAAAAACTTAGTGACTACTAAAATATAAATAAAAAATAGAGCTGCACACGCTCTATTTTTTTATTCGTTTAGTAACGAGGTTTTGGAGGTCTTGCTTCGTTTACTGTAAGATCTCTTCCTTTGAAATCTTGTCCGTTAAGAGCCTCTACTGCTTTGTCAGCTTCATCATCATTTGTCATGGTGACGAAACCGAATCCTTTGGAACGACCAGTTGCACGATCTTCGATAACAACTGATTCCTCAACTGCTCCGTGCTCTGAGAATAGACCTTGTAGGTCTTCTCCCTTTACACCCCAGTCAAGGTTTCCAACAAATAATTTTTTTGACATAACTATTTTGTCTAACTTATGAATTTTAACGAACCGATATATTTTCTGTCAAAAAAACTATTAAATTGTGCACATTTAAATCGTTCTAACAAGGAAAATAACAAAAGTTCTGGGGAGAGTATACAAACATAACAAATCAATGTCAATAGATTACTGTAATAAGCTATCCACTTTTCCCCAATCTACAAAATCCCAAAATTTTTCTATATATGTAGCCCGGGCATTTCTATGGTCTATATAATATGCATGTTCCCATACATCTATAGTTAGGAGGGGTTTCTTGCCAGTAGTAATTGGAGTGCCTGCATTTGATAAGTCTAGGATTTCAAGCTTCTTATCCTCTCCTAGGACTAGCCATACCCACCCAGATCCAAATAATCCAGCTGATGTTTTGCTAAATAATTCTTTGAAACTATTAAAATCTCCAAAGCTCTCCTTTATTTTCTCTGCAATATTTCCAGAAGGATCACCTCCACTGTCCGGTGAAAAGCATTCCCAGAAAAAGCTGTGGTTGTAGTGTTGGGCAGAATTGTTAAACAAACCAGTGTTTCCGTCTGTACTAGACTTAATTATTATCTCCTCTAACGATAGTTCTGCAAATTCTGTTCCTTCTATTGCATTATTTAGTTTTGTAACGTATCCAGCATGATGCTTTCCGTGATGAAAGTCAAAAGTCTCTGGACTCATAAAAGATTCCATTGAGTCTTTTGCATATGGAAGTTGTGGTAGTTCAAACATATTTGTTTTTGTTTTATTTATTAATTTTTTTATATTTTTCCAATAAGATCTACACCGGGTCTAAGTGTTTGATCACCTGGTTGCCATTTTGCTGGACACACTTGTCCATTATGACTTGCTACGTACTGAGCAGCTTGTAATTTTCTCAATAGTTCCCTACAACTTCTTCCTATACTATTATCGTGGAGTTCGAATGCTCTAATAATTCCATCTGGGTCTACAATAAAACTACCACGAAGTGATAATCCCTCATCTTCTATATATGTACCAAGTCTTTTGCATAATTTTCCAGTTGGGTCTGCTCCCATTGGAAACCTAACCTTTCCAATTGCCAGAGAATTATCATGCCAAGCTTTGTGTACAAAAGCTGTATCTGTACTTACACTCACAATTTCTGCATTGAGCTCTTGAAACATTGGATACAATTCCGCCATTTCCTCTAGCTCAGTGGGACAAATAAATGTGAAATCTGCAGGGTAGAAAAAAAGCACAAGCCATTTGCCACGATAATCTGACAGCTTTATTTTCTTAATGTTGTTCTCATGAAAGATCTCCATGCTTGTGTCTGGTAAAGACGACCCAACAATTGGTTTTCTTTCATCCTCCTTTTCTTTGTAAAAAGACATAGTAATTTATTAATATTTAGACGTTTAACTAGCATAATACAGCCACAGCAATACGTCAATACTAGTTTTTGTGAATATCTTTTTGTGTGATATAATTCCTTGGTATTAAATAATTTTGTTTATGAGACTGGATAGTTTAAGGACTATAATTTTTTTGAATAATCTTTTAAAATAATATGAAGTTTTTATACAAAGATAGTTTGATTTCACAAAAGCAAATTTTGTCTATAGGGAAGAAATTAAAAGATTATACAAAACTTTTGCAAGAAGTTTCCAAGAAGAACAATTATGAGGATAATGAGTCCTCTATAAACTGCCCTTTTGATAAAAAAGCTGTGTCAGAGGTGAAGAAGCTTGTCAAAGATAAGGTTTCAAAAAAACTTAAGTATATTATTGTGATTGGTATCGGTGGTTCCAATCTTGGAACAAAAGCTGTGTATGATGCATTGCGTGTGTCTAAAAAAAGGCCAGAAATAATATTTATTGATACAACAAGCACTTCAAAATTAATAAACCTCAGGAATTTTATTAAAAAGGAAATAAAACACAAGGATGAAATATTAGTGTGTTCAATATCCAAATCAGGGGGAACAGCAGAGACAATAGCAAACACGGAAATTGTAATGAACATGCTAAAGTTCAAGAACTCAGAAGACCGACTAGTTGTTATTACAGATGAAGCGTCCAAATACTGGATATCAGCAAGAAAGAAAAAAATAAGTACACTGACTATTCCAAAACTGGTAGGAGGTAGATATTCTGTACTTTCTTCTGTTGGGCTCTTCCCCCTATTAGCTTCCGGAATAAATATAGACAAGATTCTTGATGGAGCAAGAAGAGTGCGTTCACTGTGCACTCAGAATAATGTAAAAAAGAATCCAGCAATGTTATCCTCAGTCATATTATATACACAAAACAAAAAAGGAAGGGTCATAAATGATAATTTTGTTTTTAACTCAGAATTAGAATCATTAGGTAAGTGGTATAGGCAACTTATGGGAGAAAGTGTTGGAAAAGAAAAAAACTTGAAGGGAAAAAAAGTTAACTCCGGACTGACCCCAACCGTATCTGTTGGGTCTACAGATCTGCACTCTGTAGGACAATTGTATCTAGGTGGTCCAAAAGATAAAATTACTACTTTTATTTACAGCAAAAGCGTAAAAGAAAAAGTAGTATTACCAAAAAAGCGAATATTTCCAGAATTAGTAAGAATGGTTTCTGGAAAAGGTGCGAAAGACATCTTACAAGCAATTCTAGAAGGAACAAAAATTGCTTATCGTAAAAAAAGACTTCCTTTTATGGAAGTTGTACTAGATGATATAAATGAAAGGTCAGTAGGGGAGTTTATGCAGTTTAAGATGATAGAAATGATGTATCTCGGAAGACTCTTAAATGTAGACACTTTCAACCAGCCAAATGTAGAGAGTTACAAGAGAGAGACGAGAGAAATATTAAATAAATAATTAGATTATACATATATACAAGTAATATTTGCATCTATTTTGCCTGTTTGATACAATCAGAGAACCTCTTTATTCATAAACAAATACAGTATGGCTGTTTCACAAAAACAAGCTTTTGGACTAGGAGCGGTTGGGGGAGTTCTCGTCCTTTGTACAATAGGTTTTTTTATACTACTTGGCATCGTTCTAAGCGACGATGACAAAAAAGATGTTGCTGTGGTACCAAATGTCCCATCGCCAACAGTAAATCCTAATGAGCCTTCTGCTCCAGTAGATGTTACGGTAGCAGAAGTGGACAAGAAAAAAGATCATATTAGAGGAAATGAGAAAGCAAAAGTGACGATAGTTGAGTTTTCCGATATGGATTGTCCGTTCTGTCAGAAATTCCATGACACAATGAACGAGATAGTAAAAAACTATGGTGATGATGTTCGTTGGATATACAGACACTTTCCACTTGATGGGCTACATCCAAATGCAAGAACAAAGGCTATTGCATCTGAATGTGCGGGTGAGCAAGGTAAATTCTGGGAATATATGGATGTTAACTTTGAAAGTGGTTTAGCAGACACTGCAGAGTTGGCAAAGAGAGCTGGGGTAAAAGATTTAGACAAGTTTAACAAATGTGTTTCGGAGCAAAAGTATGCATCAGATGTGCAGGCAGATGAGCAAGATGGTGCTGGAGCAGGTGCGCAAGGTACACCATATTCTGTAGTTATTAGTCCTGATGGGGAAATGATACCAGTAAGTGGTGCACAACCTTATGCAAATGTAGAGGCAGTAATTAAACAATTCCTATAAAACCAATAAGAGATTAACCACAGAAAAGACCTCGCATAGAGGTCTTTTTTTTGTTATAATGCCATATATGCCAACTCACCACCTAAGTACAGGAAAAGATGAGTCCAAAGAGGATGAGCAGATTTGTCTTTTTGCCCAAACAAACTTTCGCAATCAAATGCGTCGTTTTGGTATTAAACTAGACGATAGGCGCAGACATATGTATGTGGTGGGGAAGACAGGTATGGGAAAAACCACTTTGTTAGAAAATATGGTTCTCCATGATATATATGCCGGACATGGAGTTGGTGTAGTGGATCCACATGGAGATTTTGCAGAGAAAATTATTGACTACATTCCATCGTATAGAATTAATGATGTTATATACATAAATCCATCAGATGTTGGAAATCCTATTGGTTTTAACATATTAGAAGTAGAAAACGAGGACCAGAAGCATTTGGTTGTAGCTGGACTGATGGGTATATTCAAGAAGATATGGCCAGATGTGTGGAGTTCTAGGATGGAATACATATTAAATAACACCTTACTTGCTCTTTTAGATAATCCAGGCACAACACTTCTTGGAATTAACAGGATGCTTGGAGATAAGAAATATAGAAAGAAAATTGTGCGTGGACTCAAAGATCCGGTTATTAAATCCTTCTGGCAAAATGAGTTTGCTAATTATAATGACAGATATCAACAAGAAGCTGTTGCACCTATTCAGAATAAGATTGGTCAATTTCTTTCTGCAAATGTTATTCGTAATATGGTTGCTCAGGTAAAATCTACTGTAGAAATTCGCGACGCAATGGATACAGGCAAGATAATCATTATGAACCTCTCAAAAGGTAGGATTGGAGAGGATAATAGTAGACTTTTGGGTGGAATGTTAATTACAAAGATTCAACTTGCAGCAATGGAGCGTGTAGATACACCGGAGAAGGATCGCAGAGATTTTGTTCTCTTTGTTGATGAGTTTCAGAACTTTGCAACTCCATCTTTTGCAAACATTCTTTCTGAGGCTAGAAAGTATCGATTGAGTCTTGTTATGGCTCACCAATATATTGCGCAGTTAGATGAAATTGTTGCAGATGCGGTTTTTGGTAATGTTGGTACAATTATTTCTTTCCGTGTTGGTGGTGCAGATGCAGAAGCTTTGGTCAAAGAGTTTAGTCCAACATTTATAGAAGAAGATATTGTTAATCTTGCAAAATTTGAGATTATATTAAAACTAATGATAGATGGAGTATCTTCCCAGCCGTTTACATCCTCCACGCTACCTCCAATTGGTTCTCCTACTGGAAGTAGCGAAAGAGTAGTAAAGGTGTCCCGCGAAAGATATTCAAAACCTCGAGAAATGATTGAGGATAAGATATTACGCTGGAGTGGATTGGGAGAAGAGGGTGATGGTGAAGAATCAGATAATATAGACACCACAAAGAACAAAGAGGGTAAGAATGAAACACCAAAAAATAAACCTGTACCAGCAAAAGAGTTTCCAAAAGAGTTTGAAAAGAAAAAAGACACACCTAAGCCAGAAAAGAAAGAGGAGGTTGTTGAGAAAAAAGAAGAGATAAAGAAAGAGGAAAAACCAGACTCCCTCTCATTAAATGATTTACTCCCAAAAAAAGAGGACGTTAAAGTAGAAGTTAAGAAAGATAATATAGATAGTGATAATAAGCCATCCAATGAAAATAAAAAACGTAAAAGAAAAAGAAAACGTAAAAAAAAGAACAAGCAAAATGGTGGCGCTCCTCAACATAACCAACAGAACACTCAAAATACATCAAAAAAACAAGAACCTATTGTAGATAAAGTAGAACCAAAACCAAAATCAATAAACCCAGACGAAGTAATTAGTTTTGATGGCTAATTATGAATGTTGTAGAAAGGACAATTTTAGGTTCATTAAATAAAAAAACGCCCAACTCACACAAAGGTCAGAATGGGCGTTTACTTATTATTGCAGGATCAGAAAAATATCATGGAGCACTTTTACTGGCAGTGCAAACAGCCTCAAGAATTGTAGATATTGTTTATGTGTACACCACAAACAATAATGTAGATCTAATAAACAAACTAAAGAGTGAAACATCAACTTTTATTACAATAAAGGACAATGAATTAGAAGAAACAATAGAACTTGTAGATGCAATTGCAATTGGTCCCGGAATGGAGGAGTCAGAAAGTACATATGAGTTAACAACAAATATATTGATTAATTATAAGCATAAGAAAATTGTTGTGGATGCCACAGCGCTGTGGCATGTAAACAAAGAACTCCTCCATGAAAATTGTGTTGTAACTCCACACACACGTGAGTTTAGTCATGCTTTTGGTGTAGAACCAACACCAGATGAGGTAAAAAGAGCAGCTAAGGAGTTCGGTGGTGTTGTACTGTTAACCGGACAGATAGATTATATAAGTAATGGTAAAGAAATATGGGAAAATAGGTCAGGTCATGTGGGAATGACAAAGGGTGGTACAGGTGATGTTTTGGTGGGATTAATATCTGGATTATTGTGCAGTAATGATATTATCATAGCCACTCTTGCTGGTGCGTATCTTAACGGGTTAGCTGGTGAGAAAATGAGCAAAAGAAATGGAGATTTTTATAATTCTCAAGATATAATTACAGAACTCAGCAGTATTTGGCTCAACATAGTAGAAAATAGGACATCAGCTTGACAAGATAACAAAATTTTGCTAATTTTAGCTGTTTTCCTATAATAGGAACAACAGCGTTCTTTTTATACTATGCTTTGGGCTAGCTCACAGAGTATCTTATGGATATTGTGTGTGTTAGCTCAAGCTGACCATTTGTATTCGTGTGCGCAACAGTACTGCCAAGTGCAGTCAAGAAGGAGCTGAGATGATGAACCGGGACCTCATCATCACGATGTTCGTGGTGATTTTCCTCTCAATTTCATGTAGCGAAGATTCGGTCAAAGGGCCGGCTGACGCTGCTACCTTTGCAGATCAGGGCTCTGAGGATACACAACTTCCTCCTGGTTTCTGTGAGACGAAGGATGATTGCATCAAGAGTTGCTGGATTGGCAAATGCAACAGCAACAACAAGTGCGACTACGTCCCCGACAAATGCGACGACGGCAAGATTTGCACCAAAGATGTCTGCGAAGAAGATGTCGGCTGTGTGCATATGCCAAACACCGCGACCTGTGATGATAACAACTCCTGCACCGAGATTTCCAAGTGCGATCTCGAAAGCGGGAAGTGTGTCGGAGACATGGATTCGTGGAAGGTTTGCAACGACGACAATGTCTGCACGGACGATTCATGCGATCCAGGCAAGGGTTGCGTGTACAAGTCGATTGGCAATGTGTGTGATTTGGATGAGAATCTCTGCACCGTCGACGTATGTCAGGACAGTCTTTGTGTGAACACGGACAATGTCATTTGCGACGACGGGGTTGATTGCACAGACGATCTATGCGTCTTCGAGAGCGGGAAGTGTGTGTTCACTGTGAACCAAAAGTCCTGCGACGACGGCAAACCTTGTACTGCAGACTCCTGCGATTTGGAAACCTTGAAAGAGTGCATACACGAGGAGATCGAGGACTGTTGCTCTACAGACGTCGAGTGCGATGACGAGGATTCTTGCACAGTCAATCATCAGTGCATCAAGAACACGTGCACCAAAGGCATCAACGTTTGCGAGTGCACCAAGTCAGGTGATTGTGATGACAAGAACCTCTGCACCACCGACACCTGCACAGCCAACAGCAAGTGCAAGAACGAGTCTGTCGACTGCAAGGATGGAATCGCATGCACCATCGACTCGTGCGTTCTTGGAACAGGGAAGTGTGCTCACAGCCCAGACCACGATCAGTGCAAAGTCGACGCTCAGTCGTGCATCGAGAAGATGGTCTGCACAAGCAAGGGTTGCAAGATCACAGAGATGAAGAAGTGCAAGGAAAGCGACGTCTGCACTGTGGAAAAGTGCATCAGTGGGGTCTGCATCACGAAAACCACAAAGGTGTGTGAAGACAACAATCCATGCACCAAGGATTTCTGCGACTCCAAGACTGGAGATTGTGCCTTCACACCATCCCAGAATGGTATCGACTGCAACGACAACGATTCTTGCACGACCAGCGATGGATGCAAGGACGGCAAGTGTCTTGGCATGGGAGTGGAGTGTGTGGACAAGAACCCTTGCACCAAGGACTCCTGTGACCAGAAGACCGGCAAGTGCACCTTCATCCCGATGGACGATGGTGCAATTTGCACAGACATGAACGTCTGCACCCTCAACGACAAGTGCAAGGGAAGTATCTGTACAGGCAAGGAATTGTCATGCGATGACGGGGATCTGTGCACAACAGACTCCTGCAACAAGACGAATGGGTGTCAATACAAACCAATCGCTGGATGTAAGCTGTGCAAGGTCAACAAGGACTGCTCTGATGGCAAGGTCTGCACCGCGGACTACTGTGATCTCAACGGCAAATGTCACCATGAGGACTTTGGTTGCTGTGGAGCCGACAAGGACTGCAAGGGGTCAAAGTTCGGTGAGCAGTGTGCTACTGTCTACTGGGCAGCCGAGAAGAAAAACCAGAAGTTCTGTGTTGAGTGCGACAACAGCGACCCCAAGGATCAGAGCTGTGACTACAAGAACGGCAAGGGTTGTGCATTCGGGATCGAGTGGTTTTTCTACAAGACCATTGGAAGGCCTACCCAGGTCTGCATCTGAGAGTGTTGCCAGCACGAACGGTGGTAGGTTGTTTAGTCCCGGACAATCTGAAGGAGGAGCCCAAGGAGGGAACCCCTGGCGGTGGATCGAAAGATTCACCGCCCCACTAATTTGTTCATCAATAATGGTGCATAGATTAGTAATCCCGAGTAATCGGGATTTTTTTTATTATCTTGTAAATGTGTTGTTTTTTTGTTACCTTTACTAGGTAACTATGTACAAACCAGAAGATAAACACAGAAAAATAGGACTAGAGTATGAGTTTCTAGCTATAAATTTAGAAACAGGTCTTGCTATAACCAGAGATGAGGTTAAGGAAATATGGAGAAACTGGGGTAAGAAGGAAAATGTTGAAACCTATTTTGACTATGGGACTAAACAGCCTGTTGGGGTTATTTATACACAAGAGGATGGACAGGAAGTTATTATTAATACAGATGCTGGAACTAGTGTAATAGAATTTGGTTTTCTTCCTTTTGCAACTTTGGAAGAGTGTGAGAAAAATATGAGGAAGATTCTTAAGGAATTTTTAGAAATTACAAATAAAATTGGCATTGGGTTAATAGATACAGGATTACAACCAAAAACACCCTCTGGCTTTCCGGATTTAAAGTCAGAAAAGATTTGGTATAGAATTGTGACGCTGTTGCCATCTTTTGCGCAAAAACATTCAGATTATCATAATATTTCTGCACACCAGGTTTGTATAGACATGAAATATGATGAGGCTGTGGTTGTAACAAACACACTAAATGCTCTGGGTGGTGCTACAATTGCTCTGTTTGCAAATAGTGGAGTAGGGGAATGGAAAATACAAAACTGTCATGAAATTAGGGAAGACCGCTGGGACAAGCTTGTAGAAGATTTAGATGAGAAGAATCAAAGGATGTGTGGTATTCCAAAAAAACCATTTAAAACCTTTAGGGATTACATAGAATATAATTGGTCTGTACTAATGCCAGGTATATTTCGCGGGAAAACACTTCATAATATCAGTCCTCTTATAGATATTAAAGATTACTTTAGGAAGGATAAGTGGGAGACTTTCGATCTTGGAAATGTAATGCCTTCAGAGGTTGAGCCTAGTGTTGCGGATGTAAATGAGTTAAACATGTATATTTGGACTCAGGCTAGACCTAAAATCTTTTTTGATGAAAAACAATCTTTGCAATCTCTTCTAGAGGCATATGATAATAACAAGATAGACGAATACGCAAAAGAACATGCATACAAGTTGTATATTGAGACACGTAACATGGCTTCTCAACCATGGGATAGTGTTATGTCTACTCCAGCGTTTATTCTTGGGCTTGTTGAGAACATAGAAAAAGCAAAAGAAATTGTAGATGCAAAACCTTGGGAATATTGGAGAGAATTAAGAGAGAAAACAATAGCGAAGAGCATGGAAGTAGAAGAAGTTATACCAATTGTAAAACAACTAGTAGAAATTGCAGAAGAAGGTCTTAAAAAAAGAGGGCTTGGTGAGGAAAAATATCTTAAACCATTACACGAAAGAGTTGAGAAGGAGGAGTCTCCAGCAATGAAAAATATAAAAGATTTTAATGAAAAGGGGATTGAAGACTATATCAAGGACAGAATAATAAAAATATAAATAAAAAGAAATAGGCGAGGTCAACATGAAGTAAACCTCGCCTTTTTTGAACCTTGTGTGTCAGGACTAGCCTCCCTCAGGACTGCCCTCTTCCCCTTCGTCTTTGAAGACCAGCTCTCCAATGTCTCCTCGTCCACGTAGTAGCTGGTCGTAGTCCAGACCGCAACCAACAACGAACTTGTTCTCGATTGTGTAGCCGACATATTGCAGTGGCACTTTGACCTTTTCACGCGACGGCTTGTGGAGGAGTGTACAGACTCGCAGTGAACGCGGTTTGCGTGCCCCAAACAGATCTAGAAGGTACTTCACCGTCAATCCGGTGTCAACGATGTCCTCTACAATGATGCAGTCTCGTCCTTCGATGTTTTCACGGAGGTCGTATGCGAGACGAACAGCACCACTTGATTTGGTGGTTTTCCCCTCGTAGGAACTCACAGCGATGAACTGAACGATTACCGGAATGTCCTCATCGATGGCACGCATCAGGTCGGCTGTGAAGATAAACGAACCTTTGAGTACACAGATGAGGATGAGTGGTTGGCCGTCCAACTTACCTCTGTAGTCGAGAGAGATCTGCTTACCGATCTTCTCAACACGCTCTGCGATTTCCTCTGCGGTCAGGAGGGTATCGATTTGGTCGATTTCTCTTTCCTTGGACATTTTGCTTCCTCCCTAGAAACGAAAGAGTGACTCGACAGGTGTGGACTTTGTGGCGAGCCTATTTGACCCTCCAAGTCCATTGAGCTCTGCGATGAACACGTATCCTGCCACTGTGCATTCCAACTGTTCCACAAGGGTTTTGGTTGCCAGTACAGTGCCCCCAGTTGCGAGGACGTCATCAGCGATCACCACTCTTGGTGGTCCACTCATACCACGGGAAGCCATATCCCTGCTGGTTTTGTGGAAAGCCTGCCTCTGTAGCTCGATGGTCGCTGTTCCGTATTCCAAGTCGTAAGTGTAAGCGACGCATGGTGGTGGTAGCTTGCCAGCCTTGCGCGCCATGACAACTGGCAGACAGAGGAGGTCTACCGCTGGAGTGAGCAGGAAGCCTCGTGAATCGAGGAGCACAACGACATCTGGCGTCATTTCCTGGATCCTTTTTGACAGCGCCATGTTCATCATTCGTCGAAGTTTTGGTGACTCCAGCACACCGCTGACACAGCGGAAGGTAACACCAGGTTTTGGCCAGTTCTCTGTGATCTTGAAAGCATTCGATACCTCTCTGAGGTCTTTCTTGCTTGGCGACTCTATTCGTGAACTCATCTAACCCTCCACTGTTTCTGGTTGAGCTTGCTTGTGCAAGGCATATGTAAAATAAAACAGTATCTTGATTTTGTCAAAGCTGTGCTATAATTAAAATGTATTTAAATATTAATAAATCATAACTAATTCATATGAATATAAAACGCGCACTTGGTTTTGGAGCACTAATGTGGATATTTATCTTCGTACTCTGGTCAATCATAATATTTATTCCTGCACTGCAAGACAAAGAAACAACTCAATTTGTCGTTTACTGGGTTCTACTAATACCTGTGGTATTACTTACAGCAAAATGGTATTTCAAAGCTGATCCTCCAACTCTTAAAAAAGGTATTCTACTTGGAATTATTGCTTTGGTTGTAGGTTCTATACTTGACGCTATCATTACTGTGCCTCTTTTTATAGAAGGTAATTATGGTGAGTTTTTCCTAAACAAGCTAATGTATATTGGATATGCTTGGTTTCTTATTCTCACAGCTTACGCAGGATATGAGTTCGATGGCACATTTACTAAGCCAAAAGTAGAGCAGGAAGACAAGAAAGGTGCGAAATAATACAAAGAAATATATTTAATACCCCCATTTGGGGGTATTTTGTTGACAAAACAGCAAATAATCACTATAGTCTATCTATCTTATATGCCTGGGTTCAGAACAGCCCACTCCCCACCCTGGCATGTGGATGGTTCCGCTTTGGCACTCCGCACTCGTTTGAGGCACCCACCTTACCTCCCGCCTCTTGCGCGTGTCTGAGGTCCCCAACCTCATGTGGTTCTTACGACCCATTCGGACTACTATGAGTGTCAAAGCGGGACACTCATTATATTTATGAGCAACAAGAAGACAAAAATATTAGTAGCAATGTCAGGCGGTGTCGATTCTTCGGTAGCCGCTTCTTTATTAGTGGAGCAAGGGTATGATGTTACAGGTGCATATATGAAACAGTGGAGTGATGGTGAAGAGATAGGTGGTGTGTGTCCATGGAAAGTAGATCGTAGGGATGCAATGAGAGTCTGTGCACACTTAGGAATATCATTAGTTACATTAGATTTTGAAAAAGAATATAAAGAATGGGTAATGGGCTACATGTTTAGTGAATACGAAAAAGGAAAAACCCCAAACCCAGATGTAATGTGTAATAAGTTTATAAAATTTGGCGCTTGGTTAGGAAAAGCAAGAGAGCTTGGTTTTGACTATCTTGCAACAGGTCATTATGCAAAAACAGAAAATGGAAAATTGCTTAAAGCAAAAGACAAAGAAAAGGATCAGACATATTTCCTAAATCAAATCACAAAAAAACAGCTAGAAAATATAAAATTTCCGCTTGGAAATTATACAAAAGAAGAAGTGCGTGAGCTAGCTCATAAATACAATCTTCCAACAGCTGATCGAGCAGAGAGCATGGGAATTTGTTTTGTTGGCGAAGTGCCAATTAAAGAATTCTTACAACAGAAAATAAAAAAGAATCCAGGTAATATTATCTCAAGTGATGGTCGGAAGATAGGAAGTCACGAGGGTTTGATGTTTTACACTATAGGTCAAAGAAACTTTGGTGTGCAAAGTTCTGAAATAAAACAAAAGCCTGGTGAGAATAGACCTTTGTATATTATAGAAAAAAGAACAGAAACAAATGAACTAGTCGTTGGTTTTGATGATGATCCAAAGTTGTTTGCAGAAATAATTAATCTTGAAAACATTCACTATATAAGTGGACATACTCCGGATTTTCCTTTAGAATGTAAAGTAAGGTTGCGTCACAGGCAACCACTACAGGATGCTGTAATAGACGACCTAACAATTACTTTCAAAAATAAACAAAAAGCTGTAACACCGGGGCAATTTGCTGTAATATATAAGGATGAGGTCTGTCTTGGTGGCGGAGCTATAGTATAATGTATGTTAATGGAACTTCTCGCACAATTCTGGTTTATCTTTTTCCTTGCAGGATTAATTGTTTTTCTTGGTTATAAATATCTGAGATGAGTATGACTATTAATGAAATAAGAAAAAAATACCTATCTTTTTTTGAATCGAACAAGCACACTGTGCTTCCTTCTGCTCCTTTGTTACCAGAAAATGATCCAACTACACTTTTTACTGGCTCTGGGATGCAACCTATTGTTCCATATCTTCTCGGTGAGAAACATCCTGCAGGAGAGAGGATAACAAACTCTCAGAGATGTTTTCGCACACAAGATATAGATGAGGTTGGTGATAACCGCCATACAACTTTTTTTGAAATGCTTGGTAATTGGTCTTTAGGTGAATATTTTAAGAAAGAGCAAATTCCATGGGTTTTTGATTTTGTAGTTAATCAATTAGGACTAGACCCAAGTCGTATATACATAACTTGTTTCCGTGGAGATAAGGATGTTGAGAAAGATAAAGAATCTGCTGTTTTGTGGCAGAAAATGTTTAAGGAAAAAGGAATAGATGCAAATATTGCAGATTATATTCCAGAAAAAGAAGGAATGAAGGATGGTGACAGAATATTTTATTACGATGAAACAAAAAACTGGTGGAGTAGGGGAGGCATTAAAAAAAATATGCCTGTCGGTGAGCCTGGTGGTCCAGATACAGAAATATTTTGGGACTTTGGAGAAGATTTAGGTTTACATGGAAGGTCACAATGGAGGAAAGACAAGTGTCACGTAAATTGTGATTGTGGAAGATTTTCTGAAATCGGGAACAGTGTATTTATGGAATATCAGAAAACAGAGAAAGGGTTTACTAATCTTAAACAGAAAAATGTAGATTTTGGTGGTGGGCTCGAGAGAATGTCATCCGCTGTTATGGATAATCCAGACATTTTTATGATAGATGCGTTTAATTCAATGCGAGAAAATTTAGAGAAACTTTCTGATAAGAAATACTCAGAAGATGAAGAAGATACCTATGCATTTCGTGTCATTCTAGATCACATTCGTGCAGCAACGTTCTTAATTCTAGACGGAGCTAATCCTTCAAATAAAGACCAGGGGTATTTTACTAGAAGATTAATTAGGCGAGCTATTAGATATGCGCAGAAGATAAATATTACAGAACCATTTTGTGGAAAGATAGCTTCAAATGTTATAGAAACATATCAAGAGACTTACAAGGATCTTTTAGATAAACAAGATACTATATTAAAGGAGATGAATAAGGAAGAGGGTAAGTTTCAGGAAACAATTAAACAAGGAATAAAAGAGTTTGCTAAGCTTTCAAAAGATAAAAAAATATCTGGAAAAGATGCCTTTGATTTGTATCAGTCATATGGTTTTCCTATTGAACTTACTGTTGAGTTGGCAAGTGAAAAAGGAATTGTTGTAGATATGAAGGAGTTTAATAGTGAGAGAGAAAAGCATCAGGATGTTTCTCGCAAGGGGATTGAAAAGAAGTTTAAAGGAGGTCTTGCAGACCATGATGAGATGAGTATTAAATATCACACTGCGACACACTTATTACACGCGGCAGTTAGGGAAGTGCTTGGACCTCATGCTGTGCAGAAAGGTAGTAATATTACTCCAGAGCGTTTGCGTTTTGATTTTTCTCATCCGGAAAAATTAACAGACGATGAAAAAAAGAAAATAGAGGATTTGGTAAATGGTGCAATACAGAGAGACTATTCTGTAACTTTTGAGATGATGTCTGTTGAAGAGGCAAAGTCAAAAGGTGCAATTGGTTTATTTGCAGATAATTACGGTGACCAAGTAAAGGTTTACTCTGTTGGTGATTCCAATTCACTACCATCAGCAGGGGTTGAATCTAAGACATTTAGTAGAGAATTTTGTGGAGGTCCTCACGTTGAGAAGATAGGTAATCTTGGAAAATTTAAAATTAAAAAAGAAAAATCTGCAAGTGCAGGAGTAAGAAGAATCAGAGCTGTTCTTGAATAGTAATAGGACCAAATACTCTCTCGAATCTCTCCCTAAGTATTTTTGAAGCTCTCTCATCCCTTTTAAGGGTTATTTTTATTTTTGCTTTTCTTCTAAATAGAGTATCAATGAGTTCCATGTCTTCTTTTGTGGAAATCTGTCCACATAGGCGTGATGTTATATCTGACGTGTATTCATCAAATACTATTTGCAATACAAAATCATCAATTATATGAGTGTAGTTTTGTTGTGATGTGCAGATTTTTTCGGACTCATCTGCAATATATATTTGTCCAACAGAATTATTTCTAAGATTTTTCTGAAACAACGCCTTTTCGATGTATCCTTCACACCCTAAGATAATACCGTTTCTTTTTAAAGTGTTTCTGTATCTGTTATGTGGTGCATGCCATGCGTTGTTGCACATATAAAAAAGCCACGCATGTGGATGGTATTGATATAATATTTTTGTTTTAGATGTTTTTGTCAGCAAGATAAGTAATTGACTGTATCTTTGACAAAGAGATTCAATGCTTTCGAACCTCCACGAACACTCATTTGACCTGTTTGGCTCAAGAATCTGTTTGAGAAATTCACTTCCAAAGTATGTGTTCTGTGCTTTAAGTGCAAGATCTATAAAATTTAAAAGCCACCCCATATTGAGATGGTAATTGCCGTTGTGTTTGTACACTACTTCACAACTTTGCAAATTACGAAGCACTTTGTATACTGCTTGTTTTGAAATGGATCTGTGTGTTTTTGCGTACTGCTCATGAAGTGAGACAGCAGAACAACTGCCAATAGTGGCAAGTAGGTGAACCAAACGATCCTCGATGGTACCTGAAGATGCTAATATCATATATCCCCCCTATATTAGAGTGCATGAGTTAGCACACTAATAAATATTAATTAAGCTTTATATATATAATTTACTCACTGCCTTGAAATTAGTCAAAGTTTTTTATGCACAAATAATTCACATATCCTGTGGATTCTGCTATAATGTGCCGGTATGATTAGGCGTATTACTAGATATGCATTGTCCGTGAGACACGAGTTCTCCAAGTACTTTATAGTTGGATTTGGTGGGCTTTTTTTTGATATCGGCTCTCTAATGTTATTTAAGGAGTTTCTTAAGTTCTCCCCAACAGTATCTGTTGTTTTTAACCAAATTCTCGTTCTAGTAATCAATTTTACACTAAACAAGTACTGGTCCTTTAGCAACAAGGCAATGCCTCACAAGCAGGTGGTTCGTTATCTAATACTAGCTGGTTGGAACTACTTATTTGCAATATTTACAATGTATCTAATCAGTGAGGTGATGGGATATGATTATAGAATAGTGCGTTTAGGTACTATAGCAATGGCAGTTTCATGGAATTTCTTCCTATATAAGTATTGGGTGTACACAGGAGATGCACCTTCTGTTACTGTTGAGGCAGATGTAAAGATTTCTGAAGACAAATAATTTATCCCCAGTTTATTGCAAATTAACAGTTTTTTTGCTAAAATATCATAAATATACTTATTAACATCTGGTCTCCCACTGGGCTTGACAGCTTTTTGAGCTTCGTGTACAATATGGCCAGTTAATTTCACAGTACTAATGTCAAAAAAAGACGTTGTAGAAGTTCGCGGAACTATAGAGGAGCTCCTTCCAGGAGCACACTTCCGTGTTCGTCTAGAAAATGATCATGAGGTACGAGCCCACCTAGCTGGAAAGATGCGAATGTATCGAATCCGTTTGGGTGTTGGAGATGAAGTCAAGGTGGAGATGACTCCATATGACCTCACAAAAGGCCGTATCACATATAGATACTAACCCAGACCAACTACACTATGTGGTGGAGTATGACTATGTCATATGACGATAACACATAACGGTTTGAGGATTTTTTTTATGAAAGTTCAAGCTTCAGTCAAGAAACGTTGTAAAAATTGCAAAATAACACGCAGACGTGGTGTCGTTTATGTTATTTGTGAAAATCCTCGTCACAAACAGAGACAGGGAACTAAACAACGTGTAAAATCAGCATAATATGCGTGTATCAGGTGTAACAATTCCAAAGCAGAAGCGTATCATTATTTCACTTACGTATGTTTATGGTATAGGTAGTACTCGTGCAAAAAAGATACTATCTTCAGCAGGAATAGATGAAAATATTCGCACAAAAGATCTTAATCGTGACCAAGAAGACAAAATCCGTAGTATTATAGAAAATCAGTTTACAACTGAAGGTGATTTACGTAGAAATGTAGGGTCTAATATAAAGAGATTAAAAGATATAAAATCATTTCGTGGTTCACGACACGCAAAGCGTCTTCCTGTACGTGGACAACGCACAAAAACAAATTCTAGAACGTTACGTGGTAACAAGCGTAATATTGCTACAAGCGGAAGAAAGCCGGCAGCACAAAAGACATAATATATGGCAAAGAAATTAAAGAAAAGTAAGAAGAAAAAAGCCTTAAATACAAATGTTGGTCACGGGCGTGCTTATGTTCAAGCTACTTTTAACAATACTATTGTAACTGTTACTGATCAAAATGGAGATGTTCTTGGTTGGTCAAGTGCTGGATCTGTAGGATTTAAAGGGCCAAAGAAAGCTACTCCATATGCTGCGCAGCAGGTTGTAAAATCTGTAGCAGAAAGAATAAAAGATTGTGGAGTTAAAGAGGTAAGCGTGTATGTAAAAGGTATCGGCGGAGGACGTGAAGGTGCAATAAGGGCCTTTCACTCAAATGGTATACAAGTAATTTCAATCAAGGATGTCACACCGATTCCACACAATGGTTGCCGTCCACCAAAAAGACGACGTGTTTAAAAAATATGGGTAGATATATAGGACCAAAAAATAAAATAGCTAGACGTTTCGGGATTAATCTTGGATTAAAGACTAATCCTACTAAGGTTGCACGTAGACTAGGTCAGAAGCCTGGTGTTCATGGTACAGCTAGGCGTCGTAAGTCTGAGTCTTCTTTTGGAAAGCAATTAGCAGAAAAGCAAAAAGCAAAATTTGTATACGGTATAAGAGAAAAGCAATTTCGTGGATATGCTAATGAAGCAACACGAAGAGATGGTGATTCTGGTCAGAACTTATTGCAAATCTTAGAATCAAGACTAGATAATGTTGTATATCGTATGGGATTTGCGTCTACACGAGCACAGGCTCGTCAGATAGTAAATCACGGCTTATTTGTTGTAAACGGAAAGAAGATGAACATTCCTTCATACCTAGTAAAAGCAGGTGATGAAGTTTCAATTAAGCCAGGAAAAGAAACCAAAAGCTTTTTCAACGAAATTACAGATAAATTAAGTAAACACACACCTCCATCATGGTTGTTAGTAGATCCGAACAAGAAATCTGGAAAGGTGTTACATGATCCGGCGGACGAAGATGTCGATAAACTTTTTGATGTAAAATTAATTATTGAGTTTTACGCAACACGTTAAATGAGGATCCTAGCCTGTCCTCAATAATCTCATTACTTATGGAACAGCAAATAATGCTCCCAACAACAATCGAGTTCAATGAGACAGACCATGAACACACTGGTCAGATTGTGGTTACACCGTGTCATAAGGGATATGGTACAACCATTGGAAATGCATTGCGTCGAGTACTTTTGTCATCACTGCCTGGTGCCGCAGTGGAGACTGTAAAAATTAAAGGTGCACAACATGAATTTTCTTCTGTAGAAGGAATTCAAGAAGATGTGGTGGAGATTATTCTTAATCTCAAGCAGGTGGCTGTTATGTCACATGCAGATGCTCCCGTAACACTTAGCCTTACCAAAAAAGGCAAAGGAGCTGTTAAAGTTGGAGACTTTGAAAAAAATGCAGACATAGAGTTTGCAAACAAAGATTTAGTAATTGCAAATATTACTGATGATAGTACAGAGTTAGATATAGAAGTAACTATTGGACAAGGGCGTGGTTATGTGCCAGCTGCAGAAAAGGATAGTAGAGCATATGATTTAGGTACTATTGCGATTGATTCATTGTACACCCCAATTAGGGATGTAGGATACAGAGTAGAAAACACTCGTGTTGGTGATGTTACTGACTTTGAAAAACTTACTCTTACAGTTGTAACAGATGGAACCATTTCTCCAAAGGATGCGGTTGGTCAAGCAACAAAGATATTAATGGATCACTTCTCATTACTAATTGACTTAACTGGAGAAGTAGCTTAACTTGTAGAATATGAGACACCAGAAAAAGAAAGCAACACTTGGAAGGGAAACAGCGCAAAGAAAAGCTCTTATGCGTAGTTTAGCTGATAGTCTAGTTATACATGGTGGAATAAAAACTACTAAAGCAAAAGCAAAAGCTTTACGTTCTGTTATAGAACCTTTAGTAACAAAAGCTAGAAAAGGCACATTATCTGCAAGACGTGAAGCAATTAAAGTACTATATACTGATAAGGCAGTAAAAAAACTTATGGAAGAGATTGGTCCACGCTATAAGGATAGGGATGGTGGATACACAAGGATTATAAAAATCGGTACACGTGTAAATGATGCTGCCGAGACAGTAAGAATTGAATTTGTATGAAAATAGAGCGAGAACATCAAGAAATAAATGCTGAAGATAGAGCGGTTGGTCGTGTTGCAACTGAAGTTGCAATGATTCTTAGAGGAAAGGATAAGCCAAGCTTTGCACCTCATATTGATGCTGGAGATTTTGTTACTGTAATAAATGTTTCAAAAGTGAAATTTACAGGCAAAAAACTAGAACAAAAAGACTATTTTCATCACACAATGTATCCAGGTGGTCTAAGACGAACACCAATGAAGAAAGTATTCGATGAGAATCCAGCTGAGGTACTTAAAAGAGCTGTGTTTGGAATGCTACCTAAAAACAAGCTACGCAACGAGATGATGAAGCGCCTAACCATTAAGAACTAAATATGGCTATTACAGATATATTAACAAAAGGGTTGGGGCGTAGAAAAACTGCAGCAGCAAGAGTGCGCCTACTAAAAGGAAAAGGATCAATAATTGTTAATGGAAAAGATTACAAAGAATATTTTCCAATAAAACTGTCTCAGGATCTTGTCCTAGCTCCTTTAAAAGTTACAGGTAGAACAGATGCTTTAGATGTGACTGTTAAGGTTGCTGGTGGTGGAAGTCACGGTCAGGCAGAAGCAGTACGTCATGGTATAGCACGTGCACTTGTAGCATTAGACGAAGAATTAAGACCAGTACTAAAAGCAGAAGGATTTCTAACTCGTGATCCGCGTGCAAAAGAAAGAAAGAAGTTTGGAAAATACAAAGCAAGACGGGGACACCAGTGGAGAAAGCGTTAAGAAAAAACAACAAAAATCGGATATACAAAGTCCGATTTTGTATTTTGTTCTAATATGACCTTGTTTTTTGCCTTATTTTGGCGTAAAATACTTTCACATGTCTAGATCTATTGCAAAAAATACAGCTTTCATGACAATGGCATCTATTGGGCAGAAGATAATTTCTTTTGTTTATTTTACAATGATTGCAAGAATGGTTGGTGTGGAAGGTACAGGCATGTATTTTTTTGCTTTGTCATTTACTACTATCTTTGTTGTTTTTGTAGATATGGGGCTGACGAACGTAATGATTCGTGAGTCTGCAAAGGTGAAAGAGAAAATGCAAACATACTTCTCTACAGTATTATCTGTAAAGGTATTGTTGGGAGTACTTTCCTATATTGGTGCTTTCGTTGCAATAAATTTGATGGGTTACAGTGTTGAGATACGCCATATGGTGTATCTTTCTGCTGTAACAATGTTGTTTGATTCAGTACATTTAACAATGTACGGAGTATTGCGCGCAGTAGGGGATTTGAAATATGAAGCAATAAGTATAACGATAAGCCAGTTGCTCACTCTAATCCTAGGTAGTATTTTCCTATATTTCCACTTTCCACTTATATTTCTAATACTCGCCTTCACAATTCCAAGTTTCCTAAATGTATGTTTTGCTTCTTCAATTCTTGTTTGGAAGCTTAGGTTTAAACTAGTGCCGAGTTTTGATAAACAATCATTTGTGTACCTAGGTAGGATAGCAATTCCTTTTGCTATTGCAGGAATATTCGCTCGCGTATATTCATATGTAGATTCTATTTTGCTTTCCAAGCTTGCTGGTAATGTTGCTGTAGGATTGTATAGTATACCGTATAAGATAACATACGCGTTCCAGTTTATTCCTCTGGCACTAGTTGCTGCGATGTTCCCAAGATTTAGTGAATATTTTGTAAGTGATAGGAAAAGATTAGCTTATATTTTTCAACAGGGATTGAAGTACTTGTTAATCATAGCGACCCCTATTGCCGTAGGAGTAAGTGTACTTGCAAAAGACATTATATTAACACTGTATACTTCACAGTATGTAGATTCAATATTGCCTCTTCAGATTCTAATATTTAGTTTAATCTTTTCATATTTGAGTTTTCCAATTGGTGCATTCCTTAATGCATGCAATAGACAAGTTACACAAACAGTTATTATTGGAGTAGTTATGGTAATAAATATTGCGCTTAACTTATTCCTGATTCCAATATATGGAATAGTTGGTGCTGCCACCTCTGCTTTTGTTGGAAATTTTCTTCTCACAGCTATTGGATATGCGTTTGTTCCAAAAGTGACTGCAATATCTCATTCCTTTATGATTAGGAGTGTTTTGCAGATTTTTACTTCCGCAATAGTAATGGGATTTTTTGTAATAAAAATAAACGAAATGAGCCATTTTATACTCGCAATCTTAGTTGGGGTTGTTGTATATCCTACAATGTTGTTTGTAACAAGGGCTATAAATATGGTACAGTTTAAGAAGTTTATGGGTACTATAGCAAAATCAAAAGCATAATTTATGCAGAAGATAACACTAATAATTACTTTAGAATATCCTCCACAAATTGGAGGTATTGCAACTTTTTGTCATCAGCTAGCAAAAGCTTTTGATCCAGCGCAGACAATAATGCTTGCGCCAGAAATGAAAGGGGATAAAGAGTGGGATGAAGATAATGTAGAATACACCTTAATTAGAAAAAAATTATATTTTCCAAAATTTATTTGGCCAAGATGGATTAGACTATTTTTTATTGTAAGAAAAATAGTTAAGAAATATAAGGTTGAGCTCATAATGGTACACCACGTTCTTCCTGTTGGATATATTGGACTTTTGATGAAAAGGTTCTTTAAGATACCATTTATTGTATTTTCTCATGGAACAGACATAGTTGCAGCCACACAGACCTCCTGGAAGAAAAAAATGGCCACTAGAGTGATAAAAGAGTGCGAACAGGTAATATTTAACAGTAATAACCTAAAACGCCGTCTATTGCGAGTTCTGCCTCAATTTGAACCCATCAGCACTGTAATGTATCCATGCCCAGACAAGGAGTTTTTTGTTCCAGCAGACGAAAAGGCAATACAAAAACTTAGGGATGAGTTGGCTTTAGAAGGTAAGCAAGTTATATTATCTATTGGTCGTATAGACGATGGAAAAGGTTTTCCTCACATGGTTAGGATTATTCCAAAAGTCCTGGAGAAAGTACCACACTTGGTTTGGGTGATTATTGGAGAAGGTCCAAAGCGTGCAGAGATGTATAATGAGATACGTAAGTACAATTTACAGAATGTGGTTAGGTATTTAGGAATGGTTCCACACGAGCAAATAAAAAAATATTACTACCTAGCCGACGTCTTTGCGCTGTTTACCCACCCAGATGAAGGAAGAGAAGAAGGATTAGGTTTAGTTTTTCTAGAATCAGCAGCCTGTGGTTTGCCTGTAGTGGCTGGAAAAAGTGGTGGGGTTGTGGAAGCTGTACAACATGCACAAACAGGATTAGTAGTAGATGTAATCCAGAATTTGCCTGCAGCAGGTGAAGGGCTTGTGCAAATGTTAACTAACAAAGATTTTGCACGTCGGATGGGGGAAGCGGGTCAACAGAGAATAAAATCTACATTTGTTTGGGATAATCAGATAAAAGTTTTAGATAAGTGGTTGCAAGCAGGTGGTGAAAGTGAGACAAAAGGTTAAAAAGATTTCTGTATGAAAGGTTTAGTAAGCATAGTTATACCTGTCTATAATCATTTAAAGGAGCTTAATGATGCACTAGCATCCATAGATAAGCAGACATATAAAAATGTTGAGATTATTGTTGTAGACAGTGGTAGTGATGAAAAACTTCTAGAAAGCAAAAAATATAAATTAATAAGAAAGGAAAACAAAGGAGCGCCATCTGCAAGGAATAGTGGTTTAGATGTAGCAAAGGGAGAGTATATTATTTTTTGGGATGCTGATATAGTTGCAGAATCCACATTTCTAGAAAAGTTAACAAATGTTCTAGAAAAAAATAGAGAGGCAAGTTTTGCATATACAAACATGTCTTTTGGAAAAAGAAAAATGCCAGCGCAAGAATTTGATGTTGATTTATTAAAAAAGAGAAACTATATTCACTCAACAAGTTTAATTAGAAGAGTAGATGCAATAAGATGGGATGAGTCTCTAAAAAGGTTCCAAGATTGGGATCTTTGGTTGACTATGTCGGAGAAAGGGAATGTGGGTATCTGGATTGACGAATATCTTTTTGTAGCCCAGACAAGGAAAGGGAGTATTAGTAACTGGCTACCCTCGTTTGCATATAAAAAACCATGGAAATGGTTACCATGGTTCAGCGGTCGTGTTAAATTATACGAAAAGGCGAAAAATATTCTCTTTAACAAACACGGATTATAGGTTATCTAATATTTTATTAACCTCTGCATCAGACTCTTTGTTTAATTCGCGCCTTACATGGCGTATTTTATATTTCCTGAACTTCTGCAGTTCGTTCCATGCCTGTACAAATAATTTCTGTAGTGTTGGTTCTTTTACCTTCCAATTACCATTTAGTTGTTCTACAAGTAGTTTACTATCTGCAATACACTCAACCTCATCTGCCTTTAACTCATGTGCTTTTTTTAATCCAGAAATAACAGCGCTATACTCTGCATAATTATTTGTTTGTGACCCTAGAGATTCTCCGTATGCTTCTAAAACATCCCCATCTTCATTTTTTATAACCACTCCTGTTGCAGAAGGTCCTGGATTACCACGGGATCCTCCATCTGTATAGATTAATACTTTCATATTTTTATTCTACTTCTGATTTACGTAGATCTTTTATAGTTAATTGCAATTCACGATTTCCATTCCATTCGTTTACAGAAATTGTGAATATTAAGTCAATTATATCACCAGCCTTGAGGGCTTTACACCAGTTTGTGTTTCCATTGTTTGTATTGCATAAATGCCAGCCAATAGTTTTACGTATCCTTGGTGTCTTGTGTTTTACCATAAGCCTACCATGTTTACCATCTTTTCCTACAGGCTCTATTGCCACAACAGTAACTCCTCTAGCTAAATATGTTGGTTCTGGATTTGCTTGTCCAAAAGGTTCGAACTTTTGCAAGATATCGTACAAGTCCCAATTAATTTCTTCTAAAGTTATCTCAGCATCAATTTCTAGTGTAGGTGTTACATCTATATCCTTTGTCTTTTCTACGAACTTAGTTGTAAGATCTTTTTTAAAGCTTTCCAGTTTTTCTGGATCTGATAATGTAAAACCACAGGCCATTGGATGTCCACCGAACTTAGTAAAATACTCTGGCATCTCTTGTAATGATTCAATCATGTTAAAGCCATTTATACTCCTACCAGACCCCATTATTTCTCTTTCACTTTTTGACATTACAATTGTTGGCTTACCTGTAACCTCCTTTAATTTACTTGCAATTAATCCAACTAAACCTGCTGGCCAGCCCTCACCAATAACGAATACGAAAGGAGCATCTGGGTTTTCTTTTATTTGTGCTTTGCCCTTTTTCACTAATTCCTCAGTATCTTTTTGTCTATCAGAATTATTCTGATCCAGTCTGAACGCTAAATCCACTGCATCCGTAGGGTTCTGTGCTACCAACAGCTCATATGCAACATTTGCATGATCCATTCTGCCCGCTGCGTTTATTCGTGGTGCAATGCGGAATGAGATAGTTTGTGCATCCAATTCTCTTTTCATACTCCCATCCTCATCCATCAGTCTTGCTTCCAACAACAATTTCTGTAGACCCGTTCTTCGCGTCTTATTCAACACAATTAAACCATATTTTGTTAGTGTGCGAGATTCACCAACAAGGGGCACCATATCCGCCACACTTGCTATAGCAACCATATCTAGTTGCCATTTTTCTAACGCATCATGCTTAGTTCCATCTGGAAGCTCATCATGATTTTTTTTATGTTCTTTTAGAATCGCCTGCATTAATTTGAACGCAACCCCACCACCAGCCAGTCCTTTGTCAGGATATGGTTCTCCTGGTGCTTTTGGATGAATTATTGCATGTGCTGGGGGTAATTCCTCCGGTGTTGTGTGATGGTCTGTGATTATTACATCAATTCCCAATTCGTTTGCTTTGTTTATCTCTTCTACATTACTTCCTCCACAGTCACAAGTTATAATAAGCTTTGTGCCCTCGTTATGAAGTGTTTGTATTGTGTTAATGTTTAGTCCGTATCCATCTGTTTCTCTGTGAGGCAGAAAAACGCTGAAGTTGGTATATTCAAGCGCACGGAATAGTGATGAGAGTATTACAGATGCGCTCACACCATCTGCGTCATAGTCTCCGTGAATTGTAATTTTTTCTTTCTCTTCAATAGCTTTAAACACCCTACTCACAGCCTTTTCCATGTCTCTAAAAAGAAATGGATCATGTACATCCTGGGAGTAGTCTGGGTTTAGGAACTCATCTATTTTATCCTGAGTTCTTATCTCTCTGTGATATAACAAATGAGCAACAACAGGAGGGAGTTCCGGATGTTCCTCAAAAAAGTTGACAGGCGGTTCTTGCAGTACTACCCATTTCTTATCCATAATTATTTTTTCTTTTTATATATTTTTTTAAAATCCCAGAATGAATCTGCTATAAATATCGTATAGACAATAAATACGATGTTAAGGCTACGTAAGTGAGTAATATTACCAGGCTCTCCGACGTACCAGCCGACAGAAAATATACCAAGTAATATCCAATAAATAAAATGAGATTTCTTTGCCTTTACCTTCTGCCTACTGGGTATTTTACCTCTTAGTTTAAACCCTACAATAAGTAGAATGATTATCCACAGCACTGCATAGTACCATTGCCAGTCTACCATGTCTTGTTGGGCATAAATAATAATTGTGTAGTATGGAATCATTAAAAAAAGCCCAACAGTAAAAATAAGTGTTACCCAGAATTGATAGTTGTGGATTACATCTAACTTCTTTTTCTTTTTCATATTAATTTAATAGAAAGCCGGTAGAACCGTAAAGAAAAGCATTCCTAATATACCAATAATCGCAATTATTAGTTTTAGGCGCTTATGTTTACCTTTTGCCATATTATCTTTTTAATACTGCTAAATAAGCTTCTGTTGGTATATCTACCTTACCTTTACCCATACTCATCATTTTCTTCTTTCCTTTCTTTTGTTTTTCTAATAACTTTCTTTTACGTGTAACATCACCTCCATATAGTTTTGCTGTAACATCCTTTCTTAACGCACTTAATCTTTCTGCAGCAATTATCTTTCCACCTATGGTTGCTTGTATCTTAATAACAAATTGTTTTTTTGGTAAGGTATCCTTAAGAGATTTTACTATTTTCTTTCCTACTCTAAATGCCTCATCTCTCCATACAAGTGTAGAAAGTGCTTCTACAGGTTCTTCTGCGATAAGAATGTCTAGTTTTACAACATCTGCTTTCTCATAACGTTTAAACTCATAGTTGAGAGATGCGTATCCACTAGTTACAGTCTTTAGTTTATCATAGAAATCAGTAATAAGTGCAGAAAGAGGCATCTCGTAGTGCAACATAACACGCTGTCCAGATCCACTACTCATGTATTCTGTGTTTAGGTATCTTCCTTTTCTTTCTGATACTAGACCCATAACATTACCAATATATTGGTCTGGTGTAATTATATCCACAACCATCCACGGTTCTTCTATATTTTCTATACTAGATGCTCCAGGCAAGTCTTGTGGACTTTTTGCTATTAATTCTTCACCATTTGTCTTTAGTACTTGGTATGCAACACTTGGTACGGTTGTAACAATGTGTAATCCAAACTCACGTACAAGTCTTTCTTGAAATATTTCCAAATGAAGCATTCCAAGAAAACCGCACCTAAACCCAAAACCAAGTACTTGTGAGTGTTCTGGTTCATATACAAGAGCAGAATCACTTAGCTTTAGTTTATCTATAGCATCTCGCATGGCATTGTAGTCATCACCTTCTTTGGGAAAAATGCCAGCAAAAACCATCGGTTTTACTTGTTTATAACCAGGCAAAGGTTCTGTGGCAGGGTCTTCTGATAGTGTAATTGTATCTCCAACCTGCACCTGACCAAGTTCTTTAAGTCCAGAAACAATGTATCCAATCTGTCCGTTTTCAAATACTTTGTCTGCTTTTAGTTTTGGTGAATAATGACCAATCTCTAATATTTCCGCCTTTGCACCTGTTCCCATAAAAGTAATCTTGTCACCTTTTGCCATGGTACCTTCCTGCAATCTTATTGATGCTATAACACCGCGGTAATCATCATAGAATGAATCAAAGATTAGAGCCCTAGCAGTCCCTCCTTTTTCTTTTGGCTCTGGTACTTTTTCTATAACTTCTTCCAAAACCGCACTAACTCCTTCTCCTGTTTTACCAGAACACTTTAGTATGTCCTCTTTATTACAGCCTAAAAGATGAACTATTTCTGCACTGGCTTTTTCTGTATCTGCGTTTGGTAAATCAATTTTGTTTAGTACAGGTATTATCTTTAATTCCTGATCCAATGCGAGATACAAGTTTCCAATGGTCTGAGCTTGTACACCTTGTGTTGCATCTACAAGTAGTATTGCACCCTCAACAGCTGCTAGTGATCTCGAAACTTCATAAGTAAAATCTACGTGACCAGGAGTATCTATCAAGTTTAATGTGTATCCATTATGTAACATTCTTACAGGCTGTAGTTTTATTGTAATTCCTCGCTCTTGTTCTAACTCCATCTGATCTAAGACCTGACTTTTCATCTCTCTCGATTCTATTGTTTCTGTAACTTCCAAAAAACGATCAGCCAGTGTTGATTTACCGTGATCTATGTGTGCGATTATACAAAAATTGCGTATCTTTTCACTCATACGTTATTATTCTATTTTACCTTGGAGACAGACTATCCGCAACCTATAATTCATCTGCATCATTTATTTCTCCTTGAATATATGCGAGCTTTAACCACTTTCTCCTCATACTCTTTGCTATAACCATCATTTCTTCAACTTTTAATAGGTAGCAGATTGTTCCATATACAAGAAGCCCAACAGATCCAGCAATTGCTCCCTGGGTTAGTATACCCCAAAAACGAGTCATATCTACAAAACTAGCTAGAGGTGTTTTAATCCATTGAGTAAGTAATGCCATAATAATAAGCGCTATAGATATCTTAAACAAGCCTAGTAATATACTTAACTCGTGTATAGTTCTTATCTTTAGTCTTAGTAGCAGCCAAAGAACAGCAAGTTGGATTATGGCACCAGCAGAGAATGATATAGCAAGACCTGTAACTCCAAATATATCTTTTAGATACCAAGCTAAGATTATATTTATAATAGACCCAACAATACCTGCTACAAAAGGCGTCCACGTATCCTGCAGTGCATAGAAAGCCCTAGCAAACAACGGTATTAGTGCTTGTGCAAACAATGACACACTAAACAACGCAAGTGTATCAGATGTAAGAATGGTTGCGTTCCAATCGAACTGACCACTTCCAAGAACTACACGCACAATCTGAGCCCTAAGTAATAAGAAAATAATAGTAAGTGGGAGTATAAAAAATAGAATCTGGCGAATTGTTGTGCTCAAGTGTCTTATAAACTTCTCAGTTTGACCCTGTGCAATAAGTTGTGCAAAAGTAGGGAATGCAGCTACGGCAAATGATATTCCAACAATACCGATAGGGAAGTACTGAAGATTATTTGCAAAATTAAACACAGCAATACTACCTGTTGCTAGTAATGATGCAAATAGAGTCATTGCTATTAGATTGAGTTGCACAGTTGCAAGCCCAAGTGTTCTTGGAATCATTAAGAGAAATATCTTTCTTACAGATTTATTCTTTATTTCTAGTAATGCTTTATATTTAAACCCATGACTAAAAAAAGTTGGTAGTTGTACAGCTAAATGAAGAGTAGCACCTAAAACTACACCATAGGCTAACCCAACAATTCCAAAATATGGAACAAAGACAGTAGCGCCAATAATTATCCCTACGTTATACATTATTGGAGTAAATGCATATATTAGGAATGATTTAAAAGATTGCAGAACCCCACTAACAACACTACTTAGTCCTAGAAGTATTGGACTTAAAAACATAACACGTGTAAGAAGCACTGTTATTCCCATGGTCCCCTCGTTAAATCCAGGAACGACAAGAGGCATTAATTGTGGAGTAAATATAGCTAATATTCCACAAATTATCACCAAACAGAGGCCAAGTATGTTTATTATACTATTAGTAACTCTCCAAGCATCTTTTTTGTTTTTTACTAAAAGTTCCATGAATACTGGTATAAATCCAGCAGAAAGTGCGCCAACAACCAGTAGGTTATATACTAAGTCTGGAATACGGAATGCTGCATAGTAAGCATCTAACATCTCTCCAGCTCCAAACTGGTGGGCAAATACACGGTCTCTAACCACCCCAATAATTCTACTAATAAAAGAAGCCGATCCAAGTATGATAGCGGCTCCTGTAATACTTTTTGTTTTGCTGGAAAATAGTTGAATCATATCAGATCCAGCGTTTTTTTCTCATGATTGAGATCAATAATAATATAGAACAAGTAAGAATGATAAATATACCCCACACAACCAATGGTTGGTGAGAAAATGGTAGCGCTATGTTCATACCATATATCCCAGAAAGTACAGTAAGAGGGAGTAATGAAACAGATATAACTGTAAGCATGCTAATAACCTTATTCGTTCTCTGATTGATTAGAGATTCAACAGTTACGTGTAGACCTTGAACTGTGTCTCTATAAGTATCAATAATAGACCACAGCTTACTTAAATAGTCATTTACATCATCAAAATAGAGTGAGGTGTCTTCTGATAAGAAAGGTTTTCTAATATGAGATAGATTACTCATTAGATACCTTTGTGGGTCAATTATTCTTCTAAAACCGAGCACATTTCTTCTGTGACGCCCAAGCTCCATGATTAGATTATTATCAAGCTGTTGTCCAGCAAACACCTCTTTCTCAATGTCATAAATCTCTCTCCCAAGTTTATTTAGAATCGGTCTAGATTTTTGAAATAGAGATTCAACAATATTATATAGCAAGTAGCCTGAGTTTTTATTCATCCAATCTTTTTTTACCTGCCTGCTCTTGTGCCACCTTTTGAACAAGTCATGTATGTCAGATACTGAATGGTGTTGAATTGTAATTAGAAAGTTGTCACCAACGAAGAAATCTATTTCATAAGGTGACACAGTTTTTGTTTTAGAGTCCCAACGTGGAAATTGCAAAATAACAAATAGGTATTTTTTATATACGTCAATTTTTGGAGTTTGACCATCACTTTGTAAATCTTCTATATCCAGCTGATGGAAATTATGCTTATCTTTTAGATATTTTAAAGAAGCCTCATCGACACTATCCATGTTGACCCAAGTTAGATCTCCAATTTTTAATGTCTTAATTGCCATAAGTTGGCATACTTACTGTTAACGAGACAAAGTCAGTACCTTTCTCATTGCTATCCTCAATATGCAATGCTCCATTTACTTTCTGTTCTTCACCATCAAAATTAAGATCATATATTTCTGTGGATACATAACCTGCAGATACATCGAAACCATTTTTTTCAAGAGTAGTTCTATAAAAGTCAAGTATGAAAGATGGTTCAGCCTGAAGATCTTCCCATTCTACATGAACTATGTCACGAGGGTCTGTGACAGGACTGTTTAAGAAGTTAATTACATCGTCTAGTCCTACAGTAGACACAGTTTGGCCACCTATATTTTTATCTAAAATCTTTGAGAATGGTGTAAGAGTTTTACGTGAAATATATGAAATCGTTTGCACTGCACGCCCCTTCTTTTCTGCAGATAAGAAAGAGATACTCTCAATTCTTTCGGTATCATAAATAGGCACACTGTTTGGAAAATGTTCTGGAATTGTCTTTACTTTTTTTGGTCTAGACACTAAGAAAAATTTAAAGACAAGCACTAATGCAACAATAAATAAAACAATACAACCACAACCTGTAGTACAACTCCTACGAAAACACGAACGCTTCTTATTAATTTCTCGCAAAGGTGGTTCTTGTATTTCTATGTGTTGATTACGTTTTCTCATGGTCAAGAGTATAACAGAACAACACCGTCTTGTATAGAGTTAATAGACAATGTATTATATATGTAATTGTACATTATTTTCACTAATTTTTCCATTATGAAAATCACTTTTTTCGGAGCAGCAGAAGAAGTTACAGGCTCATGCCATCTAATTGATACGGGCTCTAAGCGCATTTTAGTTGATTGTGGTATGTTTCAAGGAGGAGATTTTAACGAAGGGAGAAACGCTGATAATTTTCCTTTCGACCCACACACAATTGATCATGTTTTGTTAACTCATGCTCATACAGACCACTCCGGCAGGATTCCAAAGTTAGTAAAAGATGGGTATACAGGTTCTATTCATATGACAAAAGGAACATTTGGTCTGATAAAATTATTATGGCAGGATGCGTTTCGTATAATGACCTATAATAATAAGAAATATCAAACACCCATATTATTTAATGAGGAAGAAATAGAAAGGTCTGTTTCCCAATGTAATGGTATTGATTATCATGAAAAAGTAGATCTTGGGGATGGGGACTATGCAATATTTAAGGATGCTGGTCATATTTTTGGAGCCTCTTTCATAGAAGTCAATATAAATGGAAAAGTAATTGCTTTTTCTGGGGATATTGGAAATGATAACGTGCCTATACTTAAAGAAACAGAAGGTCTTGGAAAAATAGATACATTAGTTTGTGAATCAACATATGGTGATCGTATTCACGAAACAATCACAGAAAGAAAGAAGATTATTTTGGATTTAATAAAAGAAGGAGTTGCCCGTGGTGGGACAATCATGATTCCTGCATTTTCTATGGAGCGCACACAAGAGCTTTTGTATGAGCTGGATGAAATGAGTGAGGAAGATAAAACTCTTCCAGATGTTCCCATATTCCTGGATAGTCCACTAGCTATAGATGCATTGCCAGTGTACAGGAAATATCCAGAATACTATGACAAGGAGGCTTGTGACCAATACACAAAAGGCGATGATTTTTTTAAGTTTCCACAGCTACAAATTACACGCTCAAAAGAAGAGTCTAAAAAAATAAACAACATAAAAGGTCCAAAAATAATTATAGCAGGAGCAGGAATGATGAATGGTGGGCGTATTATTCATCACTTGTTTAGGTATTTATCGGATCCAAAGTCCACACTTATTATTGTTGGCTATCAAGCAAAAGGCACTCGTGGAAGAAAAATATATGATGGGCATAAGAGCGTAAAGATATTTGGGCAGGATGTTGAGGTAAAAAGTACTATCAAAGCAATAGGTGCATTATCTGCTCATGGAGATCAAAATAAGCTTGTAAGGTGGATTAGTGAGGCTGAAGAAAAACCAAGTAAGGTTATATGTATTCATGGGGAACCAAAGGCACTAGAGGCGTTATCAGGAAGAATAAATGATGAATTGGGAATAGAAACAGATATTCCAAAGAATAGTGAATCAATAGTAGTATAATTACCAAACAAAAAACCACATCTTAATGAGGTTTATATGGTCGAACGTGTGGCAGCGACGTGCGGAATGTAATCCAAATATTAGGACTACAGAACCGCACGTCGCTACCGTACACGTAGAAGGGGAGTGAACTTTCCACTGTTTTGTCTCGTCCGTCATCCTACAATCAGGCCTTAGCCAGAAAGCGACAGTTTTCAGGAATTGAACCCCGAGCAGCTTGGGAACACACACCTCCATCATTTCCGCGTACTCAACGCCATAAGGGGCCGATCATCACTGGAGTACTAGGGACTTACACTCGATCTTTTGTTTTTTTTCGACTTGCAATGCAGAGGACGAAGAAGGGTGGCTTTGGTTGGCCTCTAAGGAAGGGTGACTTATGTCCTTCCTTTTCTACCCCCCTCAACTACTTGATCGAGCCGTGAGATCGTTCTTCCTTATACGGAGTTCTAACAGGAAACAACTGGGGATTATACTTGAAATAGGACAACCTGTCAATAGAGAATATAAAAAAAACGCTTATTTAAGCGTTTTTTTACAACATTTGGACAAAAACCTTTTTTGGTCAAATGGAGGGGGCGTCGTACACAACTAAGATCCCCCTAAGAACCGTCAGTCGCTCCTACGTGATGAGCCCCGAAGCCTTATTTGGTGATCGACGGGGCAGAAAAAGCAAGGACTGGACCTCTTGATAATTAGTAGAGTTCCTACGGCTGCATCTGCTGACCTACCCTCGATGAGGGTTGGTGGCAAGACAACATCCGCGCATGCACGACGCCATACCTCAAGGGTATGGAAAAAGTATAGAGTATAAAACAAATAAAGTCTAGGGGAGTGTGGAAAAGTATGTGTACTTGAAAAATACACAATATCTGCTATAATCTCTCAACTACATTTTATGATATTTAGGAACCCAAAAAAGAATCACATACCCAACCAAGACCTATCCTTGGTTGTATTTCAGTTTATTTCTGTTGCTCTTCTGTCGATTAGTCTACTTCTAATAGTTATATCATGGGCAATAATATTCCCATATGGAAATAATATTCACCCATCTGTAGAAGATGTTCCTTCACGTGATATCGCTCTAATATTTGGTGGTGGAATGGAAGACAAAAGTACCCAAAGTAATATGCAGAAGGCCAGAGTAGATGCTGGAATTGATTTATATAGAAAAGGAAAGGTAAAGAAGTTAATAATGACAGGTGATGATGGAGGTAAGCGTGCAGACGAAGTAAACATTATGTTGCGCTACGCAATAGACAATGGAATACCCATAAATGATGTATCTGTAGATCCACATGGATACCGCACATACGAGAGTTGTTACAGGGAAAAGCATGTGTATGGATTAGAATCAGTAATTGCTGTATCTCAAGACTTTCATCTGCCTAGAATTATATTTTTCTGCGAAAACTTTGGGATAGATACAGTTGGTTTTTCTGCAGATAGCTATACGGATGATTCGGTTTTTATTATGGAGATTAGAGAAACATTTGCACGAGTAAAGGGGATGTGGCAGATATTGCTTACTAAACCTCTTCCAACAGTAACTAAATGAACATCTCTGTAAACAAAAACACCCCATAAGGGGTGTTTTTAATTTGTTTTTGTTTATAACTGGAAGTCCACGATGTACCATTTGTCGTTACGGAAGTCTACTGTAACTTGTCTAGGGCCAGCTACAATTTTTCCATCAACTTTTACACCTACTACGATATCCACTTTCTTTATGCTGAAGATATCTCCAGTAATTGTGTCAAGACGAATCTCAACATTCTGGAACTGCCAATCTTGTATCTCTTCCCACTTTTGTTTGAAGAAATCCGCTGATCGTACACTTGCAGGTACATATTTTAGAGCGTCTGCTTTGTTGTCGCTCATTAGTGCATTGTAGAAATTACGTATAACTTCTACTTCTGTACGTTTAGTAGTGTAAGGAGATGCAGTAGAATTTGCATTTTCTCCAAGATTTACACTAACTTGATTACTGTACGCCACACATTCACCACCTTTGAACTGACATAAACGGAAATATTGTCTTCCCGCTGGTACGTTAATCCAGGTGATATGACGACGCTCCTGTCCCTGGTGAAACCAGAAACTACCAGGAAACCTTGGTTCTACATTTGCAGAACGAACAAGACGGTAACCTTCTGGGCTTTCAAGCTCAGTAGGTACATTCCAAGTAAGTAATACTTCACCTGGAATTGCTGTTGGAACAGCAGACAGAGTAATACTGTCATCTGATACTACAGTCTCTACTGTAGTCCCATCTGTAGTGTTTTGCACTACAGGTTCTGTGGCTTGTTTCTCTAGTGCTGGGCTTTCCACTTGGGCACACCCTGCTCCTACAAGTAACAATACAGCCACGGCTCCTAATGATAGGATTTTACCTTTCATAGCTATGTGATTACGCTGAAATACTCCAGCAGTATATAATTATTTTGCTTAGTTGACAATAAAAGTCAATAAAGCAACATAGAACACGTGTTCTTTGAAAGAATCAAAGACGGGATATAGTAACACAATATATGCTATTTGTCAATAGTAAAGTAAAAAAAAAGGCTAGAATTAGCCAAAAAAAGAGACACGGGGATCAGGCTAATGCCTAGATCCCCGCTGTGTGTCCTCCTTGCTCAGCGTTTGGATACTGAGGAACTGCGGATTGTTCCACTTGCTGTACCACCCTCCTCCACGAGATGAACGATAGCAGAGCTGTATGTGGATTCTTGCACAACCCCTCGTCTTCCTGCGAACAGTGCCCATCCTGGCCAGACAACATCTCCTGGAAAGAGATCGTTCCCGTCCTTGTCGTTTGAGACTGCGCCATGTTCCTGATTCCCACTCATCTTTCCCACCCCCAATAGAAAAACCACCTCGGTTGAGGTGGCTGGTTAGCAATTTTTTCTAATGCAACACAACTACCTCTTCCGAGGGAGGACCTTCTTGGTCTTCTTTGTTGTGAATACATTAAATACGTTCATGTAATTAGGTTAGCATAAATAGAGAAAAAGTAAAGGATATTGTGGATAACAGAGTATACTTGCAAATTACTCAAAATAACGCTATCCTTAGGTTAGTTATGGATGAAATTTACTCAAAATTAAAAGAATTTGGAAAGGTAAAGACAAACGAACCTCTTTCCAAACACACAACCTTCAAGATTGGTGGTCCAGCCACCTATTTTGTAATTGTAGACAGTGTAGATTCTGCAATAGACCTACTAAAATATCTAGACGGAGAAGGGCATAAATATATTGTGTTTGGAGGTGGAAGCAATATGCTTGCTAGTGATAATGGTTATGATGGTGTTGTTGTCCAGATTGTGGATAGGTCAGTAGAAGTGAAGGGGGAAGAGGTCACAGCCACAGCTGGAATACAGACTGTTGCTCTTGCTCAGGAGACAATAAAATCTGGATTAACAGGTTTTGAATGGGGAGTTGGTATACCAGGAAGTATTGGAGGAGCAATCAGGGGTAATGCTGGAGCTACTGGTGCAGAGATAAAAGACACACTAAAATCTGTAGAAGTGTACAGAGATGGGGAAGCAATAACTCTTTCTAACGAAGATTGTAATTTCGGGTATCGTGACAGCAAATTTAAGCACAACAATGATGTAATATTACGAGCAACCTTTTCGTTAAAAAAAGGAGAGGACAATGATGCAAGACGTAAAGCATTGGAAGTTATTAAGTACAGAAATGAAACTCAACCTAAAGGATATGCTTCTACTGGCTGTATTTTTAAGAACATAGAAATTATAGATGATTCTATATCTCAGAAGCTATTGGATAATTTTAGTAAGGAAGATGAGAAAGTAGCTAGTTTTTTACAGAACAAGAAAATACCAGCTGGATGGCTTGTGGAAATGTGTGGACTAAAAGGAAGACAAATTGGTGATGCAAAAATTAGTGAGGAACATGGCAACTTTATCATTAATCTTGGTAAGGCAACTTCTGCAGACGTTACCACCCTTATTGAGGAAATTAAGCAAACTGTGTATGATAGATATGGGTTTACTTTAAATGAAGAGATTCAACTAATATAAATATAAGTTATGAATATCACGATTAACGCAACCAATATTGATCTTACATCATCATTAAGAGAGCATGCAGAAGAAAAGATAGGTAGTTTGGAAAAGTATTTTGATAATATAATTAAGGCAGATATAGATATTGGAAAGCGTTCTAATCATCACCAAAAAGGAAAGATATATTACGCAGAGGTTAATATAAAAGTACCAAACAAAACATTGCGAGTTGTAAAAGACGCAGAAGATTTATACAAAGCAGTGGACAAAGTGAAAGATCATTTTAAGATAGAATTGCAAAAGATGAAAGAAAAAATGAGAGATAAGAACAGGAAAATGATTAGAGAGCAGAAGGAATATCAGGGATAAAAAAATACCATCTGTTAAATGATAAGTTCCGCCAGCCCCCTCCGAATCGTTCGAAGGGGGCTTTTGGTTCATCTCCTTGTTCAGTCAGACATCAAAGATCCGATACATGAACCGTTCACCTCGATGTCCATGATCATGTCAATGCGTCGTTGGTGGCGCTCTTCGAACTTTGCCTCGAGGAACGTGGCAACGCAGTCGACTGCGACAACATCAGCTGTCACACGTGAGCCCAGGCAGAGCACGTTCGCGTTGTTGTGCTCTTTCGCGAATTTCGCGGTGAGATGGTCGTGTACCAGAGCTGCACTGACACCGCTGAACTTGTTCGCGACGATGCTCATACCGATGCCTGTACCGCAGATGAGGATGACCAGATCGATCTTGATGCTGTCGTCCACATCGCTAGGAATGTCACAGAGCATTGCTTGTACTGCAGCCTCCGCGTACTCCGGGTAGTCTACAACCTCTCCCGGCTGTGGACCCTGGTCGATGACTGCATGACCTTCTTTGCGCAGGTAAGCGCAGATTGCCGCCCGCATATCCAGACCTGCATGGTCGGAAGTGATGACGATGTTGAGTGATTTACTCATGATTTTCTCTCCTTCCCCTTGGGGTGTGAGCATAAACTAGCATAAATATAGGGATTTGTCAATACTTTATAGCTAGAATTAGGTAAATATGTTATATAATTAGGTTATATTGACAAAATAGTGATTTAATGTTAATCTGACCAGTCAAATAGCTCTTTAAAATACTATGGTTTAGGTCTTCTCTGTGTATATTTACTTAGGTATGCAAAGAGAAGACCTGAACACCAACTCGTCTTCCTCTTCGTCATGTTGGTGAGGAGTGAACCCTTTGTACAAAAGGGTGAGGAGAGGTGCAAATGGGCACCTTGCGTAAATTGGCTCATCTGCGGGAGCAGTTGGGTGAAAAGAGATTCGAAGACCTGATCAACCCGGAAAACACCGGGAAGGTCAAGAGGTTCTGCGACAAGCTCTTCCGGGATTCCCTTCCTCAGGAGATGACCGTTGGTGACCGCACCTACGAGATTCTCGGGTTCCACGAGGAAGGAGAGGGGTCGGTAGATGGTCAGACAGTGGTGAGGCGTGTGAGCGAGATTGACGCAAACCCCAATAAGGAAGCAGGCGAACATCTGCTGAAACACCAACACCAGATTCCAGTCGAGCTACGGGGTAATACCTTCGTCTTCACGAACTGGCGTCGCGATTACGCCAATCCTGGGGACATTTGCACCATACACTGGAATGGCAAACACTGGATGAGACAATGGCAATGGATTGGCTACCAGTTCCGCAATATCAGCCGAATCCTGCGTCTCAAGCAGGAAGAGGATGCTCTCCCGACCGAGATGACCGTTGGTGACCGCACCTACGAGATTATCAACTTCCTGGAAGATAGTGAGGAGAGTGTCAGAGGCGAAGCCATGGTCGCGCGTGCCACGATTGGGTATGCCCATCTCGGCGAAAAGCATGGTCGGCACTTGTTGGAGCACCAAGACGAGATCCCCATCGTGCTCCGAGACAGGGTAGTGTTTGTCTTCACAGACTGGCGTAACCCTGACCACAACAAGCTCGTCAGCTGTGTCTACTGGCACGCGGATCACTGGAGACAGCGCTGGGACAATCTCGACAACAACTTCCACAGCACGGACCGAATTCTGCGTCTCAAGAAGGGATAAGGAGATCTACGGTCACTCCTGACCAATAAGGAGGCACATCCTACCTAGTCGTGAGTACTGGGTAGGATGAAACATTCATCCTAATACGGGTGATTTTTTGTTTGTTGAGTTATGTAATTAGAGACTAGACAATATGTTTGTTTTTTGTTATAATCGCCAGGCAAAAAAATCATAAATTATGGCTAAATTTCTAGAGAAATTACTTGGTGATCAAAACAAAAAGAAGATGAAATCTTATCAGCCAACCGTTGATAAGATAAATAGTTTAGAACCTTCCATGAAGGCTCTTTCTGATAACAAATTAAAAGCCAAGACAGGGGAGTTTAAGGAAAGATTAAAGAAGGGTGAAACTTTGGATGATATTCTTCCAGAGGCTTTTGCTGTTGTAAGAGAAGTTGGTCGTCGTGTATTAAACATGCGTCATTATGATGTGCAACTTGTCGGTGGTATTTCTCTACATAAGGGTGTGATAGCTGAGATGAGAACAGGTGAAGGTAAGACTCTCGTTGCCACTCTACCTACTTATTTAAACGCATTGGAAGAAAAGGGTGTTCATGTTGTAACAGTAAATGATTATTTGGCAAAACGTGATGCTGTATGGATGGCACAGATATATGATTATCTTGGTCTTACAGTTAGTGTTGTACAGAACCAAAGAGTGAGCTTTGTTTATGATGCATCTTTTAGTGGGGGAGAAGAGGGTGGAGAGTTGGATGAGGAGAGGGATGGTACAGGTAGTTTTAAGGTTGAGGATGAATTTCTTAGACCTGTCAGTAGAAAAGAGGCATATCGTTGTGACATAACTTATGGAACAAACAACGAGTATGGTTTTGATTACCTTCGTGACAACATGGTGCAGAAACTGGATGATATGGTTATGCGCCCGGGTGACGAAATGAATTACTGTATTATCGATGAGGTAGACTCAATTTTAATTGATGAATCAAGAACTCCACTTATTATTTCTGCACCTGCAGAAGAAGCGGCTGACCAGTATTATCAGTTTGCTCGTTTGGTTAAGCAACTAAAAGAAAACGAAGATTATAATATAGATGAAAAGATGCGTAGTTCTACTCTTACAGATGCTGGAATAGCTAAGTTTGAGGAATGGCTTGGTGTGGAAAATATATATGTTGAAGGTGGATTAAGAATGGTTCATCATATTGAGCAGGCATTAAAAGCCGAGGTCTTGTTTAAGAGAGATAAGGAATATGTTGTAGACGGTGATGAAATAGTAATTATTGATGAGTTTACAGGTCGTAAAATGCCTGGTCGTAGGTATTCAGAAGGTTTGCATCAAGCGATAGAAGCAAAAGAGGGTGTGCAGATACAAAGAGAAAGTAGAACTTTGGCAACAATTACCTTCCAGAATTTGTTTAGGATGTATAAGAAGTTGTCCGGAATGACAGGTACAGCAGAAACAGAAAAAGAGGAGTTTTTCAAAATATATGGTTTAGATGTTCACGTAATTCCAACAAACAAGCCGGACGCAAGAAAAGATTTGCCAGATCGTATATATAAGACAGAGCAGGCAAAGTATAAGGCGACAGCGGAACTAATAAGAAAATGTCAGGAAAAGAACCAGCCTGTCTTAGTTGGTACAATTTCTGTGGAAAAGAATGAAGAGCTTAGTATGTTCCTTACAGCTAATGGAATAGCTCATGAGGCACTTAATGCAAAGAACCATGAGCGTGAGGGAGAGATAGTTGCACAGGCGGGTCGTCCAGGTGCTGTTACTCTTGCTACAAACATGGCTGGACGTGGTGTGGACATTAAGTTAGGTGGAAATCCAGTTAATAAAGAAGATGAGAAAAAAGTATTGGAAGCGGGTGGTTTGTTTGTACTTGGTACAGAGAGACATGAGTCAAGACGTATAGATAATCAGTTACGTGGTCGTGCTGCGCGTCAGGGAGATCCTGGAGACACCCAATTTTTTGTTTCTACAGATGATGAATTAATGCGTATTTTTGCAGGAGATAGATTAAAATCTGTAATGGAAAGATTAAAAGTGCCAGATGATATGCCAATTGAGCAAAAAATGATATCCAGAATGCTAGAAAATGCTCAGAAGAAGGTTGAGTCTATGCACTTTGATACACGTAAACACCTTCTTAATTATGATGATGTATTAAATCGTCATCGTGAAGTTGTTTATGAAAAACGTAGAGCAATATTGGACTTAGAAGATGAAGAGAAGAAGCACGAAAGAACATCAAAAGAGATGATAATGGACATGATTGAGAGCGAGATAGAGTTTGTAGTTAGCTATCACACTAATCCACAGGTTATAGAAGGGGAATCTCAGCAAGGATCTAAAGAGTGGAACATGAAGGAAATTTATGAAACAGCGAAGACTATTTTTCCACTAAATAATAATGATCGTGAGAAACTATTTTCACTTGGTAAAAACGGAGAAGGAAAAGTAGATGATGTAAAAGCTCGTGAAGCAATTGTTTCTTTCTTAATGGAAAAAGCTACCGAGGAATATAACAAGATAAATGAGCATGTAAAAACGCATGCACAAGACGATAAGACTCCAGAACAATTAGCTACAGCATTTGAAAGTTCTATAATGTTGCGCGCAATAGACGCTCTTTGGGTTGATCATTTGGTTTCACTTGATTATTTACGTACAGGTATTGGTTTGAGAGGATATGGACAAAGAGATCCACTTGTAGAGTATAAGAAAGAAAGTTATCATCTATTTAACTCTCTTCTAAGTAATATACAAAAAGAAATTGTTTACTCGTTCTTTAAAGTGGGGATAGGAATACAACTAGCTCCGACAATTATGGCAGGTGATAAGATGACTTTAGAGGGTGCTAAAAAGACAATGAGTGAACAAGGGGTTCACATTAAGAGAAAAGAACGAGATGAAACCGGACATAAGGTTGGAAGGAATGATCCGTGCACTTGTGGTAGTGGAAAAAAATATAAGAAATGTCACGGTGCATAAACTATATTGACTTGATTTTATAAATTTTGTACAATACGCGCACTAATAGATATGCGAACGGAAAAAACACAATCACAGCTTCGCTCCAAGATTCGTTGGGGGATTTTTGGTATATTTGCTCTTCTTGCAATTACAGCAATATATGATGCGCCAACTGTTGCAAATCGTGTTTTCAATAAAGTAAACGATGTTACACATGTTGGAATACCTAATGTTCCAGAAAAACCATTTGCTTTAGGTCTGGACCTACAAGGTGGTGCTCATCTTGTGTACCAGGCGGATGTGTCAAATTTGGAAGCAAATGAGCGAGCAGCAGCCGTAGAAGGTGGAAGAGATGTGATAGAAAGACGTGTAAACGGTCTTGGTATTGGTGAACCTAATGTGCAGACTTCTAAGGTGGGTGATGATTACCGTATTGTTGTGGAACTTCCTGGAGTGACAGATGTTAATCAGGCTATAAATATGATAGGGGAGACTCCTATTCTTGAATTTAAGGAAGAAAACACAACCCCACCAAGAGAATTGACAGAAGATGAGCAGAAAGAACTAGATGAGTTTAATAATGAGGTAGAAACACGTACTAAAGAAGCGCTAAATAAAGTAAGAGGGGGAGAAGACTTTGAAGAAATCGCACGAGAATATTCGGAAGACTTGCAATCTAAAAATAATGGTGGTTATCTGGGCTTTGTTACAGAAACACAGGCTCCAGAGATTATTGCCTGGGCAAAGAATAGGGGTGAGGGAGCAATTACAAATAAGTTAATAGACACAGGCGATGCTTTCCATGTTGTGAAGCGTGGAATTAGTAGAAAAAGTGAAGAACAGGTCAGTGCTAGTCATATACTAATATGTTATTTAGGAGCAAACTCTTGTGAGAATCCTCAATACACAAAACAAGAAGCTCTGGACAAAGCACATGAGATTTTTGAAAAAGCAAACGCAAGTAATTTTGAGGCCCTAGCAAAAGAATTTTCGCACGAAGCCGGAGCAAACGTCTCTGGTGGTGATTTGGGTTCCTTTGGTAGAGGGCAAATGGTAAAAGAATTTGAAGACGCTGTATTTGCCGTACAAGAAGGAGAGATAGTCAAACCAGTGGAAACTCAGTTTGGATATCATGTTATATATAAGAAAGAAAGCCCCGTTGAATATGAGCTGTGGCGCATATCCACCAAGAAGAATACCGCATCTGATATTTTACCAACAGCAGAACCTTGGCAAAACACAGAATTATCAGGAAAACAGCTAGAAAGAGCAGAGGTTGTGTCCAATTCACAAACAGGGGCTATACAGGTTTCACTTTCGTTTGATAGTGAAGGAAAAAAGTTATTTGCAGATCTGACAGAAAAGCATGTAGGAGAACCAATTGCAATATTTCTTGATGGTAACATTATAAGTGCACCAACAGTACAACAGGCAATTACGGATGGTAGAGCTGTTATTACAGGTAATTTTAATCTCACAGAAGCAAGATTGCTTTCACAAAGACTGAATGCTGGTGCTTTGCCTGTTCCTGTAGAACTTATTTCTCAGCAGGCAATAGGGGCAACACTAGGACAAGCTTCACTAGAAAAGAGTCTTAAGGCTGGAGTTTCTGGAGTTTTACTTGTAATGCTATTTATGTTCCTGTACTACAGACTTCCAGGATTACTTTCTGTAATTTCACTATCTGTATATATTGCACTAACACTAGCTATATTTAAATTGATAGGTGTTACATTAACACTTGCCGGTATTGCAGGGTTTATACTTTCTATAGGTATGGCAGTGGATGCTAATGTTCTTATATTTGAGAGATTAAAAGAAGAACTAAAAGATGGAAAAAGTCTTAAGGCTGCAGTTGAGGAAGGATTTATACGTGCATGGACTTCTATTCGTGATGGAAACATATCAACACTAATCACATGTGTAATGTTGATTGGTTTTGGTTCTAGTTTTGTAAAAGGTTTTGCTGTAACATTGTTCATTGGAATATTACTAAGTATGTTCTCAGCAATTACAATAACAAGAGTAATGTTGAGATTTATTGTGCCTTGGTTTAAGGAACATGGTAGTTGGCTATTTCTAGGTTCAAAAAAACAAGTATGATAGGAATAATTAAAAATAGGAAAATTAGTTTTACTCTTTCTGCAGTTATATTCCTGTCCAGTGTTGTTATTTTGGTGGCATATGGACTTAAACCAGGAATAGACTTTACAGGTGGTTCACTTATAGAATTATCGTTTACGCAAGAAAGACCTGAGATGTCAGAAATGAGAGATACGCTTGCAGAATTGGATTATGGTTCTATTGTTGCACAGCCTATCGAAGATAAAGGGGTAATACTGAAACTAAAATTTATCTCAGAAGATGAGCATCAGGAAATCTTAGCTCATGTTCGTAGTGCCTATGAGACAGAGGGTGTAGAAGGTGAGGAAGGTAATTTGGTATTAGAGGAGCGCATAGAAACAATTGGACCAGCAATTAGCTCATATCTACGCTCTCGTGCATGGAAAGCTGCGCTTGTTGTTATCTTTGCAATTGTATTGTTTATTGCATATGCATTTAGAAAAGTATCAAAGCCAATTAAGTCTTGGAAATATGGTGTAACAGCTATTATTGCTCTTGTTCACGATATTACGATAACAATGGGTGTATTTGCTCTGCTTGGTCATTTCATGGGAATAGAAGTGAATATACCATTTGTAGTTGCACTTCTAACTATTCTTGGATATTCAGTAAACGACACTATTGTTGTATTTGATCGCGTAAGAGAAAACTTAATTAAGCGCGGGTCTGACAGATTTTCTGAGACAGTAAACATGGGAGTTAATCAGACTCTTGTTAGGTCATTAAACACATCAGCAACAACATTATTAGTATTATTTTCTCTGTTCTTATTTGGTGGAGAATCAATTAAATACTTTGCACTTGCTCTAATTGTAGGAATTGCACTTGGTACCTATTCATCTTTGTTCCTAGCAAGTCCACTGCTTGTTGTTTGGGAGAGATTTAAGTACAGAGACAAATAACACATTATAATAATTATATAATCTCTCCTGTTGGAGGGATTTTTTGTTTATGATATACTTCCATTGTTATAAATCATTTTGTAAAAAGTATGACAGACAATTTTATACGTCATTTTATAGCATTTGCAGGAACTTTGGTGGTTCTACTAGCATACATAGGTGGTTATTTATCTTCATCTAATGGATGGTGGTGGTCTGCTTTTTCTATTATCATTATCTATGTTGCGCTGTATAAACTTATTGATGTTTAGGAGAATATAGAATATGACGGTAAATTTCAATTTTCTAATTGATTTCCTGACACAGCCAGCTTCTGATGTAATTTTTCAGCTATTCTCAATAATAGGTTGGACTTTTTTTGCGTGGTTATTTCTATACCTCGGAATATATTATTACAAGGAGTATAAGCAAGATAAATACAAAGCAGATTGGAAGTGGATATTATTAGCTGTAGACATTCCTCAAGAAAATGTACAAACACCTAAAGCTGTTGAACAAATGTTCTCCCACCTAGCAGGTGCGTATAGAGATCAGAATATAGCAGACAAGTTCTATCATGGAAAGAAACAGCGTAGCTTTAGTTTTGAAATCATAGGTATAGAAGGATATATACAATTTCTTGTGCGTACAGAGGAAAAGTTTCGTGAGCTTGTTGAGACAGCAATTTATGCACAGTATCCAGATGCAGAGATTGTGGAAGTAGAGGACTATACAACAGATATACCTGGTAATTATCCAAATGAAACCCATGATATATGGGCAACAGATTTTTCTCTTGCTGAGGATGATTCATATCCAATTCGTTCGTATAGGGAGTTTGAGCACTCAATCTCTAAGGACACTGTACTAAAAGATCCAATGGGTACACTTTTGGAGAGTTTTAGTAGAATTGGACAGGGTGAACAGATGTGGTTGCAAATAATTGTGGAACCTATAAGCAATAGCTGGAAAGAGAAGGCAATTGAGAAGATTAAAGATTTAATCGGTGAGAAGAAGAAGTTTAAGAAAACAGCTGGCGACTATGTTTCGGATGCTTTTTATAAGTCATTAGAAGCTGTTGGTGATGAAGTCTTTCTGAGAGAACCAAGCGTAAAAAAAGAAGAGAAAAGTGAGGAGAAGAATCAGTTAAAATACATGACACCAGGACAATCAAAGATACTGGAAGCAATGGAAGATAAGATAAGTAAAATTGGTTTTAAAACAAAGATACGTGCAATATATGTTGCAAGGAAGGAAGTGTATCGCCCTGCACGCGGTATTAATGCGCTGGTTGGTGCAATGAACCAGTACAATATCCCAACTGCAAACTCAATCGTGCCATCTTTTAAGGCAAACACGTCATATTTTTTTAAGAAATCTAGAGATAAATATCGCAAGGAGTTATTAATGAGAGCATACAAGAAAAGAAAAGCTAACGCAGGAGCTTCTACATATGTTATGAACATAGAAGAGCTTGCAACTATTTGGCACTTCCCAATGTCACACGTAAAGACTCCACTTGTACAAAAAGCGGAAGGAAAGAGAGTAGAACCTCCAATCGGTCTTCCTACTGAGGAAATTCCAGACCTTCCACTACAAGACGATGGTGAAGATGTAGAAGACGAAGAAAAGAAAGTTAACCTGTACAGAACAGATGCAGGAGAAGTAAATGATTCAGAGGAATTTAGATTTGGATAACAAGTCCCATAAGGGGCTTGTTTTTTTATTTACACTTGTTATAATCATGCATTATGTGGATAGAAGACATATTATCACAAAACAAAAAAATATTAGCACTATCTCCAATGGCAGATATGACAGATTCTCCATTTTGCCAAATTGTTAGGAAGATAGGTGGTGCTGATATTGTTTTTCGTGAAATGGTAAGTTCAGAAGCAATAATAAGAGAAAATGAGAAGACGCTTGGTATGACAGACTTTGTTGATGTAGAACGCCCAATAGTGCAACAGATATTTGGTGCTGACGCAGATGTGATGGCAAAATCGGCATCCATAATAATGGAGCATGCATCTCCAGAAGGAATAGATATAAACATGGGCTGTCCTGTGTACAAGCTAACAAGTAACTTTAACGGCGCTGCCTTAATGAAAGAACCAGAAAGAGCAAGTAAAATAGTTAAAGCTGTAAAAAAAGAAATAGGTAACACTCCTTTGTCTGTAAAGATACGACTAGGCTGGGACGATCCAGATACCTTTAAGACTTTTATACCCGTACTGGAGGATGCTGGCGCAGATTTAATTACAATGCATGGAAGAACAAAGAAACAAGGATATAGTGGTAAGAGTGATTGGGAAAGGATACGAGAGGGGAAGGAGATTGCAAATGTGCCGTTTATTGCTAATGGAGATGTGCATAAGCCAGAGCAGGTAGAAGAGGCGCTAGAGCAAACCAAATGCGATGGGGTTCTTATTGCTAGAGGGGCTTTAGGGAATCCTTGGTTTTTTAAACAAACACTAGATCCGGATTATATCACTGCTTGGGATGAGAGGATTAACGTTGTACTAGAACATGCAAAACTTCATGTACAGCACTATGGTGAGAGGGGAATAGTAACCTTTAGGAAGCATTTAGCCTGGTATTTTAAGACAAATAAGATAGGCTTCGAGGTTCCAGGAATAAAAGAGTTTAGAAGTAAGTTAGTAAGGGTCACAAGTATGGAAGAATTGGAAAGTCTATTAAAACAAAAACAGCTTTAGATAAAGCTGTTTTGTGGTGATTTAATAGTCTAGTCTTTGTTTTCTGCCAGTATAACTGTATTTCTCAGCAAGTGAGCGACAGTTAATGGTCCCACACCGCCTGGGGTTGGCGTTACCCTACACCCTTTTTTGTCCAAGTCCTTATAATCCACATCTCCACTAATTTTTCCGTTTGGAAAGTCAACTCCAGCATCTATTACTATGGTTCCTTTATTAACCATATCTTTAGTAACTATGTGAGGCTTTCCAATTCCTGTAACAATAATGTCTGCCTTAAGGCACTTTTCTTTTGTATCTTTTGTAGAGCTGTTGCAGGTAGTAACACTAGCTCGTTTGTTCATTAACATTACAGATAGTGGCTTTCCAACAAGCGCTCCCACACCTATAATTACTATATTTTTACCAGATACATTTATTTTCTGATCTTCTATTATACTCATTACAGCATTTGGTGTTGGTGGAGAAATAATATTTGTTTTCATCATTAACTTACCTAAGCTTTCGTTTGTAAGGCAATCTACATCTACTGATGAATCAATTGCATTAATCACATCATCTGTATATAACGGTTCCGGAAGTGGTAATTGCACGATTAGTCCAAATAGATTTTTATCCTTTTGTATTTTCTTAAGTTTTTTGATTATTTCTTCTTTTGTAGATTTTGCAGGAAGTTTTATAAGTGCAAAGTCTAGCCCCACTTTTTCTGCCATCTCAGCTTTTTTCTTTACATAAGTCTTTGATGGAGCATCTTCTCCTACTAAAACAACAGAAAGTTTGGGATTTATACCAGCTTTCTTTATTTTTTTCACACGCTTAGCCGTGTCTTTGTTAATTTTGTCCGCTAAGGGTTTTCCTTTTAGTAGCATATTGTTCGGAGACAGGGATTCGAACCCCGATAGCCAGGACCAGAACCTGGAGTCCTACCATTAGACGATCTCCGAGTGTTATATTGTAAGGACAGGTGCATCTTCCAGAGAGTCTAAAACATGTTGGTCTACTTTTTTTATATCCCCCCAGTTAAACTTATATCGTATAAATACATGTTCATTTAGGATGTGTCGCTTTTTCCCATTCTCAATTAGATAGACTTTGGGGCTATTTGAAGATAATAGTAAATCTCCGTGCTTTGCATTGTAAAATGACGCTGTGGGGGAGTATCCTTTACTTACCTCTTCTCCATCACTATATCCATCTCCATCGCTGTCAGAGAGCCATAATATGGTGTTGTGCTCGAGCTCATCCTCCTTGCTAAGGCCATCATGGTCTGTATCTAATCCTCCAGAGAGGATTGTGTGGGTGTGGCGAGTAAATATGGCTACTTTTGCGCCGGATGAGGTTTTACCACCTGGACGATAGTCATGCATTGCGTTGAGGATTGTATCATAAGAGTAGCGAAAGTCAAGCCCATGCCGTGTCCCCGGTTCTTGTGTAATAAACTCTCTGGTTTCATCATCATAACCAGATATTACAATTGTATGATAGTCAGGACCTCTTCCTATAAAGTGAGGATTATATAGAAATTTACCATGGGTAGGAACAAGGACAGGTCTTTGTAGATCTATTTCACCTTTTAGCTGTTCTAATGTTGGAGAGTCCACAATATATGCTTCCCACTTATAGAATGAGTTAATAATATCTACAATTTCCTGCGCTGGTTCGTCCAAACTATATCCATACGTTTTTTTCTTTAATTTAAGTAAATGCCTAATTTGATCACGCGCCTCGTATTTATCTGGCTTAGTATCTCCATAGTAATTATCTATCATTACAATTGTTGCCTCTTCGCATGCATCCTGCCATGGCTGTCTCCAATCTGATAAAGGTGCTTGTGATGTAAATGGTACAGATATACTATTTCCTGCACTAAATACTGGTGAGATATAAGAAAAAGTACCACATATGATAATGGAAATAGAAAAAGAGAGTAACAGGCGAGTGTGCATACTAAGGTATTACTGTTCCACCTACTAATGAAGCTAGTTCATTTAGTTCTGAATCTGTCTTTTTGTCTTCTCCTTGCCCTACTACCACATCAATCTTTACTGGTGAGCATAATAAATCAGAGAATATAGTTTCTATCTGCGTTTTTGTTTGTAGTTCCGTTAGTTTATCTTTGTGTATAGGGTAGGGGACAGACAACATAACCGTATTGTCTTTCACGTCTCTAATTGTTGTCATGTTCAGCAAAAAACCTAGAGATGGGCTTACAGATTCAATGGTGGTTTTGAATTTAGCCCAATTGTCGTCTATATCTTTCTTCGTTACTTCACCTTGCGCTGTTTCACTTGAGGGTGTAGAGGAAGCTACTTCTTTTTTGGATTCCACTGTAATAGACTCTTCTTTAGCAACCTTTTCCACAGTTTCTATTTCTTTTTTTTCTTCTCCACCCTCTACATTATTTTTTTTTACTTGAGCTGTATTGTTTTCACCAGACCACTTTATTATTGCCATCTCAATTGGAAGTTGGGGAATTGGACTGGTGCGAATGTGGGTTTTCCTGTGTAAAAAGATATCTATAAGATTGACCAACTCTCCTGAGGATATAGAAGCACCTAACTCGCCAAGACTATCTATGGTTTTTTTGTCTAAATCTGTACCTGGTATGGTGTTTCCTGGCGTATTTTTTAGGATTAGAGTATAACGCAAAAAGGATATTGTCTGCTCTGCCAAGAATACGCAGTCTGTACCTTCTTGTAATATATCTTCCAAAGTATTCAGGGATTTAGAGATATCTTTACTTATTATAGAACTTACAAATAATAGAATATCCTCATACTTTGCAACTGGCAGAACAGCACTAGCAATATCTGCATCTATATGTTTTTGACCTGTGGCAATAACTTGTTCAAAAAGACTTATAGCATCTCTCACACAACCATCGCTTTTAGCTATTATTCTGTCCAAAACATCATCATCTATTTCTATTTCCTCTAACTTTGATATATTTTTAAGGTGTTTCTTAAGGTCATTGTAAGCTACGCGAGTAAATCCAAATCTCTGACAGCGAGATACAATTGTCTCAGGGAGCTTTTTGAGCTCTGTTGTAGCAAGAATAAACTTAGCATGTGCAGGAGGTTCTTCTAATGTCTTCAAAAGGGCATTAAATGCGCTTGTGGAGAGCATGTGTACCTCATCTATAATAAACACCTTATATGATGATGAGGTTGGCTGGAATCGTGCATGCTCAATAATATTTTCCCTAACATTATCTACACCTGTATGGCTAGCAGCATCTATCTCAACCACATCTATAGAGCGTGTTGAGGATATATCAGTACAGCTTTGACATGTATTGCATGGATTAGAGTCATTTTCCTCCCTATTCTGACAATTTACAGATTTAGCCAGAATACGAGCTAGGGTAGTCTTACCAACACCCCGCGGACCAGAAAATAGGTATGCATGCGCAACCTTTCCTCTGGATGTCTGGTTTTCCAAAGTCCTTACAATGTGTTCTTGACCCACAACATCCGAAAAATTCTGTGGACGATATGTATGATATAGTGCCATATATGTTTAAATACTGAGACAATTATATCTTATATATATACTCTAGTAAACCAACATAAGTTGACTTGCTATTGCCTTTTGTCTATAAGTATGTTATGCTGTGGATAACTTAATTCTAAATACTTTTAAAGCATACGCTATGCCAAGAAAAGCAAATCCAGCGCTTCTAAAGCCGCTAACACTATCTGCAGAGCTAGAAGCAGTTGTAGGTAAAGGTCCAATGCCACGTGGTCAAGTGGTAAAGAAACTTTGGGAATACATTAAGAAGAATGACTTGCAGAACCCAAGCAACAAGCGAAACATCATCGCTGATGATAAGCTTCTACCTTTGTTTGGTGGAAAGAAGGAAGTAAACATGTTTGAGATGACAAAGCTTGTCTCAGCACACATGAGTTAAGAGAAGAAAATAAAAAATCCCTCATTAGAGGGATTTTTTTGGTATATGATTTTACTTGGGAATTATGTTTTCTACCGCTCCCCATGTTGCTACACCGTCCTTTGGAATTAGTATAGTTACATCATCACCAGATTTACCTTTGTGAAAAGTTACAGACGCAGACAATATTTTGTATGGTTTACCTTCAGATACTACAACCCACTGATTTGTATCATCATCACGTGTAAGCTCTCCGACTACTTGTATACGCTCTACAGGTGCTATCTGCTTGTATAAGAATGATCCGTTGTTAGTTATTGTTAGTTTTAACCTATCTCCCTCTACAAGCTTTGATTTACTGGAGTAGTTTGGGGCCACATGATATTCTCCTTCATCATCTCCAATCATAGTTTGCCCATCAAATACACCCTCTATTATTCTTTCACCAGTATCTAATATCTTAGCGTTTGGGCTTGTACTAGAAATTAGACGTGTTTGCGACCCTTGTAACAACTTAACTATCCCATCTATCTGGTCTTTCATCGATATTAATTGTTGTTTTACTCTAGCCACGTCAATCTGTGGCTGTTCTATTTTCTCATCTTCCATATATTTGTTTTTGTTTTACCAATTATAACACAAAAAATATTAATCCACACAGTATTAGTAGGAAAAATATTATTTTAGAAACAACGTGTCTTTCATGAAAATACATATTTCCAGACACAATAGACCAGAGTACAGATGTTGCTCTACTTGTAGCCATAATAACAGATGCAGGTGCAAACATGAATGCAAATCCTGCAATTACACCTGCTAGTCCGTGGGCCATAGACTGAGTAAAGAATATACCTTTCTTTAGCATTGTAATAGGTCTTTCTTTTGTAATAAAAGTGGCACCAAAGAATAAATATATCAGCATAATAGATGTCATCATTATTTGTTCAATTTCTACGGAATTGTAATGAGTTATATTATATTTATACAAAGATACTGTAAATACCGCCAATAGCCCGCTTGCCCCCGCAAGGTGAGCGCCTTTCTTTCCAAACTTGTGATTTGCTGCTACAGATAATAGTGTAAATATAATAATCAGCACACCTATAATCTCAGTTATTGTAAGTGAGTATCCAAGTATTACATCCATAGCGAATATTCCAGGTATTGTAAGAAGGCGGATAAAGTTAAATGTGCTTCTGTCAGCTAATTGTATTGCTTTTAGTGTTATGTGTATTAATATAATTTCTAGAACTAAACGTAAAGCAAAGAAGGGGAGTGACTCAATAGAAAATCTATAATCATTTGTAAAGAATACTAGGGTTATTGCAAAAAAGAAGAATATAAAAAACACATTTAAAAACCCCATGCTGTACACAGTCTCCTTATGTTCCTTCATTTCCTTTTTTCCAATACATGAAGATACCTCAGAAAGAAGTGTGGATAATGACATTAATAATACTCCAATCATAGTGTTGCTTCTGCTGCGTCTGTTTTACCCTGCATCTCTGGCTCTCCAAGCTTTGTTCTGTCCATTATCTCTTCTTCAACAATGCTTCTGTCACGTCCATATTTTAGGCGAGAGAGCTGTTTAATTGCGTCTGCAAGGTCCTTATTGCCGGATATAGGAGGGTATGCTCCCATGTTAAAAGGTTTACTTGCCTTTCCGTCAATAAGTAATTTAGTGTAATAAGAAAATGGTGGGGGATTGAGTAGGTCATAAGAACCAAATACAGGAGCAAATTCTTTCGCAAGTATTTCTGCATCATCAGGACCAATACGACCAACACAAAGTGTTCCTGCGTTTCCAAGCACAGCATCACGTACGTCTGCGCTTCCTTTATCGTCTACCAACTGACCCATGTACTGATGAGCAATAATAAGATCTAACCTGTACTTTCTAGCCTCAGAAAGTATTGTAGATATAGAATCTGTAATAAAGTTTTGGAACTCATCTATATATAAGTAGAAATCATGCCTGTCCTCCTGAGCCATATCTGCTCTTCCCATGGCAGCCATCTGTAGTTTTGCTACAACAATAAGACCTAACAGTTTAGCATTAATTTCACCAGTCTTACCTTTTGCAAGGTTAACTAACAATATTTTCTTGTTGTCCATTATTTCACGGAAGTCAAAACCAGACTTCTGTTGTCCCATGATATTCCTCATCATCTCATTTCCTACAAATCTACCAACCTTAGAGACAAGATATCCAAGCATTTCTGATTTGTGGAAGTCGCTCGTCTTTGCCATTTCTTTTTCCCAGAACGCTCTAACAACAGGATCTCGTAGGTTTTTCAGGTATACCTTTACATAGTTATCATCTGTAAACATTCTAGGTATATCTATAACAGTTCCAGGATTCTTAATATCTGCCATTAGTGTAAGCATTACGTTTCTCATCTGATGTTCAAACATTGGACCTATCATCTCAGGAGGGAATAGCTTATAGAATATAGATATCATTTCTTGTACAGCAAAATCTTTCTGATCTTCTGTTCCTGCCTCCAACATATTAAGACCAATAGGCCTGTCCATGTCTGAAGGATCAAAAACAACAACATCATCTGCACGCTCCTTCGGTACATGAGCTAATATATCTTCTACCAAATCACCATGTGGATCTATTACACCAACCCCCTTACCATCCTTTATGTCCTGTATTGCTAAGTTAGCTATATAGACAGATTTACCACTACCAGACTTACCAATTACATACAGATGACGCCTTCTGTCAGCCTCTTTCATAAATACATCTGTCTTGGAACCCCTGTATTGCACATAACCAAGCTTTAGCCCTTCTTTTGGAAGGTTTGCTGGAGGGGGAGATTTACGCCCAGACAACCACTTAATATTTGGCGCCTCTGTAGAATGTAGAGGAAGGTGCCACATAGAGGCAAGTTCTTCTGTATTTACCACAAAACCTCTTTTCTCATCATATGTGCGATATATAAAATCACGTATAATCAGCGACTGATTACGAGGCATTATTGCCTTAAAGCTATTACCATACCTATAGTAATTGTACTGGTTAAAGCTTGCTATCAAGTTATCTAACCCCAATTGCGCACTTTCTTCGTTATTTGAGACACTTAGTATACGAATAGTAATATCCATTCCTCCTTTGCTTAGTTTTTCTTCTATTCCTTTAAGCATTTCCTCCTCCATTGGTGATAACTGATATGATTTTTCTTCCTTACCTGGATCATTTGGTTTATGGAAAATATGATCACTTATGAAATCACCAAAATGACCAAGTGCTTTGTTAAATCCAGATTGTGCAGCAACTTTTTCAAACTTGCGACCCTTCTTTACATCTCTTACCAATTTCACACCCTTGCGCCTCCATACTTTATTGGAGCTTCGTACAACAAACTGTATAGCAGCTGAGTTTCCTGGCTCATTTATTTTGGAAAGTGCATTGAGTACTCCAGACATCGGATCTGATTCTTGACTAGTGTACGTCTTAAAGGGAAACTCGTTTCTCTGTGCACTTGTTAGATATGAGCCCACTATTACACTCTTCTCTGAAAATATATTGTAATCTGTAATTTCTTCAATCTGTGCATGAGGAAATTGTGCATGTATTTGCTGTTCAAAAAACTGCCTTCTTTTAACAGGTAAATCTACATAGAAGTAGATTTGTTGGTTGTGGACAACTATCTCAAAAGAAAAATGATCAACACGACCACGTAACCAGTTCATAATACCTCTTCCCGCCCTAAGTCCAGCAATAGACGCAAAGAAATTCTCTGTAATAGCAATCTCCTCCTTGATTTGTTCTAGCCTGTCATCTTGACCCACCTGCCCACCTTGTCCCTCAGATTTTCTTTCTTTGGGTACTAGGACTTTTAATACTGCACGATTGAACGCTTTAGAAGATCTGGATTGTGAGCGAAATACAGCTCTAAGAATATATGAGATTCCAACGATTACTCCAACTACAATAAAAGCAAGTAGTACAATTAAAAGGACCTCATTTCCAAAAGGGTTTATCTCTGTAGGTTGTGGAGTCGCGACAAACTGCAACAAAGGAAACATAACCGGGCCTTGGTTAAGAATCGTGATGGTTTTTTAATGAAATAATTTTATCTGCTTTAATCTTTGCTTCTTGTTCAATAAAGAATCTATTCACTCCAGGTAATAATTTTAGCCATTCAACAAGTAGCTTAAAAACGGATTTTACTTTTACTCTGGTAACCCCAAGAAGTTGACGTATTTGTATAGCTGTCTGCTCTCCTTTTATCTTAAACTCCTGTTTTTGTACAGGTGTCATTTCTGTAAAAGCATCTTTTAATCCATCCTCCATTATTGTCTCCACTTTCATTGTAAGCTCATCTCTTACCTGAGGAATATTAACCCCCTTTTTCTTCTTTGGTTTTTTTAGTGTTTTCTTTAATCCGTCAATTGCCTCATCTAAAAAATTTCCCTCTTGCTCTGCCTGAGGTTTACTCTGCATTTCCTGGAAAGGTGTTTTTTCTTGTTGAGGTGTCTTCACTCCTATCTCTGGACTAGATGGGGGAGTGACCCCTTTTTTTTCTTGTGCTAGACCAGCTGGTATAGTCACCTCAGGAACTTGTTGTTGGTTTGGATTCATAAAAATTAACTCAGGGGAGTATTTTGTTATATTATAGCAAAAAAAAGGCACTCGTACTATAATAAACTAAGGATATGTGGATTAACTTGACAAAAGTGGAATAATGTGCTATTATACGCGGTCAGATTTGGGCATAGAGTGGGGTATTTAATTGATTAAATATCATACTCCGTGTCGATAAGCTGTCGACCAAAGGCGCATCACGGGGCGTAATCCGTGTGGAGGAAGAAGATGAAGAAGAAACTGTTCGGTGCCCTGTTGATGGGCGTCGTGATGTTCCTGATGATCGGCTGTGGCGCTGCCCAGGTGGGTGGTGGCTACGGCACAAACAAGACGCTTCAGTGCGTCAACATGAACCTGGCTGACTTCGAGGTTCCCTCGAAGGAGGTGGCGTTCTACGGGTATAGCAAGCGGATCCAGTCTGTCCTGAAGTACCAACTCCACGCTCCGAAGGTGGCTGAGTGCATCTCGGTCATGATCAGTGCGGATGCTGGGACGATGCTCCGGAAAGATGAGGAGGGCAAGGTTGTCCCGAGTCAGTACTACAGCAAGGGGAGAGTCCTCTTGACGTGGTATGCGAACACGGTCAAGCAGATCATCCCAGATCCAACCAAACCACACATGTCGTGGGACGGAAGGTACACAACACGGGTGACCGGCGTTGTTCTCGATACCTATCACAAAATGGTCGCATGGGACAAGCTGGCCGAGAAGGTCGAATCCTGGCAGAAGGTATCGCCCAGTGAGAGTGTTTTATCCAGGATGTTTCTCACGACGGCACACTGGGCGTATGCAGTCAATCACGATGTCAAGTACATCCAGAAAGACCACAAGTATGTCCGACCAGGAGATGTTGAGCAGTTCTGCAAGACCATGAGCCGTTCGGATATTCCCACCGTGAAAGGGTACGGGATGAATCTGGAGAGAAGGGTGAAAGCGACCTGCTATGGCAACGTGTCGCTCGCTGAGCTCAACAAGGTCGGTGTGGTGAATAACTTGCCGGGCACCAAGGCGGATACCGGCTTCAACGACATCAAGCCCTTCGATGTCACTGAGGAGGAGAAGGGCAAACGATAGTAGCTTCGGCTACATCTAAGGGAGGGTTCACAATGGCGACAATTGCATACGCATGCGTCGCCAGAACCTCACTCTTTATAAAAAATTGTAAATAGTGAGATATAAAAAAATCCCCATAAGGGGACTTTTTTATTTTTTGTGATCCTTTACTGCCTTCTTAACTTTTTCTGAGAAGCTTCCATTTAGTATCCATTCTAGATATCCAGGATCTGTTACAGCTAATCTTTGTAGTGGTTTTCCTTTGTGCTTTCCAAAGTTAATTGTAATTTCTCCATCTATTATCTTTAGTTTTCCTTCTGCATCATACGCATCCGGGTCTTCTGGGAAGCAATATTCATGCATTTCATCTAGATTATCTGGTAAGTCATCATAATGCTTCATCTGACCCTCAAAAACTTCTATAGATGCTCTTATATCCACCATAGCATCATGTGCATCTACCAACTCCTTATCGCAATATTTCTTGTAAGCAGCCTCTAATGTTCTAGGTTCTTTTTTACGGAAAATAGCCATTGGATCTATAATCTTTACAGATTCTAAATCCATTTCTAGTCCTACACGGTTAAACTCAGCCATTAACATTGGTATATCGAAATTCTTTGCATTATAACCACCTAAATCAACTTCATGAAAGAACTCAGCGAACTTCTGAGTTAACTCAGCAAAAGTTGGCTTATCTTTTACCATTTCATCTGTAATACCATGAACGTCTATAACAACCTGTGGAATTGCTATCTGTGGATTAATTAACTGATTCCACTCTTCCTTCTCTCCATCCGGGTGTATTTTTATAGCACCAACTTGCACTATTCTGTCTGTAAAAGGATCTACACCTGTTGTTTCTAAGTCAAAAAAAACAATTGGTCTGTTAATTTTTATCATACTTGATTTCTTATTATTTCCATGCTATTGTCTCATTTATAGACGGCCACTGCAAGTGGCACTAACAGAACCAGGGAGGACAGTATGGATAATTCCAACGCTCGGAGCAGGTGGGCAGTGATTCGCTGTGTCGATTCACGACTCAATCTGGCAATTCACCACTTTATCAGCATGAATTTGCATCTTGGTATCACTCATAAGTACCACCAAGTTTCTGTTCATGGTGGTCCTTTGCAGATGATTACCAATCTTTCTGCGATGAAAAAGCTGGTCGTGGATACGCTCGTTATAAGCTATGGTGTGACCAAGATCATGATTGTCCATCATGTGGACTGTGACTACCCACATCCAATCAGAGATGACAGCTTGAAAGCCAACACCAGCATACTCAAACATGCCAGAATACTACTCAAGCAGACAACCCCAGAGCTGGAAGAAGTACTAATGGTTTTTGCACACAAAATGGATAATGGGGAGTTTGTGTGCAGATTGGTGGATTATCTCGGGGACAACTAGCGCAGAAGCGCACAGAAGGAGGGTAGGATGGAGAATCCCAAAACACAATGTGAATGGCTTGTCGTACGGTGCATGGACTTCCGGTTGAATGGTCCGCTGAAGGACTTCATCATGTACAGGCACCATGGTAAGGAGAGGGTGCCACACGATCACGACCTTATTTCCGTTCCAGGAGGCCCAAAAGACCTGCTGGATCCGAACTCTAGGCTGTTTCGTGATATTGAGGATATCTCTGTTGCTATGCGTGGTGTTACGAAGGTTATGCTGGTACAGCATACAGACTGTGATGCCTACGGTGGTGGTAGGGAGAAGTGTGGTCGTGATGAGGGAGAGGATAATCTTTTTCATCTGAAAGAGTTGTGCAAGGCAGGCGAGGCTCTGAGAGCACGCAATCTGGGCTTGGAGGATATTCTCCATGTGTTTGCACACATTGAGGACAGTGGAAGGGTTGTCGTGATGGCTATAGACTCATAGCAAAACACGACCTAGGAGCAAGACAAAAAACGCGCCATCTGGTTTTACTGGGTGGCGCGCTTGTGTTTGTCTCTGGTGTTACTATGTAATGTTATTTTGTATAAATACCAATATTGCCCACGCAGAAAGTATTACAGGCACTAGGACTGTAGTAATAAGCATCCATATACCGAGCTTCTTTCTTTTCTCAACAAAGAAATAGACAATAGAGCCTATTGGAGCTATAAAGAAAATGACTAGAAACCATAACCACTTGTTATTTTGTAGATCTTTTCTGGTAAATATCTGTACTAGAGATAATATCCAGAATACTACTGTAGCTATTCCTGTTAGTAGGAATATGAAACCTAATATGTACTGAAATATCGTCATATATATTTAATTAAATTAGCCATGGTTGGCTCTTAGATATGTGTATATTACTATTGCAGACAGAAATAGTAGTCCAAGAATGATGGCAGACGCAATAGTCATCTGATCATTCATCTTACCTTTTTTTCTGTCTTTTTTATTCTTCTCCCACTTATCCCTGTGAACAAGTCCTGCAATTAGAAAAACAATTCCTATTCCTGCTAATGAGTGATTTTCCAAGGGTAGACCTATTATAGTCCATACAAGTCCAATGATAAACATTTGGTGGTAGTCTGTAGGCTTCTTTCCTTTCTTTTTTGTATACACAATTGATAGTAGTAGGAGTAGAATTAAAATCCCCAACACCACAAAAATATACTGCATATTACATTATTATGTCCTAATCATTATATCACAAATACAGTGTTATATGATAAAAAAACAGCCAAACGGCTGCTTTTGTTCTACTGTTAGTTGGTTATTTCTTCCTTGAATTGTGCCACATCTTCTTCCATCTCTACTTGTTCCTTATCTAGAGGTGTAACCTTTCCTGATTTTGCAATATTGAAATATAGTACAGGTTTGTTCATCTCTTTGGCTATTCTTATTTCTGCTAAAACACCATCAGAAACTTTTCCAAACACCCATATCTCATCTGATCTCTTAACCAGATTATTGTTTCCCTCTCTTATTAAATCCCTGTCCACAGAATCTAAAAGGAAATAATCAAATATCATGAAGGGATTTAGAGGAACCTTTTTTTGTTCTATTACATATTTGGATATATGTTGCCTAAAGTAGAAAAGATATTTAGACATCGCTGTGTACACAAGACTCTTATCCTCTTTCAGGCCTAATGCTCTGTGTTGAAATTCCATAGTATTCACATTGTTATATATTTGCTAAACCCTCTCCACCCAATGGGTGTCTACCTCTACTTCTAGGTCTAGAAAAACCTTCTTGTTAGTTGCCTGCTCTAACTCTTTTCTTGCCATTTGACCTATCTCTTTTATCTTGCTTGCATTCTTACCTATAATCATCCTTTTGTACCTGTCTGCGTCTGTAAGTACACGAGCATTAATTACAAGCATGTTTTTATCTTCTTTTTCCTCTACGCTGTCTACCTCTACTGTTACGGAATAGGGGACTTCTTTGTCTAGTACAGAGTACACTTTTTCGCGGATTAGTTCTTCCATCCAGAAGTTTCTATCTACGTTTGTTACTTGGTCCTGTGGATATAGGGGTTCTCCCTCTGGAAGAAGATCTATTACTCTTTCTTTTAATGGTACTATGTGACTTGCGCGTAGTGCAGATAATTCTAGTACTCCATCAAAATCATCTGACCATTGTAGGTACTCTTTTTGATGAACTCTTTCGTTTGGCGGAAGATCTGTCTTGTTTATAACTAAAAGTTTTGGTGTGTCTATATGCCTAATCATTCCATACACTGCTCTTTCTTCGTCTCCAATCTCACGTGTTGGATCTACAACATAGACAATTACATCTATTCCCTCTAGAGCACCGTGTACTTTGTTTGTAAGTTTTGCTGTAAGTGAATCCTTTCTATCCTTAAAAACACCGGGGGTGTCTACAAATACAGCCTGCCCTTCCTCTGTGTTCATAACACCATGAATAACATGACGTGTCATCTGCGCACGGAAGCTAGTAGCTGCTATTTTTGTACCAACCAAGGTGTTTAGTAGGGTAGATTTACCAACATTGGATCTTCCAACTAGCACAACTAATCCAGATTTCATAGATTTGTTTATTATTTCGCTAAACTAAGCCCATTGTACACATCTCTTGCGCAAAATGCAAGATACTGCTATATTCTTTATATATGAAAGTAATTTTACTAAAAGATATTAAAGGAACAGGTAGGAGAGGGGATATTAAGATAGTTGCAGACGGTTTTGCACGCAATTTTTTGTTAAAGAAAGGGCTTGCTAGGATTGCAACTCTAGACGCAATAAGATCAGCAAGGAATAAGGTGAGGAAGAGCGAGAAAGTATTAAATAAAGAGGATGTAGCGAACAAGAAAATAATTGAGAAGATAAAAGGAAAGGAACTGGAAATTACTGGAAAGATAAACGAAGAGGGTAGATTGTATGCTTCTATTACTCAAAAAAAGATTTCGACAGAAGTGTCAAAACAGATGAAAGTAAAAGTAGACCCAAAAGTTATAGATATTGAATCTCCAATAAAAGAGATTGGGGAACACAGGGTAAAAGTAGATTTCGGTGGAGGACTCTCCGCAGAAATTAGTGTCATTGTCTCAGAAGGTTAATAAGCTCTCCACACAGGAGAGTTTTTTCTTTAAATAATTTTGTGATATAATGTCACAGATTTGATTCAATTTTTTTCATTATGATTGTAAAAAAGAAAAAGAGAAAGTATATATTTGTTGTAGGTGGAGTGTTAAGTGGAGTTGGAAAAGGAGTTACGTCTGCATCGCTTGGTGCGATTTTTAAGTCAAAAGGTTTTTCTGTAACAGCACTAAAAGCAGATCCATATATTAACGTGGATGCAGGTACCATGAACCCAACCGAACATGGAGAAGTTTTTGTTACAGATGATGGAGATGAAACAGACCAGGACATGGGGAACTACGAGCGCTTTTTAGATGTGGATCTCACAAGCATGAGCTACATGACAACAGGTCGTGTGTATCTTAGTGTAATAGAAGGGGAGAGGACAATGAAATATAAAGGAAAGTGTGTAGAAGTTGTACCACATATTCCAGAAGAGATAATAAGACGTATTAAGCACTCTGCAAATGAGCATGATGCAGACATAACAATTATAGAAATTGGTGGAACGATTGGTGAATACCAGAACCTTCTCTTTTTGGAGGCAGCCCGCATGATGAAACTAAAAGCACCAGACGATGTAGCTTTTGTTTTGGTAAGTTACTTGCCAACACCTGCTCATCTTGGAGAGATGAAAACCAAACCAACACAACATGCAGCCAGAACACTTAATAGTGTTGGAATTAACCCAGACCTGATTGTTGCTCGCTCTCATGAAGAACTAGATAAGCCTAGAAGAGAAAAATTAGCCACATTCTGTGGTGTTGAGAGAGATCATGTAATTGCCGCGCCGGATGTATCATCTATATATGAGATACCAATAAAAATGGATGCACAGAACATTGGTAACAAGATACTAAAACGCTTACATGTTCGTACAAGGAAATCAGATTTACGTCCTTGGAAAGAGTTTAACAAAAAAATTAAAAACTCCAAGAAGAAACTAAAAATTGCAGTTGTTGGAAAGTATTTTGGGACAGGGGATTACACATTGTCTGACTCATATATTTCTGTAATAGAAGCTGTAAAGCATGCCTCATGGAACATTGGAGTAAAGCCTGTGCTTGACTGGGTGGACAGCGAAGATTTTGAAGGTGCTTCGACCAAAGTAAAGAACCTTAAAAAATATGATGCTATTCTTGTGCCTGGAGGTTTTGGTACACGAGGTGTAGAGGGAATTATATCTGCAATAAAATACGCAAGAGAAAACAAAGTACCATATCTGGGGCTATGTTATGGGATGCAACTTGCCTGCGTGGAATTTGTTCGTAATGTACTTGGGAAGAAGGAAGCAATGACAGTAGAAATGGAGCCTAATACAAAAGAGCCAGTTATTCACATTAATCCTAATCAGGCATCAAATGTAAGGGATAATAGGTATGGAGGAACAATGCGTCTGGGAGAATATAAGGCAAAACTAAAAGAAGGAAGTAAAACGTACAAAGCATATGGTAAAGAGAATATATCTGAGAGACACAGGCATCGTTATGAGTTTAACAACGAATATAGGGATGAGATAGATAGTGCAGGGTTGCAGATTGTAGGTGTAAATCCAGAATCTAATCTTGTTGAGATTGTAGAAATGAAAAACCATCCTTTCTTTGTTGGGGTTCAGTTCCACCCAGAGTTTAAGTCTCGTCCAATGAACCCGCATCCGCTGTTTAGGGAATTTATAAAAGCAGGCTTAAAGAAGTCAAAATAGAGCACTATACTTATTTTCGAATACTTGACTTTTGGGTATCAGTTGGCTATACTGAGGGAAAGATTTTTAAATAAGGTATTGGGTTAATTGAATAAACTGTGATAAAAAAGACATTTTTTATAACTGGAGTAGCAGGCTTTCTGGGAAGTCACATGGCCGAGAAGTTACTTGCAGAGGGTCATAGGGTTATTGGGTGTGACAATCTAATCGGTGGGTACCTGGATAATGTTCCTCCGGGTGTTGATTTTTATACACATGATTGTGGAGATAGGGAGGCGATGGTAAAAATAATGAAGGGCGTGGATATTGTTTACCACTGTGCCTGTACAGCATACGAAGGTCTTAGTGTCTTTTCGCCTCATTTTATTACACGCAACACCTTTGATATTACTGCCTCCATTGTCTCTGCGGCAATATCAAACAGAGTAAAGAGGTTTGTTTTTTGCTCCAGTATGGCAAGGTACGGTAGCCAAGACACCTTACCATTTACAGAGGATATGACCCCAAAGCCACAAGATCCTTATGGTATAGCAAAGCTAGCATCCGAGCAAATACTCAGAAATCTGTGCGAGACTCATGGAATGGATTATACAATTGCAGTTCCTCACAACATTATCGGGCCAAGACAGAAGTATGACGATCCATATAGAAACGTAGCCTCGATAATGATTAATTTAATGCTACAAGGGAGACAACCAATTATATATGGTGATGGAGAGCAAAAGAGGTGCTTTTCCTTTATAGATGATGTTGTTAACCCACTAATTAAACTTGGGACACTGGATCAGGTTATAGGAGAGGTTATTAATGTGGGTCCGGACGAGGAATATGTAAGCGTTAATGAGCTTGCAAGAGTAATTGCAGATCTTCTGAATTTTGACTTAAAGCCAATTCACATGCCAGACAGACCAAGAGAGGTAAAACTAGCTACTTGTAGCGCACAGAAAGCTCGCAAGCTTCTTGGGTATGAAACTAAAACAACACTAAGAGGCGGTCTTAGTACTATGATTGAGCACATAAAGACAAGAAAACCAAAACCATTTAGATATCATCTTGATCTTGAGATTGTCTCAGATATAACACCGAGAACATGGAAAGATAAAATATTTTAAACACATATGTATAGAGGAAAAAAAGTATCAGTGGTTATTCCTGTTTATAACGAGGAGGAAAATATAATGGAGGCAATTCATGATTTTCAAAATCAGGCTTTTGTGGACGAGGTAATCGCAGTGGATAACAATTCCACAGATGACAGTAGCGAAAAAATTAAAAGGACAAGTGCGAAATATATACTTGAAAAAAAGCAAGGTTACGGAGCAGCTTTGCAGAGGGGATTAAAAGAGGCTACTGGCGATTTAATAGTAACGGTAGAGCCGGATGGAACTTTTCTTGCAGAAGATATTGAAAAATTACTACTTTATTCTAGAGATTATAGTGTTGTGTTTGGTACTAGGACTTCTAGGGCGCTAATTTGGTCTGGAGCAAACATGGGTTTTTTCCTCAGATTGGGAAATTGGGCAGTTGCAAAGTTTTTAGAGTATCTGTTTAATGGGCCATCTATGACAGACGTTGGTTGTACCTACAAACTTATAAACCGTGTTTCTTACTTAAAGATTGCAAAGACTTTCAATGTTCCTGGTTCGTGGTTCTCTCCAGAGTTTATGATTAGAGTCCTTCAGCATAAAATTACTTGTGTAGAGGTTCCTGTGCATTATTGTCCAAGAAAGGGAGAGTCCAAGATTACTGGCAACACGTGGGGCGCCGTGAAGCTTGGTTTTATAATGATTTTTTATATAATTAAGGAGAGATTTAAAATTTAGTCAAAAATTTTATGAATTTTATTTTAAGAAAGGTTAGAAATTTGAATATCTCAAAAATTGAGATTTCTCTTTTTTTTGTGGCAGTAGTGGTACGTGTCGCGTATTCAGCATACATTCAGTCTAAATTCGGGGCTGATGTTTTTACATCTTTTTCTGATGCAGAAAGATATTTAATAATGGCAAAAAATATTGCTTTTCATCATAGCTTTAGCGAGGCTGTTGTAACTCCGGAATTAATTCCGGACGCTATGCGTACAATTTTATACCCACTGTTTTTAGCTTTCTTTGCTCTTATTAAGGCTCCAATTATATCTATAGTCTTTGTACAGAATATTTTTGCTGGTGTAATGGCTATTCTTATTTATAGGTTGAGTATCAAATTATTTGATCTAAAATCTGTTGGCTTGGTGAGCGCGTTATTTTTCTCTCTTGATCCTGCTGCAATATATTGGACAAATTTATTAATGTCTGGGAATATAGCGAGTCTACTGTTCCTTGCAGGACTATATTCTTTTTTTAACAAAAAATATGGTTGGACAGGATTATTTTTAGGAATGACAACTTTAACTAGACCTATTTTCTTATATTTATTTCCCTTATTTTTACTAATGTATGTTTACTTAGAGAGGGATAAAATTTTCAAGAAGAATAATACTACTTTGGATGTGATAAAGATTACAAGAGGAGGAATACTAATGCTATTTGTATTTCTGCTAACACTGTTTCCTTGGTCATTAAGAAATAAAATCCAATTTGACACATGGGCTATATCTAGTAATGGGTGGGTAGCGATACATGCTTTTATTTCACCAGAATTTGCTTCTAGATTTGATGTGGATTATTATTGGCCACAGGTTCCGGACTCCTTTGTCTACAAGGGTTTACATAGAGAGGTATTCTATCTTTACGAGTTTAGTAACGCCGACTTTTATAAGAACTACTTGTTTGATTTAATAAAAGAACACCCGACAGAATATGTGCAATTTCATATAACCTCTGCAATTAAGGGGTTGGCAAACAGTGACTATGACTATCTTCTGGATCATGTAATTCTTCCAGAGCTTCCAAGTTTTCCTATGGGAATTGCCAAATTATTAAAGCTGTTATCTTTAGTCTTTTGGTACACCATACTCCTACTGACTGCCTATGCGGTTTACAGAGGTAAAAAGAGGCATTGGATGATATTTTTTATCTCTTTCCCTATACTAAATAATCTTTTAACAGGGTACATATCGATGGGGCCACATGCTGGAAGATATATGTTGCCGTTTTTGCCAATTTTTCTTATACTCGCTTCTTATGGTCTTATGATTATTTTAGGCGATATTAATAAAAAGCGTAATGTTATACAATAATAAGTATTTTACCAAGAGGCTACCATTGGGCAACAGTCGTAATTCTACTTGGATTGAAATCTCCAAATTTTTAGAGAAATATTTTCCTAGAAATGTAAAAACAGTGGTGGAAATAGGTGCTGGGCGCTGTTCGTGGATAAATAGCGTCAGGGCACCGCACAGGTTCGCAGTAGACATTTCGGAAATAGTATATGAAAGTGTTGAGAACGATGTAAGTCCAATAGTAGGAGATGTTACTGACTTAAGCAACTTTAAAAATGATAGTGTAGATGTTGTTCTAGCGAGCAATCTATTTGAGCATCTGCACATTATAGATGTAGAAAAAACCCTTGGAGAGATCCATAGAATACTAGAAAATAATGGTCGACTTATTATTTTGCAACCAAACTTCAAATACGCTCAGAAGGAATATTTTGATGACTACACCCACATAACAATTTTTAATGATACTGGGTTTTCTGAGCTACTTGGTGTTTCTGGGTTTAATATTATAAAGAGGTGGAAGAGGCTTGTGCCATTTTCATTCAAATCGTCACCAATTTCAGTGCCTAAGTTTATTGTCTGGGTATATCTTAGGTTTCCAATTAGGCCATTCGCCAAGCAAATGGTGTTTGTGTGTCAAAAAAGTAAATAAAAAATCTCCCTCGTGTACCGGGGGAGTTTATTCTTGTGTGATGGTGGTGCTGCGAATGCAACACCACCGGAGGCTTTCCCCACAAATCACACGACACGGGCGCGCGTCACCTCGAACTCGCCTCCTCGTTGAGTCAGCGTTACAGAAACCTTCTTGCCTGGACTGGGAGTCCTGTTGCCGAAGACTGCGATGGTGGTCTCGATAATCCTTGGGCAAGTGGTGTTGTCGAGCTTGAGCATGATGACCATGTCGCCACCATCTCCGTATACGTTGCTGATTACGCCGTCGGATTCTACAAGTCTTGCGCCTCTGCCGTAGTTATCGCCAGAGACTACGCGCTCAATTAGCGCTGCCCCGTAGCGAAGATAGATGAAGTAACAGACGAACAATGCCGCTACTATTCCGGCAATCCAGAGAATTGTGTTTGTGGTCATGGGGGAACCTCCTCTACATTAACTAGACCACAGAAAAAGGATTTTGTCAATTTGTAATAATAAAAAACAGCCCAGATTGGGCTGTTTTAGTTTTTAAATATCACCTGTCCATCATCCATATCATTGACCTGGTAACCAAGTTCATTTAGCTTGTCCCTTAGTTTATCGCTTTTCTCCCAGTCCTTACTCTCTCTTGCAATTTTTCTTTCGTCCGCAATCTTTTGTATGTCTTCTGGAATTTTATCCTCTTTCTTATCTGGATTATATAAGTTTAATCCAAGAACTTTGTCGAACTTCTTTGCCATATCTATATCTATCTGTTTTTTCTTTAGAGCCTCCCAAAGCACAGCCAATGCTTCCGGAGTGTTTAGGTCATCATTAATTGCATTTTTGAAATCATCCACAACCTTTGGATCTCGTGGTGCCCTTTCTTCTATCTGCGAAACAAGTTTACGTAAATTTTTTAATCCACTTTGTGCGGACTTTAATGCAGTCCATGTAAAGTTAAGTTGTTTTCTGTAATGTGCTTGTAATAAGAAATATCTATAATCCAACGGATTAATCTTTTTTTCTTTTAGTGTTTCTAGAGTTATAAAATTATCTGCGGATTTTGCCATTTTGTCTTTTTTCATCAAAAGAAACTCTCCATGAATCCAGTAATTAACCCAAGGGCTGATTCCGGTAGATGCTTCAGATTGAGCAATTTCATTTGTATGGTGTACAGGTATGTGATCTACACCACCGCAGTGGATATCAAAATTATCTCCGAGATATTTTATACTCATTGCAGAACACTCAATATGCCAACCCGGAAAACCCTTCTTTCCAAAAGCATCCCACTCCATCTGTCTTTGTTCTTCGTCTTTGCTAAATTTCCATAGAGCAAAGTCGTGGGGATTTTTCTTCTCTCCCAAATCTACACGGGCCCCAGCTTTTAATTCCTGTTTTTCCAAAAGAGCAAGTTTTCCATAGTCCTTCATCTTTGTTGAGTCAAAGTATATTCCATCCTGTGTTTCATAAGTAAAACCTTTGTCTGTAAGAGACTGCACTAAATCTATCTGTTCTTGTATATGATCTGTAGCTTTGCACCAAGTGTTTGGTTCTAGGATATTTAGCTCAGCTATGTGTTGTTTAAAATACTGAGTGTATGTGTCTGCAATATCATATGCAGACTTTCCTTCACGCTTTGCCCCTTCCTCAATCTTATCGTACCCTTGATCCCCATCGTCTGTTAGGTGTCCAACATCAGTAATGTTCATTACATGATTTACCTTATACCCATTGTACTTAAGAGTACGTTTTAGGATATCTTCAAAAACATATGTTCTGAGGTTCCCTATGTGTGCATAATTATATACAGTTGGACCACAAGTGTATAAACCAACCTGATTCTTATCAACAGGGGTAAACGACTCTTTCTTGCGAGTAAGTGTATTAAATAGTTCTAACATAATGAAGTCATTATAGAATAGCCACAGATACATGTAAAGACATTGCAAATTATGATATACTATTTTGCGTATGGGAATATTTGGAAATAAAACTGATTCCTTTCTTGGTGTAGACATTGGAGCACATGGTGTTAAGTTAGTTGAGCTTAAAAAAACTAAGGGAAGAGCACAACTTTGGACCTATGGTATTGCAAAAGATTCTACAGATATACATGTGGACTCTCAGGAAGACAAAACCCCAAACGATTTCTTGAAAGAAGCAAAGAGTCCTCATGCAGAAAATACACAAAAAGGTCCTGGTATGGAACAGAAAATTATTTCCGACCAGAATCAGATGCAGGTTGCAAAATACGCCAAGATATTAAAGGAAGTTGTTGCCCAATCAAAAGCTCAGTCTATAAACGCAGCAGCAAGTATTCCTGTCTCTTATGTTTTTCATACTGTACTAACTCTTCCAGAGACAGATGATAAGGGAATAATGCCCATAGTGCGTGCAGAAGTGAAAAAATTACTCTCGAGATCAGATGATGAGATGCAAATAATACATCAAAAGATTCCACAGACTGATTTAGAAAAGAAACGAAAGTACATACGAGTATTAGTTACAGCAGCGCCAAAATCTGTTGTGGCTTTTTACACGTCAATTTTTCAAGCAGCTGGTTTGCGACTACAGGAATTAGAGACAGAGGCTTTTGCTTTAGAGCGCTCACTTGTAGGAAAAGATCCAGCAACATCAATGATTGTAGATATAGGAGCAGAAAGAACAAACCTTTTTATAATAGATCAAGGACTCCCAATGACTCACAGGAGTATTCAAATTGGAGGTAATGATATAGAAGAATCAATTGCTCTCACACTTGGGGTAGAGCCAAAGCTAGCAGGGCAACTAAAGGTTGATATGTCTAGGTTACCAAAAGGTTCTGTAACCACAGAAATCTTTGAGGAAATGCTAAATGCTATTGTAAAAGAAATTCAATATAACTTTGATGTATATTTACACCAGCTAGGAAACGAAGGAAAACATCCAGAAAAGATAATCCTAACCGGCGGTTCATCTGTTATGCCTTTTATTATAGAAAGACTAGAAAAGACATTCCCAATGAAGGTGTTTGTAGGAGATCCATGGGCACGTGTCGTATACCAACAGGGACTAAAACCCGTACTAGATAAAATAGGGCCGAGAATGGGAGTAGCAATAGGTCTTGCGTTGAGAAATATTGCAAAATAATCAATATTGTAGTATAGTCCAGAGTGTTAAACACATAAAAAATCAAATTTTATAATATATGCGTACAAAAAAAGGGTTTACATTAATTGAGCTTTTGGTTGTAATAGCAATTATAGGACTACTCTCAACACTTGCTGTTATTGCGATAAGCTCAGCACGCACAAAAGCACGTGACTCAAAAAGACTTTCAGACGTAAAGCAAGTGCAAACAGCACTAGAACTATACTACACAGACAACAACAAGTATCCAGTACACACAGACGGTGTTGCGTTAGGTGCAGCGACTCAAGCTTGTTTGGAAAATACAGAATCTGGATGGAGTGCCAACTGTGATGCGAATGCATACATGGGATTGGTACCAAGTGACCCTAAATCAGATGGAGCCTATATATATAGTTCCTCAGACGGCTCGTCATATAGGATACAAACAGTTCTAGAAGGAGAAATGGGTGGACTAACAAAAGGTGTAATAGAAGCCACACCTTCTGGAATACGCAACTCACAATAACACAAAACCCCTTTCCGAGGGGTTTTTTTAATGCTATAATATCCACATATGGATTGGCTATTTTTGTCCTATTTTTTAATAATTGGTGCTGTATTTGGTAGTTTCCTCAATGCTTGGATTTGGCGTACAAGAGTAGGACGCACGATTTGGAGAGAAAGATCAGTATGCGTACATTGTAATGTAACCCTGGGCATTATAGACCTAATACCTGTCTGTAGTTTTATTATCCTAAAAGGAAAGTGTAGGTCATGCAAGGAGAATATATCGTGCCACTATCCACTTGTAGAAATAGTTACAGGTGTTTTGTTTACATGGGTTGCTTACTATCATTCACTCTATCTTATAAATCCAGCCCCTCAGATAATACGCGACTGTATTTTGGTTTCCCTCCTAGTGTTTGTCTTTGTGTATGACCTATATTACATGGAGATTTTAGATCGTGTAACAACAATTCCAGCTGTAATATTATTTGGTATAAGCTGGTGGCTTGGTTGGCAAGAATGGGGAGCTATGTTAATAGGAGCATCTATTGGTGCTGGTTTCTTTTTATTGCAATACCTATTATCTAAAGGAAAATGGGTTGGAGGGGGAGATATTAGACTAGGTTTGTTTATGGGTATTATATTAGGTTGGCCAAATATTTTAGTTGGATTATTGCTTGCATACATATTTGGAGCAGTGGCTGGTGTTATGCTTATTCTTCTAAAAAGAAGAAAAATTAGAAGTGAAATTCCTTTTGGTACATTTCTTACAGTCGGCACACTTGTGGCAATGTTTTGGGGGACGTCAATTATTAACTGGTATATGAGTTTGTTATGACAAAAAAAGACATAAAGAAGCATGTAGAAAAGTTGCACAAACAAATAAATGATCTTAGATATCGTTACCATGTTCTTAATGATCCAGAAGTTACAGACAAAATGTACGAGGGGTTAATGGATGAGCTTAGTGTAATAGAAGAGAAAAACCCAGAACTAATTACAAAAGATTCGCCTACACAAAGAATTGCAGGTACCCCCCTGGAAAAGTTTAGTAAAATTACACACACTGTTCCCCAGTGGTCATTTAACGATGCGTTTACAGAAGAAGACATGGAAAATTGGCAGGAGAGGATATTAAAAATATTAGAAAAGAAATTAGGAAATCGTCCAAAAGATGTAACATATATTTGTGAACTAAAAATAGACGGATTGCACATTGTATTAAATTATAAAAAAGGAGTGTTAGAAACAGCCGCCACTCGTGGTGATGGAAAAGTTGGGGAAGATGTAACTCAGAATATTAAAACAATTCACAGCGTACCACTAAAACTAAATAAAGAAGTAGATTTAATTGCAGAAGGAGAGGTTTGGATGGGACAAAAAATATTTAATAAAATAAATAAAGAAAGGGAAAAAAATAATGAACCGCTTTACGCAAATCCAAGAAATATTGCAGCGGGTACTATTCGCCAATTAGACCCTAGAATAGTGGAAAAAAGAAAGTTAAGTGTAACAGCTTATGATATTTCCAATGAACACACGCTTTCGCAGGAAGGTGAGCTAAGAGAACTAAAAGAACTAGGTTTTTTGACAGACAACAATTGGAAAGTGTGCAAAACACTAAAAGAAATAATGGATTTTCATGATAAGTGGCAGAAGGAAAAGCACAGCAAAGAGTTTTGGGTAGATGGAGTTGTTGTAAAAGTAAATCAGAAGGAGTATCAGGATATACTTGGCTACACAGGAAAAGCTCCTCGCTGGGCAATAGCATTAAAATTTCCAGCAGAGCAGGGGAGTACAAAAATAAAAGATATATATGTACAAGTTGGTAGAACAGGTGCGTTGACTCCGGTTGCGCTAATGGAACCCGTACAATTAGCTGGAACAACCGTAACACACGCAACACTACATAATTTTGATGAAATTAAACGACTAGATGTTCGTGTAGGAGATACAGTTATTGTGGAGAAAGCGGGGGATATTATTCCAAAAGTTGTTCGTGTGCTTACGAAAATGAGAACAGGTAAAGAAAAGAAAGTAAAAGAAGTAAAAGAGTGTCCAATATGTAACTCGAAAGTAGAAAGAAAAGAAATAATGGATAAGAAAAAAGAGAGTTCTACAGCATTGTTTTGTACAAATAGGAACTGTTTTGCTCAAGAGTTAAAAAACATAATTCATTTTGTTTCTAAAAAGGCTTTTAACATAGATGGACTTGGTAAAAAGATTGTGGAGCAATTAATGAACGAAGGTCTAATAAAAGACGTTTCGGATATATTTACATTAAGAGTTGATGATCTGGAACCACTGGAGCGTTTTGCTGAAAAATCTGCAGAAAATTTAGTGGAATCAGTTAACAACGCAAAAGAAATTACACTACCGCGTTTGATTTTTTCACTAGGTATAAGGCACGTTGGGGAAGAGAGTGCAATTGCACTTGCAAATCATTTTATTTCTCTTAAAAAATTAATATCAGCAGAGCAGAAAGAACTAGAAAATGTTCCAGATGTTGGTCCTCGTGTTGCAGAATCCATTGTTGAGTTTTTCAAAGATGATAAAAACAAAAAACTTGTAGAAAAATTATTAGAGAATGGCGTTACTATTAAATCGACAAAGAAAAAGAAAATTAATAGTAAACTTAAAGAAAAAAGTTTTGTCTTTACTGGAACACTACAAACCCTCTCAAGAGATGAAGCAAAAGAAATAGTAAGAAGTAATGGAGGAAGTGTTTCTGGTTCTGTGAGCAAAAATACAGACTATCTTGTTGCGGGAGAGAAACCAGGAAGTAAATATGAAAAATCAAAAAAACTGGGTGTAAACATTATCACAGAATCCCAGTTTAAGTTATTAGTAAGTTGAGCGGCGCCCAACCTGGTGTGGTTGAACCCAACAGAGCGAAACCCAGTTTCCGCCACCAAGTTGGACGCCTTCCTTTTTTGGTTTGTGACCACAGGGAGGATACCCCTGAAAGAGCAATCCAGCAACGCGCAGTTGCTGAAGACTAGTGACCAAGGGAGCTGGTCACGTTATGAGCAGTTAGCTCTCGTTCGTGTGTCAGAACAGCAGGAAACTGATCCGGTAACTACTACTCTGACACAGAGGCTCCTCAAGTGGTAGCAACGTTCGAATCGACCTCTTGGTAAGCCAGAAGCATGGCTATCTGACAACAGTAGATTCCAGCACAGGCCGGGGTGAGTCGATAAATCTCTCCTTCTTTCGACTCTCTGCCTCATCAGACCATACCCACGCGGTAGCGAAGTTAGGCCAACCAGCGTGTAGACGCGTTCTTTGCTCTTGATCTCGCCGATGGGTGGTTGCCCCAGGCTGAACGCATACATGGATATATAATATTAGCAATGTGAGTACTTGTCAATATTAACCTTGCTTGGAGCAAGTAATTGATATATAATTGGCTTAATATGGCACTAACAAGAAAAGAAATTGAAGACATTGCGCTTCTTGCGCGCTTAGAATTAACAGAACAAGAAAAAGAAATGTATGCAGAACAACTTTCTGCTGTTTTTGCATATATATCTCAACTAAATGAAGTAGATACAAGTTCTGTAGAGGAGACAAATCAGGTAACAGGTTTGGAAGATGTTACAAGAGAGGATGAGGTGGTTGCATGCACAGAAGAAACAAGAAAAAAAATTATCTCTCAATTTCCAGACAGGATGGGTGACTTACTCAAAGTAAAAGGTGTATTTACTGATTAGACTATGAATCTTTCTGAACTTACAATTGCAAAAGCATATAAAGGACTTAGGATGAAAGAGTTTTCGTCTGTAGAATTAACAACAGAGACTCTAAAAACTATTGAGCAGAAAGAGAAGTTAAATGCTTTTATTTCCATAGACAAAAAGACAGCTATACAGTCTGCAGAAACTGCTGACAAACTAATTGCAGATGGTGAATCAAATTCACTGACAGGTATACCATTTTCTGTAAAAGATGCTATTTGTACAAAAGATATTCGCTCTACTGCATCTGCAAAGATATTAGACAATTATTTACCACCGCACGGAGCAACTGTTATTAATAGAATAGTAGAACAAGGTGGGGTACTAATAGGCAAGAATAATTGCGATAGCTTTGGTCATGGAGCAAGTAATGAAAATTCAATGTATGGCCCTGTAAAGAATCCACACGACGAGACAAGAGTCTCTGGTGGAAGTTCTGGGGGTTCTGCGGCTGCGGTTGCTTCTGGAATGAGTGTTTTTTCTATAGCAGAAGATACAGGTGGCTCTATTCGTCAACCAGCTAGTTTTTGTGGTATAGCAGGATTTCGTCCTAGCTATGGAAGGAACTCACGATATGGAATAATGCCAATGGCAAGCTCATTGGATGTGGTGGGTCCTATGGCAAAAAGTGTAGAAGATATTTCTATAATAATGGAAACTATTGCTGGAAAAGACAAAAGAGATGCTACAACTGTGATGGATAAGGTGCCAAAGTACAATCAAGAAATACAAAAAAGTATAAAAGGAATGAAGATTGGGATACCAAAAGAATACATGGAAAATGATGGACTGGAAGATGAAGTGCGAGATATTACAAAAGAAACAATAAAAAAATTAGAAAGCCTTGGTTGTGAAATAGTAGAGCTTTCATTACCACACACAAAATACGCTGTACCAGTTTATTATATTGTAGTCCCAAGTGAGGATAGTTCAAATATGGCTAGAATAGATAGTATCCGATACGGAGTGCAAGCACCTCATAGTAATCTTACAGAAGCATATACTAAATCACGAGCAAAAGGATTCCCGGATGAAGTTAAGAGACGTATTATGATAGGTACATATGCACTTTCTGCAGGATACTACGATGCGTACTATAAAAAAGCACAAAAGGTAAGGACTCTTATTAGAATGGATTTCACCAATGCGTTTGAAAATGTTGATGTAATTCTTACTCCAACATCTCCACATACTGCGTTTAAGATAGGAGAAAAGAGAGACGATATATTATCAATGTATCTCGCAGATGTTTTTGTAGCACCTTCTGCACTTGCTGGACTTCCTTCTTTATCTGTTCCAGTTGGAAGTACAGACGAAGGTTTGCCAGTAGGTATGCAGATTATAGGACCAAGGATGAGAGATGAAACAGTTTTACAGGTAGGTCATCAGTTAGAAATAAATTAAATATATGAAAGAGGAAAAAGATTTTAGTTATAGAATAAACGAATCCGGTGACTACAGAGACACTTGGAAAATATTTAGGATAATGTCAGAGTTTGTTGAGGGTTACCAGTTCATATCGTCATTAAAAAGAGAAGTTACAATACTGGGTTCTGCAAGATTTAAGGAGGATAATAAATATTATAAGATTGCTGTAGAGATTGGCGCGCTTTTAGCTAAGGGAAAATATACTGTCCTAACCGGAGGAGGGCCCGGAATAATGCAAGCTGGCAATCGTGGAGCACATGAAGCTGGGGGAGAATCCGTAGGAATTAATATACAACTCCCGTTTGAGCAAACAATTAACCCATATGCCACAAAGTCATTAGATTTTTCATACTTCTTTACACGTAAAGTAATGCTTACATCTCCTGCGCACGCTTTCATTTTCTTCCCTGGTGGATTTGGGACAATGGACGAGTTCTTTGAGGTTATAGATCACATGGAAATAAAGAAAATGTGCGAACTACCAATTGTGCTTGTAGGAAAGAGTTATTGGGAACCACTGGTAAGGTTTTTACGAGAAAACGTGTGTAGACTTTCCGTATCTCATGTTGCATCATTAGAAAAGTGGCATATAGTGGATACAGCGCAAGAAGCATACGATATTATCTCTACTCATGAAGATAATGAAGGAAGGGAAAAATGTGAACTATCTACATTAAGCTTCCATGGTCCAGCAAAACAAATGGATTGGAAGATTTTTAGAATAATGGCAGAGCTTGTTGAGGGTTTTGAATTCTTAACCGGGTCAGTAGAAGATGTAACTGTGCTTGGAACAAAAAGTGTAAAACCAGAAAGTGACTATTACTTATCTGCATATACACTTGGAAGGAAATTAGCAGAAAATGGTTATTCTACAGTAACTGGTGGAGCTCCTGGAATAGCAGAGGCTGCTAATAAAGGTGCAATAGAAGTAGGGGGTGAATCTGTAGGTGTTGGTATGGAAGTGCACGGTAAAGCTAGGATGAATAGTTATGTAAATAAACAAATAATGTTTAAGTTTCCTTTTACTAGGAAACTAATAGTAACAGCACCAAGTAAATCATTTGTGTTTTTCCCAGGTGGTTTTGGAACAATGCATCAGTTTTTTGAGGTATTAACCCTTATACAAACTAATAAGATGCAAAAAATTCCAATAATTTTGTTTGGCTCCGACTATTGGAAGGATTTAGATGAATTTATAACAAAGATATTGGAAAAAGAGAATGGAACAATCTCTAAAGAAGATACTGAGCTATATAAAATTACAGATGATGTGGATGAGGCAATGAGTATAATTAATGAGTTTAGAAATAAGTAATATGATTCCATGGTTTCAGTATACTGTAATTAATGTTGGACCTATACCAATTCAAGTGTGGGGTTTTTTTGTAGCACTTGGAATGATTGTGTCTATTATACTTATCCAAAAGTATTCTTACTCTTTCGTTGGTACACACTCAAAGAAAATTATAGATCTAGCATTCTGGATGATTATATTTGGAATTATTGGGGCTAGGTTCTTCCATGCTTTTTTCTATGAACCATCATTCTTTTTGGAAAACCCAGCAGAAATAATTAAACTTTGGAAAGGCGGGATGTCATCTTTTGGTGGATTGTTTGGGGCAGGACTTGCTTTTGTTTTACTTAGAAAGAAATATCATGTAACAAAAGAAAATATAACTAAGGTTGTAGACTTGATAAGCTTTTCTGCATTATTTGGATGGATGGTTGGTCGTATAGGCTGTGTTATGATTCATGATCATCTTGGTAAAAGAAGTGACTCTTTTATAGCTATTAAATATATAGGAGGAGCTAGATTAGAAACAGCTCTTCTGGAAATACTGGGGCTTATTCCACTTGCAATTATATTTATATTTTCTTGGTATAAGAAGAGGAGAAGTGGCTGGTATATATCTATGCTGTTTGTTTATTATGGAATATTGCGACTAGTGTTAGATTTTTACAGAGCAGAAGATATAGTGCAAGCAGATGCTCGCTATTTTGGATTGACTCCGGCGCAATATTTTGCTATCCTTCTTGTCATTGCAGGGATATATATATTCCGTAAAAAGCGCTAAGGAAGGATGGCAGAGTGGTCGATTGCGCAGCCTTGGAAAGGCTGTGTACCTTAACGGGTACCTGGGGTTCGAATCCCCATCCTTCCGCAAGTAAACTCAAATGATCAAAATCATTTTGTTATGGAAGATAGATTTGAAAAAGTAATTAAGTCCGCCACTAAAGAGGCGGGTTTGTTTGTGTTGGAAAAATACAAAAAAGTAGATGTTTTGTATACAAAAAAAGACGAGATGGATTACGTTACTGAGGCGGATGAGTATGCAAATACAATGCTAGTTAATAGGATTAAAAAAGAGTTTCCAGATCATGGTATTATTTCTGAAGAAAAAGATGAAGATCTTTTAGGGAGAGAGTACACGTGGTTAATAGATCCAATAGATGGGACTGGTAATTTCTCAAGAGGACTTCCACTTTTCTGTGTTATGATTACTCTATTGCATAAAAAAACTCCTATCCTTGCAACAATATACCATCCATTACTAGATGAATTTTATTTCGCTAAAAAAGGTGAGGGAGCGTACCTAAATGACCATAGAATCAAATGCTCAAAGAAGGATGGTTTTGCTGGTTCCCAGGGAGATTTACCAGGTACATTCAGAAATAGAAACGCACAAATACACGAGAGGTTTTTTGCTGTAAAAGATAAATACATGTATAAGTTTAATTCGTTCCGTAGTGTAGGCGTTTCATCTTCTTTTGTTGCGGGAGGAAAAATTCATTGGTCAATATCCAAAGGTGCTAAAATATGGGATTATGCTCCTGCAAAGTTATTAGTAGAAGAAGCGGGTGGAGTAGCATTAGATTTTAGTGGAAATGAATGGAACATAGAAAAGGATGAGCTTGTAATGGCTTGTCCAGGAGTATATAAGGAAATAATCAATATTCTAAATAGTAAATAATTCTATTTAGAATATAATTAATTTCTTAGAAGATTTATTTAGGGTCTCCGGCCCTTTTTTTGTTAATAAAATCGTATCTTCTATTCTTATACCATAGCCTTTTTTTACATACACCCCTGGCTCAATTGTAAAAACCATATTTTCCAATAGCTTTGCATTGGTTTTTGAGTTTATAAACGGCCACTCGTGCACCTGAGTACCAACACCATGACCAAGCCCGTGAATAAATTGCTTAGAAAGCTCCTTTCCAAGTATTTTTCTACTATACCTATCTAATGTTTTTGTCTGCATCCCAATTTTTACCTTTGCAATTGTCTTTATCTGTGCTTCTAAAACTTTTTCATACAACTCAATTTCTTTTTGTTTAGGTTTTCCAATAAAGACTGTTCTTGTCATGTCCGAACAATACTCATTAAATATTAATCCCATGTCTATAACACAAAAACCTCTTTCCAATTTTTTATTTCTTGGTACAGCGTGTGGATTACATGCGTGTTTTCCACTAGCAACAATTGGAGGGAAAGATGGCCTAAGTCCAAGATTTGATATTTTTTTTAATATAAATGTTTCTATATCCTTTTCTGTATTAAACTCCTTCCAGTTTTTGATTATCTTATCAAAAATATTATCTGTAAGTTTTGCAGCTTTTTTTAACGCAATAATTTCCTCTCTTACTTTTATAGCAGTAACTGAGTTTATTATTTTTCTTTTCTTTAAAAGCGCAGGTGAGCGCTTTATTTTTTTATTATTCATATTATTGACCAAGCTTCCAGTTTTTAGAGAATATTGCAAAAATAAAACGAGAGAAAATAAAGTGTATTACAGATAAAATTGTAGCGTACAGGAAAATAGCTGTAAAGATTCCAAGATACTGATTTACTCTGAGCACATACGCTGTCAGATCTATATTTAGCATTAGTGTGGCGGCATTTATCACAATAACCAAACCAAATATCCAGGCAAGGCCTCCCCACATAGTTTTTAGGTCAGCTCTACTTGGTGCGAGGTGAGATGCTACGCATAATGATAGATAAATAAATATCCAAAATTTCCAAGATCTAATGTTTTCTACTATGAATAGTTTTCCAATTGCTACTACGGATGTGGTAAATGCAGAAACACTTGAGAATGTGTCTATAAGAGGATTAAATACGCCTTTTGCATTTGGTACAAGTGCATACAGCAAGAAAGTTAATACAAATGGTCCAATAATCATTGGACCAGCCCCAACAAAGAAACTTCCCATCCTCTGGTATATGCTTAATCTGTTGTATGAATGATCCACATGACCTAACTCTCCAGTCTCTCTGTTTGGTTTAAACAGGGAAATTTTAATTATCCTATGACGAAATAACCAAGCAAAGAACACGTGAGATAATTCATGAATAGGAGTACCAAGCCAAGCTGTCCATAATATTCCTTTCCAGCCAACACTCCTATAATAATTACTAGACGTCCATCTTTGTAACCTAGAGAGAACAAAACCAAACACAAAAAAAATCCCAAATACCCCTATTAGTTGAGAAAATGCAGCCACTAATATGTTTTGCACTACAGGAGGCATATTAATAAAGGAAGGCGCCTATCACGATTGTTATGTTAAGGATAGCTAGCAGAGTATACATAATCATGATTGGCTTCTCTTTGTGTACTATTCCATATAATAACCAAACAAGGTTTGCTGTAAAATAACCAGTATACGCTACCCATGATATACCGGATGCATTTTTTTCTAAGTATATTTTTAGTAATTGCACTAATGTCATGAAAGGGACAAAAATGCAAACAAGATATATTAGTTTGTCTACAAAGTTTTTTAATGTGTTTGGGTGCGGATATTTCTCGTGTTTGAGATGAATCCGCTTTCGTCTGTTTTGATGATGTATTGGGTGTGGCATATGCATTATAGTATAACATGAATATTTGTTTTTTTCGCGTAGCAATCAAAAAACCCCCATAAGGGGATTTTTTATTTGGAATTATTTTTTTCCTGTTGGGATAACGTTTGCAAACTTAGCAAGTTTTAGCGATCCATCGAAACGCTTTCGTTTCTTCTGTGTAAATTTGACTACTCCTGCAATGTGTGCGAAAAGTGTGTCATCTTTACCACGCTTTACGTTTTTCCCTGGGTGGATTTTTGTACCACGTTGACGAACAATAACCTGCCCGCTTTTGACTGTCTGACCATCTCCAACTTTTGTACCTAGATACTGTGGATTAGAGTCACGGCCCAGCCTGGTAGAACCACCTGCTTTCTTTTTTGCCATAAGAAAGTATTCTTTACCACTCTATATGGATTGTTTCGACTACAATCTATATTATAGAGGAACCGCCCAGATATTCACCTATGATTTCTCAGGAAGGGTGTTATATCTGTCGTTAATCATTCTTTAACTTGAATGACAAGATTATAGCTAACTTGAGTAAGTTTGTCAATAGTGCATATATTAGCTATAATGTAGTAAATATATGTCAAAAAATCTTTACCCTATAAAGCTTTATTTAAAATACAAACCAAACCTTATCTTTGTATTGTCCTCATTTATAGTGAATGTAGCTACTTGGTTGTGGCTATTGTGGCATATTGGACCAAGAGAAGATCATATTTTCCTGCATTACAATGTACTATTTGGTGTAGATCTTATTGGTCCTTGGCAACATATGCTTTATCTGCCTGGTCTAGGGCTACTTATTTTACTTGTAAATGCCCTGGTTGGTTGGCTGTTCTTCCGAGATGATAAGTTTGTATCTACTATTTTTAATGGAATATCTCTAATCTGTCAGTTAGTAATATTGGTAGTAGCACAGCTAATTATACTTCTTAACGTTTAGTTATGAGGGGAAGCAGCAATCAGGCAGACTATACATTATTATCTCTATTTACAATTCTACTTATCTTTGGACTTGTTATGCTAAGCTCTGCAAGTTCACCGGTTGGGCATGATCGTTTCCAGGACGGTTATTTTTTTATTAAGAGACAGCTAATATTTGGGGTAATTCCAGGACTAATTCTATTCTTTGCATTTGCAAAGATTTCATATAGGAGACTTGCTCAATTTGCTACACCAATATACGGGCTTGTGTTACTTGTACTTATTCTTGTTTTTATCCCAGGTATCGGCTCTAGCCTTAATACGGGAGCTCAGAGTTGGATTAAGATAGGTAGTAATTCCATACAACCTGCGGAGTTTGCAAAACTAGGTCTAATAATTTTTCTATCTGCGTATCTTGCGAAGAAGGGGAAAGGCATCCAGGATTTTAAGGAAGGTTTTTTAGTGGCAATTGGACTTGCTCTTGCACCAATTATTTTAGTTGTACTTCAGCCAGATATTGGTACTGTTGCAATATTATTAGCGATTGTTTTTGGATTACTCTTTGTTGCAGAAACAAAACCTACCCACATGTCTATTTTTGCTATTTCTGGTGTTTCAGCTATGGTTTTACTAATACTAGTTGCGCCGTACAGGACAGCTAGACTGACTGTATTTTTACACCCAGAACTAGATCCTCAAGGAGTTGGATATCAGACAAATCAGGCATTAGTGGCTATTGGATCTGGTGGAACACTAGGTCTAGGTCTTGGTAGATCCAGGCAGAAGTTTCAGTATCTTCCAGAGGTGCATGCAGATAGTATTTTTGCTATTATAGCTGAGGAAATGGGTCTAATAGTCTCACTTGCGCTAGTTGCAATCTTGGTTGGAATTGCATATAGGGGATTCTTATTAGCACAGGCGATAAAGGATGATTTTGGAAAGTTTTTAGTTACAGGTATACTTATCTGGATATTAGCCCAATCATTCCTAAACATAGGTGCAATGGTTAGCATTCTTCCTCTTACAGGCGTTCCTTTGCCTTTTGTAAGTCATGGGGGTACAGCACTTATGATTGTAATGGCAGGAGTGGGTATAATGATTAATGTTTCTAAACACGCGAAATTATGAAAATATTACTTTCTGGAGGAGGTACATTAGGTCCAGTGACTCCACTACTAGCAATGCGTGAAGTGATTGTTAATAAATACACAGACGCTACTTTTGTGTGGGTAGGTTCAGAAACTGGTCCAGAGAGAGAGTTTATTAAAAACTATGATATTAAGTTTATCTCAATCTCATCTGGAAAGTTTAGGAGGTATATCTCCTTCCTTAATGTGTTGGATATTTTTAGGGTTATAAAAGGTGTCTTTGAGTCAATTAAATTACTAAAAGCAGAAAAGCCAAACGGGTGTATCTCTGCGGGTGGTTTTGTGTCTGTACCACTACATTGGGCTGCGTGGCTACTTGGAATACCTACATGGATACATCAGCAGGATATACAGAAGGGGATGAGTAATGAGGTTATGTCCCCATTCGCTACCCTTATCACAACAGCACTAAAACAGCAACTAAAGGGCTTTCCAAAGAAAAAAACTAGGTGGATAGGGAATCCTGTCAGAAAAGACATACTAAATGGCAATAAAGAGAAGGCTAAGCAGATTTTTTCTATAAAATCTGACCTACCTGTTGTTTTTGTTACTGGAGGGGGTACAGGTTCTCTGCGTGTTAATCAGCTTGTGGTGGACTCTCTGGAGGCTCTTAAGGGAAAAGCACAGATAATACATCTTACAGGTAAAGAACGCTCACAAGAGCTAGCAAAGAATGCTATGAAGCATTTTGATGACTATCATGTATTCCAGTCATTTAGTGATGAAATGAAACACGCATATGCGATTGCAGATGTTGTAGTTTCTAGAGGTGGATTTGGTACAATTAGTGAACTTGCAGCTCTTGGAAAGCCGTCTATATTAGTTCCAAAGCCAGGTCATCAGGAAGAAAATGTAGATTTTCTAAAGAAATCTGGTGCTGTTGTGTTTGTAGATGAGGATGATATACATAGGGATGCACTGTCCAGGGAAATTATTAAGTTAATAGACAATAAGGCAAGAAGAGATGCACTTGGGGATAAGTTAAAAGAACTTTTGCCCCAGGCAAGGGAAAATGATATAATCAATTCACTAAATTCACTTGTTATAAAAAAGTAGATAGTTTATTAAATTTTATTTATTAATAACGTAAAGTTATATGAGGCTAAGCCGACTTTTTGGAGGTCTTGCAGTTTCTCTTCTTCTAATTGGAGGAGGGTGTGCATCCTCTGTGGCGCCACTTGCAGTTGGGGACAACGTCTTCGCTGAGTGGACATCACAAAAATGGTATTCAGGTACCATAGACAAAACCTGTGACCTTGGGTTCAACGTTGCTTTCGATGAAAGTGGTGAGAAGTGTGTTGCTCCTGACCAAATCATACGTAACGTGGTTCCAAAAGAGGGTAAAGTTAAGGTTGGTACAAAAGTCATTGCAAAATGGACAGGTACTCCTTACTATGATGCAGAAGTAACATCAATTAGTGATGATGTTTACACTGTAACTTATTATGATGGAGCAAAGTACGATGTATCACTTAGTGAGCTTCGTTTGGATCCAAACCCTGGTGTTTCCACTGCAAAAGAATCAGCAGACACTTCTGATGTAAAAGTAGAAGTAAGCGCACCAGCACCATCAAGCGGTATTTTCTCAGTAGGTACCCCAGTAGAAGGAAAGTGGGTTACAGACGGAAGTTGGTACGGTGGTATGATTAGTAAAGTAAATGCTAATGGTACTTTTGATGTAAAGTGGGACGATGGCACAACACAGCCAGGAACAGCGGCTAGTAGTGTACGTCTAAAAGCTGGAACAGCAGTAGAAGCAAGATGGAACGGTGGAAGTTATTGGTCAGGTAAGGTTACAAAGGCCAACTCAAATGGTACTTATGACATAACTTGGGACAGTGACGGAACAATGCAGAAGAACACACCACTTGGTGATCTGAAGCTAAAATAATACAGATCAAACATAAAACCACTCAGTATGAGTGGTTTTATAATACTTTTTTGTTTCCAAACTATAATACAAGAAACGACAATGCACTAAGTGATACAATAGAACCAATAGTAGATAGTATTATTGCATTAGCAATAACTTTTCTGTCTATATCATATATTTCTGACAAAGCAAAACATGTAAGAGCCACAGGCATTCCAGCAAGTATTGTTGATATCTGGTACGAGGAACCAAGCTTTGTGAACAGACCAACAATAAGGAATAAAAGAGGTAATATTATTATCTTAAATCCAGCAATAAGTACAGAATGGATAAATGTTTTGTCTATGTTAATTTTCCTTCCCATAAACATACCAATTGCCACAAGCACAACAGGCGATGCGCTAGATGCAAGCATAGCCAGAGCTTTGTCGACCATTGGATTAATACCAAATCCACCTATTAACCACAATACACCAAGCAATACAGAAAGTAGTAATGGATTTTTAATTAGGCTTTTTAGTATTAGGCCAACATTTGCTTTGCTATAGTGCTGATACTCCAGTACCCCTAAAAGCACAGTAAATGCTATACCAACATGAACAGCAACATGCATGCTAACTATACCTGTAGAACCAGGTATTAAAGAGTCTAAAAAAGGAAAGCCTAGATATGCAACCTGACCAAAAAATACTGCTGTAATATATGCATTAGCTATTTCTTTCTTTAGTCTTAACAGATGTACAACAATAGTTGTAACCAGAATTGTTCCAGCCAAGATTGCCAGATTTGTTCCAATAACAGGTGTAGATAGAATTTGGGACTTATCTGTATGAGCAAGACTATAGAAGATAAGCGCTGGAAGCCCTAAATACAGCGCAAAACCATTAAGACCACTAATCCAAGAGTTTTCTGCACAACCTAACCACACAAGGTATTTTGGTGGCTCTATACGATCTTTTAGTAACAACTCAGCAATTACACCAAGAAGCACAAGCAGGAAAACAGGGACTATAGCTTGTATTATTATTGTCATATTATTTAGATGTGAAATGTACCAGCGCTAGAGCTAGTAAAAATGAAAGTGTGTACGCAACTATAAAGTTAATCCAATGACTCTTTATAAACTGAAAATTAAGCCAGATTAATATTATACTAAAAAAAATAGCAGCTACAGCGCCATATATTCCACCAACCAAGAAATCCTTGGAAACACTCTTATCTCCAATTGTTATTAATACATAAGTTACTGCAAAAACAATTGGGATACCCCCTATTGCTCCAGCTAGCTTTGGTCCAGAGAATCTTGCTATTAACAATATTATTGCTGTCACAACAGCAGAAGCAAAACTTTTAATTATAATATCCATAATATAGATATTTTAACAGAAAATAAATATATTTGCTAATTAAAAAGGACTTCTCAAAAAGAGAAGTCTCAATCTGTGATCCGGCTGGGGCTCGAACCCAGGACCATCAGCTTAAAAGGCTGCTGCTCTACCAACTGAGCTACCGGACCGTATAGTTTTTTAGCACGCGAATATGATATACTACTACTGCGCAACTGTCAAGAATTGCGCTGATTTTTGTAACTATGGACACACACGCAAAGAGTATAACACAACTAATGGGAGAACTTCAAGCATCAGAGGGTGGATTGTCTGGTAATAATGCAGAGAAGTTGTTGAAAAAATACGGAGAAAATAAGTTACCAGATTCTAGCACACAGATTACACGTTTTAATATCTTTTTAGATCAATGGAAGAGTCCATTGATTATTATTTTGGTTGTAGCTGCTATTGCAAGCTTTCTTTTGCATGAATTACTAGATTCTCTTGTTATTGTAATTACAATTGCAGTGAACGTGATTATTGGTTTTGTGCAAGAAGACAAAGCAGACAGGGCGTTGGAGAAACTTCATAAGATAGTTACATATAAGGCAATAGTGTTGCGTGATGGACAAAAGATACAGATTGAGAGTAATGAGATTGTTCCTGGAGATGTATTATATATAAAAGCAGGCGATAAGGTGCAGGCAGATGGTCGTATATTGGAACATAAAAGTTTAGAAGTAGATGAATCGGTGCTTACAGGAGAGTCGGAATCTGTAAGGAAGGATAAAAAACAACTTAGAAAATCTGTCGCAATAGGGGATAGATTAAACATGGTATTTCGTGGAACAACTGTAGTAAACGGTTCGGCGACTATACTCGTTACAGCAGCAGGGTTACAAACACAACTTGGCGGGATTGCCTCTTTAGTAAAGACAACAGCACAAGAAAAAACACCTTTACAGAATCAATTAGCACATCTTAGTAAGATTTTGGCGATAGCTGTGATTGGAATATCCACAGCAATTTTTGCATTTGGAAGATTTTTTCACAGCGAAGAATACACCACCTTCGAACTTTTTGAGACTGCAATTGCGGTTGCGGTTGCTGCTATTCCAGAAGGTCTTGTTATTGCCCTTACTGTTATTCTGGCAGTAGGAATGCAGTTTATACTAAAGAAAAAAGCTCTTGTTAGGAAGTTGGTTGCAGCAGAAACTCTAGGCTCTGTAAGTGTTATATGTACAGATAAGACAGGTACTCTTACGGAAGGTAAGATGAGGGCAACAGAGATTATTACTGCTGGGCAGGAGATAGGTGATGATGATATGTCACTCTTACAAAAGAAGCCTAGTAAGTTTAGTGATGTTTTGACAGCTCTGAAAATAGGTACACTCAGCAATAATGCTATTTTAGATACAACTAAAGAGAGTGGTGGTATACACTTTTTGGGAGATATGACAGAGAGAGCGTTGGCGGAGGCAGGAGCAAGGGTTGGTATTAAAAAAGCTGATTTGGATGAAAGATACGTGCGTAAAGATGAGGTTGCGTTTACAAGTAGTAGAAAATACATGGCAACACTACATGATTTTGGTAATGAGAGCAGGATATATGTGAAGGGTGCCCCAGAGGTTTTATTGAAACGCTCCACTTTTTTTGAGAAGAACGGAAAGACGCAAAAATTAACTCAAAAACAGAAAGAATGGTTTAGAGAAGCTCAAGAGAAGTTAACAAACAGAGGATTACGTGTGCTTGCTGTAGCATACAAAAAACAAAATAAAAATCTTAATAAGATATCTGAGAAAGATGTATCTTCTCTTGTCTTTGTGGGATTAATAGCTTTACGCGATCCGTTACGCGCAGATGTAAAAAAGACACTCAAAATTGCACGTAAAGCAGGTATTCGTGTGGTTATGATAACGGGTGATCACGTGAGTACAGCTAGTGCAATTGGAAGAGAGATTGGATTGAAGGTTTCCGAGGACTCAGTATTTAATGGAGAGCAATTACGTTCCATATCTAAAGAGAAACTTAAGGATGTTGTACAGAAGGTAACAATATTTGCTCGTGTAGATCCCAAGGACAAAATTCATATTGTACAAGCACTTAAGTCTAATGGGGAGACTGTGGCAATGACAGGAGACGGTGTGAATGACGCCCCAGCAATAAAAGGATCAGACGTTGGTGTTGCTCTTGGTTCTGGGACAGACGTAGCAAAGGAAACCTCGGACATGGTTTTGTTGGACAACAAGTTTAGTACAATTGTTTCGGCTGTGGAGGAAGGGAGGACAATATACCAAAACATTAAAAAAGTTGTTCTGTATCTACTTTCGGGTAGCTTTACAGAAATTATTATAGTTATAGGAAGTATTGCTGGTGGGCTTCCTTTGGCTGTATTACCGGCACAGATATTGTGGGTTAATTTAATAGAGGATACTTTCCCAACCATGGCTCTGGCTTTTGATAAAGGAGATAAGGAAAATATGTTGGATAAGCCTAGAGGTAGGGGTGAAAAGATTATAGATAATCACATGAAGATTATGATTTCCATAATAACTATAATTGCTGGATTCGCACTACTTGGACTTTTTGTTTATTTGGAAGGACACTTACAAGATCTGGAATTAACACGAACCATTATATTTGCAACACTTGCTTTTAATTCTCTATTGTTTATATATCCTGTACGAAGTATTAGACACATGATATGGGAAATCAATCCATTTAATAATAAATACGTAACATACAGTGTATTGTTTGGAGTAATCTTGTTGGTGTCGTCCATATACTGGGAGCCTCTGCAAACTTTACTGCGTACAACACCACTGAATATGTCTCATTGGGGACTTGTGTTCTTATTTGGGGCGATTGATGTTGTACTAATCGAGTTTATGAAATTTATATTTATTGTTCGTTCACACAGAAAAAAAATAATTAATTAATATATGTTGGAAAAGAAATACATAAGAAAAATGAAGAGGGAATATAATTCTTACGCAAATGTAAGAAGAGATGTAATAAAGCACTCAGGAGACGCACAACACCATGCTAAGAGAGCTATATTTGAGATTCACGCGGGTAATTTGAAGGCTGCTAAGCTCAAGCTATCGGAGGCAGAAAAGCTACTAAAAGCACTACAGAAAAGGTATAGGAAGACTCAGAAAGCATTAAAAGAAGGATCATATCGCGAAGGTGTTGAAGAGTACGTAGAAGCAACGCTATTGTACCAGTTCATTACCTCTGGTAAGATGGGTGAGATAAAAAATATAAGTGTTGATGACTCCGTTTTTTTGGCTGGGTTATGCGATGTTCCAGGTGAATTGCAGAGATATGCAATAAAGTCAGCAACAATTGGGGACAGGAAGATGGTAGAGAAGTGTGTATCTGCTGGAAAAGAAATAGTAGGGGAATTAATTGAGTTTCACTTTACTAAATACTTAAGAACCAAATTTGATCAAGCTAAAGGAGCTGTTAGGAGATTAGAAATAATCAGTTACGAACTAAGCTTAAAAGAATAGCAATGAAAAGAGTAATAAAAAAAATTATTCCAAAGCGAGTGCTTAATCTTCGTCATCTTTTCTATGCTTGGTTAGGGGCAATAAAATACGGAAATCCATCTAAACAACTAAAAGTTATTGGAATTACAGGAACAAGTGGAAAGTCAACAACCGTATTTTTTCTTAGAAAAATATTTGAGAATGCAGGAAAAGTAGTTGGCTCACTTTCTACAATTGATTTTTACATTGCAGGTAAAGATAAACTAAACGACCAAAAAATGACAATGCTTGGTAAAATGCAAGTACAAAAATTCCTGAGGGAAATGGTAGAAAAGAAATGTGAAATTGCTATCGTAGAGACAACCTCAGAAGGAATTGTGCAACACAGGCATAGATTTATTGATTACAATACGGCTGTTCTTACAAATTTATATCCCGAGCATATTGAATCACACGGTAATTTTAAGAGGTATAAGAATGCAAAGAAGAAGTTGTTTTCGTATACAGCATCACTTGGAAAAAATAGGACAGCCATAATTAATGGGGATTTGGATGAGTCGGGGGAGTTTATAAATTATGGTTTTTCAAAGAAAGTTACTTTTGGAAAGAAGAGTGGAGACTTTACACTGTCTAATGTAACTTCATCAAAAGCAGGGATAAGTTTTTCTATAAATAAAAGAAGTTTTACTTCACCAATCTATGGCGAGCATAATGCTATGAATATTCTTTGTGCTGTGTCCATTGCTCGCACATTCGGCGTAGATTGGGGTATAATAGATAAAACAATTGGTGAATTAACAAATGCTCCTGGAAGAGTTGAGTTTATTGGTGAGGCAAAAGAAGAAGGTTTTGATGTAATAGTAGACTATGCTTTTGAGTTAAAAGCATTAGATGCATTATATTCTGTTGTTGATCTTCTAAAACCGAAAAGAATTATTCATGTTTGTGGTGCTACAGGTGGCGGAAGAGATAAATCAAGAAGAGAGCCAATTGGTAGATTGGTTGGAGAAAAAGCAGACATATTTATCATTACTGATGAAGATCCTTATGATGAGGATCCACTAGAAATAATGGCACAGGTTTCAAAGGGGGCAAAAGAAGTTGGTAAAACACTTAATGAGGACCTGTTTGAGATATTAGACAGAAAGGAAGCTATAGAAGAAGCAATATCTATGGCACAAAAAGGTGATTTAGTAATTGTAAGTGGAAAAGGATCAGAGCAGGGAATGTGTCTAAAAAACGACAAAATTATTCCATGGGACGATAGGCAATTTGTTAGAGACGCAATAAAATTAGTCTATGGGGCTCGAGAAAAAAATTAAACTTGGGGAAAAAGAAAAAATTAGTCATGTAATACATAGATATTGGCTAACATATTTTTGGAGCTGGTTTGGAATTGCAATACTATTTGCAACCCCATTCTTTTTCATGTTTTGGTTGTTCCAACATGGACAATGGGGGCAGATGTTATTTGTTGTTCCAATTGTCCTTGCTGTAATCTGGCTTATTCACACGCTTTATATTTGGCAGAAAAACGCTCTCGTAATTACAACTGATCGAATAATAGACATAGAACAGCGAGGAATATTTGAAAAAGTAATCTCAGACATATCTCTAGAAGATATAGAAGATGTTGCGGGTAAAATAAAGGGATTTTGGGGAACTATGTTTAGATATGGAAACACCATGATAGAAGCTAGTGAGGGAAGAATAAAAATTGTTGCAGAAAAAGTAAAATATCCGGAAGATTTACAAAGACATATTAAAAAAATGAAAAAGCAGTATCTAGATAAGGGCGCAAAAGAACTAAGAGGGGATTTAGTTCATGCAATAAGGGAGAAGATACATGAACTTGAGTTAGAAGAGTTAGAAAGAATAGAAAAATCTGTTAGAAAAAGAATTATCTCGCTAAAGAAAGAGTTATAGAGTATGCCAAACTCAGACTCACAATCAGTTGCAAAACGTTTTTTTAGCTCCAGGCTATTCCTAATTATACTTCTTATTATTGCTGTACTTGTTGCGCTTAATTTTGCACGTGCTTATTATCAGGATATAAAAATTAGAGATGAAATTAAGCTATTAGAAAAGGAAGTAAAAAATCTGGAGCAAAAGAAAATAGAGTCCCTCAGTATTTTAGAATACGTAACAAGCGATGCGTTTGTTGAAGAGAAAGCTAGGACAGAGTTAAATCTTAGGAAACCCGGAGAAAAAGTTGCTGTTGTGGAACAGGCTGGTGAAAGTGGTAAAAGGAATATAAATAGTCCACAGGTAAAAATAGAACATCTAGGCAACCCAACTAAATGGTGGTACTATTTTATACACCAGTATTCTAAATAATTACACATATATGCAGAAATCAAACAAACAGATGATTGTACTAGGAGCACTTCTAAGCTTAGTTGTGGCTGTACTTGTAGTACTTGCTCTAGGATTTATACTAGTGAAGAAATTATCTACAAACAGTGTTGCTACTGTTGCTGCTAGGGTTTTCAACGTGCCGGTAGTAACAGTTGGTGATGATGAAATACCATACTCAGAATATCTTGTTGATATCAAATCTTTAAAGAATTTCTATATATCTACAGGGCAGAACAATAATGGTGAGAGTGAAGAGATCCTATCACAGCAGGTTATAGCCAGGCTTATTGCAAATTCAGTAATTGAGGATATGGCTGGAGAACTGAATGTGGAAGTATTAGAGGAGGATGTAAATATGACCAACAATCAACTATTTGGTCAGTTTGAATCAAAAGAAGATGCAATAGAGGATCTTCAGAAGAAATATGGCTGGGATTTGGATACATATGTCCAAAGGGTGGTTGTACCACTTCTAAGAGAACAGAAAGTAAGAGAGGCTTTTAATGAAATGGGTGGAGAAACAGAGGAAAAGTATGAGGGTGGAGAGGAGATACAGGCTAGACATATATTACTTGCAATAGTAGACGGACTGGAAGAGAAAGAGGTTAAAGAGCTTGCAAATAAAATATTGGATGAGATTAAGGATGGGGCAGATTTTGCAGAACTTGCACTAAAATATGGAAATGATGCCACCAATAAAAATGGAGGGGATTTAGGTTGGTTTGGCAAAGGAATTATGATTCCAGAGTTTGAAGAGGCTGTATTTGGACTTGAGGTTAATGAACTATATCAAGAACCATTAAAATCTGAATTTGGATATCATATAATACAAAAAACAGGTGAAAGGATAAGCAAAGACTTTGATAAGTACCTACAAGATAAAATAGCAGAATCAGAGGTTACGATGAACATAAATGTTCCAAACCCTTTTGAATCATAGTAAACTCTATGCTAATAGAGTCAGATTTTGTAAAAATACAAACTTCTGTACCAACAAAAGATGCAGAATCTTTGCGTAAAGCAATGGGAGATGCTGGGGCTGGACAGCAAGGGAATTATACCCACTGTAGTGGGTCTTTTGTGTCTGTTGGTAGATTTATACCAGGAGATGGAGCAGAACCGGCTATTGGTGATGTAGGTAAGCAAGAAGAGGTAGAAGAAGAGGTAATTATAATGCTATGTCACAAGGACAAAGTTGCTAGTGTTGTAGATATAATTAAAAAAAATCACCCATACGAAGAACCTCCCATTGACATAATACCTAGACTAGAGCTATCCTAGGCACCACTATGCCACCTTAGCTCAGTTGGATAGAGCGACGCACTCGTAACGCGTAGGTCCGGGGTTCGACTCCCCGAGGTGGCTCCTTTAATAACAGAGTAAGCATCTGTTTTTTTGATACACAACACAAGACTATGATATAATTATCTAGATTATGATAACGTTAGAAAACGTAACAAAAAGATACAATCAAAGTAGTGTCGGTGTTGAGAACCTCTCATTGGAAATTGCTCCTGGAGAGTTTGTTTCTATTGTGGGGCAGAGCGGGACAGGTAAGACAACAATTGTTAAGCTACTTATTGCAGAAGAACGACCAAGCCATGGTCGTATTGAAGTTGGAGGCTGGGATATAACAAATATAGCGGAGCGTGATGTACCATTTCTACGTCGTCAAATTGGTGTGATATTTCAGGACTTTAAGCTGTTACCACAGAAAACAGTATATGAAAATGTTGCTTTTGCACTACAGGTTGCTGGTGAGGCGCACAGTAGGATACATGAGGTTGTACCAAAGGTTTTAGATGTTGTAGGGCTTTCAGATAAAAGAAACAGATACCCACACCAACTTTCTGGTGGAGAACAGCAACGTGTGGTTATTGCTAGGTCACTTGTACACAGACCAAAAATCTTAGTAGCGGATGAGCCAACTGGAAACCTGGATACTATTAACACTCAAGAGATAATTGATATCCTAAAGAAAATTAATGAGTTTGGCACCACAATAGTGCTTGTTACACATAACAGAGAAGTTGTTAATAGTCTTCACAAAAGGGTAATTTCAATATCAGAAGGAAACGTTGTTTCAGACAAACAACATGGTAAATATATACTTTAATATGCTTTCATTTTTACGTGTAGTTAAGTTTGCGCTCCAAGATATAGTCCGCAATTCAAGCCTCTCAATGATGACTATTCTTGTTCTTATACTCATGTTGCTTTCTATAAATACAGTCGTCGTTATTAGACTTCTTACAGAAGAGGCGAGTGCGAATATTAAAGATCGTATAGATGTTAGTATATATTTTGATCATTCAGCAACAGATACTCAAATCGAGGAAGTAAAGAGTTTTATCAAATCATTTCCTGAAGTTACAGACACTGTGTTTTATACTCGAGAAGAAGTACTTGATCAATTTAGGAAAACCTACAAGGACAGCCAAGAAATTGTAGGTGCTTTAGATGAGCTGGAAGACAATCCACTTGGAGCAACAATGGTAGTTAAGACAAGGGAGACAAGTGATTACCAGAAGATAATAACAGCACTTGGTGTGCCTGAGTATGAAAATATAATCGAATCTAAGACGTTTCAGGATACAGAGAAGGCAATTAGTCGCATAGATATGATTATGGTTCAGGTTGAGCGCTTTAGTGTGGCGCTCAGCATATTTTTTGCAATTATTGCTTTTGTAATAATATTTAATACAATTAGAATATCTATATATACACAAAGAATAGAAATTAGCATAAAAAAACTAGTTGGAGCCTCTAATTGGTTTGTGAGAGGTCCATACATGCTTGTATCTATCATTTTTAGTGTAGTCAGTGCTGTTCTTACATACCTTATAATGCTGTTAACAGCCAATTTTCTTGATCCATATATTGAGGTAATTATTGGAAAGGCCGACTTCTTGACAATGTACTTCAACTCGAATATAATGCTGTTGCTTGGATCTCAGTGCGCCATTGTCCTGGTGCTGACGATTTTATCAAGTCTGATTGCAATGCGCAGACACCTGCGCGTATAACTCGCGGGTCGTCTAATGGTAGGACTCCAGGTTTTGGTCCTGGCTATCGGGGTTCGAATCCCTGCCCGCGAACAAGGAGAAAAAAATTCTGCGGTAGCTCAGTGGTAGAGCAGTTGGCTGTTAACCAATTGGCCGTCGGTTCGAATCCGACCCGCAGAGCATAAAACCCCTAAATTGGGGTTTTTTTGTTTATATAATCCACAGAAATTAGTTCAATTATTACACTATTATTGATATACTGTATTCAAATATTAAAAATGATTATGGCGAGAGGTGTTATCATAGCGCTTGTTGGTTGTATTTTTTTAATACCACAGAACGTGTTTGCTGTTTCAGCAAGCACTAACTTTAAGATATATAATGGTCAGGTAGACTCTGTAAGCGAAAACTCCACATCAGATAGTTTTGAAGTAAACTCAGGTGGAGGACTTGCAGAAAAAAGCGCCAGTGACAGCTTTACTGTAAAGTCTGGTACAGTTCCAATTCCTCTTGCAGCAGAAGCTAGCTCTGATGACTCTTCATCGTCTAGTGGGGGAGGAGGTGGAGGAAGTCTTCCTGATAAGGTTCCTACAACTGTAGAAAATCTTACAATAATAAATATTACAGATAGTACAGCTCAGATTGTTTTTGATACAAACGAAATAGCGGTTGCATATATTCAATACGGAGTAGGTAATCTATATAATCTTAGCACAGCAACAGAAGACAGTTTTTCAGAGAATCACTCATTTCTACTCAAGGATTTAGTTCCAGGAGTAGAATATAATTTTACAATTCATCTCAAGGATCTTCCAAATAATGTAAAGGAAACAAAGTCATACTCATTTATTTCATTACCTATAGTGAAGCAGGTTTCTAATGTTACGAATTTTGAAGCAGTTTTTGATGGGTCAAATATAGGATTATCCTGGAAAAACCCAGAGATTAATGACATGAAAAGCATTAAATTGGTTAGAAATAATAAGTCTTATCCAAATAACAGTACAGATGGAGAAAGTATATATGTTGGGGAGGGTGAATCATACAAAGATAGTGATATAATCGCGAATGTGACCTATTACTATTCACTTTTTGTTGTTGATACTTCAGGTAATATATCTTCTGGAGCCATAAAGGCGGTGAGCACAGGTAAAACTACATATGAGGAGAAAGAAAAAGCAGAATCAATTACAGAAAAAAAAGATAAGAGTGAGGGGGACACTAAGAAAGATAAAGTAGAATTACCATACTTCCCAGCTGAACCACAAAAACTTCCAGAAGGACTTGTGGATATTACCCCGGAGGAGTCTCAGATTACAATAGAGCCAACACTTTTCTCATTAATGAAGCAAAGAATAAACAGGGGGCTATACGATGTGGCACAAATATTCCGTGATTTAGGAGAAGACTCAAGAGAGAGAGTTTCCCAAATAAAAGAAGGGCTTGTTGATCAATTTGGTGCAATACAAGCAAATATATACAAAACCCTCACTCCAGAGGAAAAAGTAGAGATTGAGGAGATATTACAGGAGAAATTACCAGATATTGCAAGTGAAGAAGAAAAATCAATAGTTGCTCCTATTACAGTACAGCCTATCGATGAATCTGTAGATTGGCATGTATTTGCAGACTCAGATGCTATATTTGCAATTTCTGCATCAATGTTTAGGAAGCCTGTAGAAACAATCACTCTTACACTAAAAACAGAAGCATATGTCCTAAGCTATAACAGAGATTCAAATCAATACGAAGCAACAATTAATGCACCAAAGGAGAAGGGTAAATACCAGATGATTGTTCAGATTATTTATACAGACAATACGTATGAGGAGTTGGATAGGACAGTGCTTGTAGATCCATACGGGGTTGTATACACAAAGGAATGGGGAGAGTGGAGCTGGAAAAAACCATGGAAAGTGTTTACAAGACAAGAATCCTTGATTAAGTCAGCAGAGGTAACCCTCTTTGTACTAAATAAGACGGGGGAGTGGGTTGTATGGCCAGCACACTTATACAATCAGATAAATCCACAAGTTACAGCAGAAGACGGGGAGTTTGCGTTTAAGACTCCTCCAGGTGACTATTATCTCCAAGTAAAATCTGCAACTTACAGAGACAAAACGACGGATTCTTTCACTGTTAATGAAGAGGTTATAAACAAGAGGATAGCACTGACTAAAATTGGGGACATACTTCAAACAATTATAATAATTTGTGGTATAATATTGATACTGTCAATTGCAATATACTGGTTATTTTTTAAAGAAGGTATTAAAAAGAAGAAATGAAAAACATAATGCGAATAATTCCCATTTGCATTGTAGCGCTTCTGGTAACACAAGTGCTTTTTGCAGTACCAGCAAAAACTGCGCAAAATGTACCTCACTATATAACCTATGCGGGATATTTAACAGACGGAAATGATGCGGCAGTAACAGCCACATACGACATTGTGTTTACATTGTATGATGCACTAACTGGAGGTAGTTCTGTTTGGACAGAGACCCAATCTAGTGTTTCAATATCTAGTGGTTATTTCTCCGTTTCTCTTGGAGATACAACAGCACTAAATCTAGATTTTGACAAACAGTATTGGGTAGAGGTTAATGTAAATAGTGATGGGGCAATGACACCACGTCAACCGGTCAACGCTGTAGGTTTTGCATACACCTCAGATACAACATATGGGGCATATGCAACAACTACAGCACCAACATCACCTTCAGCGGGGGATCTATACTACGATACAGACGATGGTCTGCTATATCTCTATGATGGGCTTTCTTCCAGTTGGGTAGACACTGTTGCTAGTGGAACACTTGCAGATGGTACAAGTGCAGGAGCATTGCTAAGATGGGATGGCTCAAACTGGTCGGAAGAAACAGCCCTTAAAATAGATGGAGCTGGAAATACAACGTCTACTGGTGATTTAGTGCTAAGTAATGCCAATTCAAACATATCTATACTGGAATCCTCCGGAGGTGCATTTTATGGAATACTAGACATCGGAGACCTTTCTGCAACGTCCACCTTTACCTTTTCTGGTTCATCTGGAACAGTTCTAACAAATGTCTCGGATTTTGATACCACAGGAACTGCTCTGGACTGGGATTTATTAGACAATAATGCATCTGCTCTAAGTTTCGATTCAGCTGGATCTGCAGGGATATTAGAACTAGACACAACAGATGGTCATGAAAGAGTAAAACTATCCGGAGATTTGGCTGTGAGTGGTACAAGCACCTTTGCAAATACGGTTGCTCCAACAGAAAATAATACAACAGACATTGGTGCGTACGGAAGCGCTTGGAATGACTTATATGCATCTGGTACAGCAAGAATTGCATCAGCTACTACTACACAGATTACACCATGGACTCATGACACGCATGATCTGGGAGAGTTTGGTCAGGCATGGGGTAATTTATATGTATCAAATACAGTATATCTAGGAGGGGATGCTCTTCCTGGTCTTGGTGGAAATGGAGCCTCATCAATAGGTGGGTTCAACGCATCATTTAATGACATATTTGCGTCTGGTACTGTTTATGCAGGAGCTTTTGGTATAAACGGCGACATAACATCTGATACTGCCATCGATTGGGATTTATTAGACAATAATGCATCTGCACTAAGCTTTGATTCAGCTGGAAAAACCGGCATAGTTGAAATAGTCACAACAGATAGCTCCGAAGGTGTAAATATGAGTGGTACACTGACTGTTACAGGCAATGGTGTGTTCAACAGCAACAACACTTTTGGTGATTCTGTTGCAGCAGATACAGTAACCTTTAATTCTACTGTTGCTTCTGCTTTAATGCCAGATGGAGACAATACGAGAGATCTTGGAGTGTTTGAAAATGCTTGGAGAAATTTAACTGTTTCTAGTACAGCCTACATGTCATCTGTTACAACCACCCAAATAACCCCATGGTTGCACGATACATATGATTTGGGTGGGTTTGGTGCAGCGTGGGGTAGTTTATATGTCTCAAATACAGTATATCTTGGGGGAGACGCATTACCTGGACTACCAGGGAATGCACAGTCATCAATTGGTAACTTCGGCTCTGCATTTAATAATATATTTGCGTCTGGAACAGTATATACTGGCGATTCTTTAATGAGTGGTGTAGTAACCACAACAGGTGGTTTAGTAATTGGAGAGGTAAACAGACCATTTTGGTTTTATAGAAATCAGACAGAGAACAGAGTTGAGTTTGGTTCTGGAGAAAAGATGGGGGATAATAAAGAGATAAATATGTATTGGGACTACTTTACTCCAGATACATATGTTAGTGGAACCTTGTATGTAACTGGAGCAGAGGGTGGTTCTGGTGGAATTATTGTTGGAGATCCCGCTGATATAACACCCGGGGCGGGTAATATTAATGCTCAAAATGTTTATGACGACAATGTTCTTCTTGCTGACTATGTATTTGATTGGTACTTTGATGGAGAGGTGGCAGAGGAAGATGATCATGTTAGGAGTCAGTATCAGATGATGGGAATTGCTGAACTTTCAGATTTTGTAGAAGAGAATAGGCACTTACCAACTATTAGAGGACGAAGTGAGTGGGATGAGGGGGGCAGACTTTCTCTTGGTGAATTGTCTACGCAACTATGGGAGACAACAGAGACCAATTCGTTATATATTTTAGAATTGTATAAAGCAATTGAGGAGCAGAAGCTAGTTGTTAATAATTTAGGAAGTGTAACATCAACTCTTGCTATTCATCAGTCAGAAATTGAGGATATCGGCCAGAAAGTAGATAAAAATACAATCAAGGTGGTTTCTCTTAATGATACATATACTGAACTACAAAACACGCTTACAGAATTTACAACCTCAAACGAAGTAAAAATGGGTTCAATATTGCATGATGTAGCAGAAATGGACAGTAGTCATAAAGAGACATCTTCTAGATTAGATGTTATAGAACAGACACTTAATTTGCTTGCAGGTAGTGAGATAGTAGCAGAGAAAGAGAATATAGTAGTTGAGAGTGTAAACAAGCTAGAGAGTGCAACAGCTGGAGCGGCAAAGATAGTTGCAGGGGATAGTCAGGTTGATATAGTTTTTGTAAAAGAGTTTACGTACACGCCAATTATCAATCTTACACTAACAAGTAGATCCGAGCTAAACTATTTTGTTGCAGAAAATATAAGCACCAAAGGATTTACAATTTCTATAGATCCAGTGTCATCTAGTGATGTACCCTTGAATTGGTTAGCAACGCCAGTGAACGAGCCAAAAATATTTGTATCTACGGGCGAGACTGGAAATTACACACTAGAAGTAAAATCATGGAGTGATTATTACAATTACGAAGTAAGCGCTGGTTGTATAGATCCATCTGCAGAAAATTACTCAGAGGAGGCGACACTGGATGATGGAACTTGCGAATATACGATTGAGGAAGTAGAATTAGTAGAGGAAGAGAATAATGCAGAAGAGGGTAATATAGAGGAGGAAACAGAGAATGTGGAGAACGTTACTGATGAAGATGTTGAGGAAGTAGAATTAGTAGAGGAAGATGATATCGAAGATGTAGAAGACGAGGTTCTAGAAGAGGAAAGCGAAGGGTTGATTGAGTCAGTAGATGAGTCAGAAGAAGTAGGAACTATAAGCGAGGACGAAGAAATAATTAATAATGAAGAAGAATTATTGCTTGATGTTACAGAAGATGTAGTAGAAGAACCATCAACGGTGGTTATTGAGGAAGTTCCAGAAGTTGTAGAAGAAGCTATAGAGGTTTTGGAAATACAAGAGCAAGTCCCAGAAGTAATAGAAAATACAGATCTAGATTCATAGTGTGATTAGTATATGCCTATAGAGTATAAGAAAAAAGAGAACAGACCACCTGTCACTGTGATACTCACAGTAATTTTTATTATTGTAATTATACTATTTTCTCTGTGGTTTTTTACTAATAAAAACAAAAGCGATGTAGAAATAGTAGAAAACGTAGATACTGTAACAGAGGAAGACAGTAATAGTGTAGATTTATTAATCGAAGAGGTAAACAAAATTATTCTTCTTCCAGAGGAGAAACCAGCAGTGGCTACTATTAAGGATATAGTGGTACTCAAAGAACAACAAGAGTTTTTTAATAATGCAGAAAATGGTGATAGGTTATTAATTTATAAAGATAGGGCACTAATATATAGAGAGGCGGAGAAGAAGATAATAAATATTGGATCAGTAAATTTTAATTCTCAAGGGGAGGATAATGAACCCACACTAGAGCAATAATTATATGAAGATTGGAAATAAAGTAATTGAATCGAAGCTTGTAGTTGTGATTATTTCAGTAATAATACTTTTGATTGCAACTAAGTTAGTATATATAAAACACAAAAAATCATATCAATTTCAAGATAATACATATCAAGCAGTATTTCTCACAAACGGTCAAGTATATTTTGGTCATGTGGAAAGACAAAAGTATGAGTGGATAAACCTAACGGATATTTATTATCTAAAGGCGAAGCAACAATTGCAGGATCAAAACAAGAACGCTATAGATAAAACAGACATGTCATTAATAAAACTTGGGGAAGAGCTACATGAGCCAGAGGATTTGATGATTATCAACAAAGATAACATTCTTTTTATAGAAAACCTAAAAGCAGACTCAAAAATTGTAAAAGCTATTGTAGAGTCTCAGAAATAAGACGAAATGAAAAATTCAATACAAGCCTTCATTATTATAAGTGTTGTTATTATCTGTACATTTGCAATTGTATACTACCTTTTTGCTGTACAAAACCTACGTAAAGAAGCTCTAGATCCAAGCACAAATAATACAGCAGAAGAAATTGATAAGGACATTATGGATGAAGAAACAAAACATAGTGTTCCTCTTGAAGATATAGTTGGAGGAGGACCTCCAATGGACGGTATTCCTTCTATAGACGACCCAAAATACGTTTCTGTAAGTGATGCAAGTAAATTTCTTAAGGACGATGATTCGGGGATAAGTATAGATATGGACGGAGTTAGTAGATTTTATCCTTATCAAATACTAGTCTGGCATGAAATTGTAAATGATACAGTTAATGGACAAAGAATATTAGTTACGTACTGCCCACTGTGTGGTTCTGGTATTGTGTTTGACCCACTAGTAAATGACGAGAGGGTAGAGTTTGGTACATCAGGAAAGCTTTGGAACTCAAATCTCGTTATGTATGATAGGGCAACTCTTAGCTATTGGTCCCAAGCGCTTGGAGAAGCCATTGTAGGTCCTATGACAGGCAGGAAACTTAGGATAGTCCCATATGATCTTACAACCTTTGGTTCGTGGTCCAGTAATTATCCAGATGGTGAGGTGCTCTCGAAGGACACAGGTGCTATAAGATTCTATGGGAGAGACCCATACGCGGATTATCATAAAAGCGATGAAATAATATTTCCTGTGGACAATAAAGATGATAGGCTAAACCCAAAGGAGTTGGTGTTTGGTATTATTATAAATAATAAAGCTAAAGCGTACGTACCTAGCAAAATAAAAGACAAAAAAGAAATTGTAGATCATTTTGAAGGTGAAGAAATTGTACTTAAGTATATTAGTGAATTGGACGCAGTGCAGATGTTTAAGAAAACTGATAACAAACTTGAGAGGATCAATCCATTTACCACATATTGGTTTTCTTGGGTAGCAGTCCATCCACAAACAGAACTGTACAAATAGTGATTTTGTGATATCATATATCGACTGATATCATATATGCAAGACATACAAAAAGTGTTTGAAAGACTACAAACACAAAAAAAGAAACTAAAAGACTTAAAAAAGGCATACAAAGATGCTTTATCAACTTCTCAAGAATATGTTGAAATTATTGATGAGATGAAAACTATGCGAGAAAGGAAAAAGGTAATAGAGAATGTTACGAAAGAACAGTTTAGTGGAGAGTTTGTGCAGATGGATGATCTAAAGATTGATATAGATTCCGAGCAAGAATTATTAAGTGACATTGCAATGACAACAGTTATGAAAGGGGAGTCTGTACAGATTACAGATGAAAATGATCAGGAATACGAACCAATATTTAAAGTTTCGTTTAAAAAAATTAATTAAAAATATATGAGTGTTATAGTATACTCCACACCTACATGCCCTTTTTGTCACAAAGCAAAAGATTATCTTAAAGAAAAAGGAGTAGATTTTGAAGATGTAAATGTTGCTGCAGAACAAGACAGAGCAAAAGAAATGGTAGAGAAATCGGGACAAATGGGAGTCCCTGTTCTGGACGTTAATGGGACAATAATTGTCGGATTTGATGTTGCCAAGGTGGATGAAGCGTTAGGTAAATCCTAAATTGAATAAGCAGCCTCAGGCTGCTTTTATATTATATGTCAAAAGAAATTGTACTGGATATTGAAACATATGGAGATATAAGAAATTACGACTCGCTAAAAGTGACTGTAGTTTCTATTTATGAGTATGAAACAGATTCATATAGATCTTTTGATGAAAATCAACTCGGTGACCTCTGGCCAATTCTTGAAAAAGCAGATAGAATTATTGGATACAATAGTGAACACTTTGATATACCAATTCTAAACAGATTCTATGCTGGTGACTTATTACAATTTCCTCAATTAGACCTACTTAAGTGCATAAAAGAATCTTCTGGTAAAAGATATAAGCTGGATGATATTGCTTCTGCAACTCTTCAGATGAAGAAAAGCGCAGACGGATTGCAGGCTGTGAAATGGTATGAGGAAGGAAAAATAGAAGAGATAAAGAAGTATTGTGAACAGGATGTCAGGGTTACTAAGGAAATATACGAATTTGGTAAAAAAAACAGGATGCTTTATTATCCTACTATAACTGGAGATATTTTACCTATTGCTGTCAGTTTTCACGAACAGGTTGTAACACAGAAGATTGGTGGGTCTGGAATTAATATGACGCTACCGATATAAATTAGCTTAGAAAATCTCTAAGCTAATATTTTTTAGATTTACACCTGAATTAATTAGGAGGGTCCTAACATCTTTTACCATTCCTCCGTTTCCACATATATAATAGTGATCCTTTATCTCTTTTGGGATTACATGTTCTGTAACATGTCCTGACATACCACTCCAAGTGTCTAGGGGTCTTGAGAGTATTAGATTATAATCAAAATTGGTGTATTTATATTTTAGATCATCAAGTTTTTCTTTCCAAAAGATGTCTTGCTCATATCTTACGCCGAACAGTAGATGTATATTCCTCGTCTCGTTATTATACTCTAGCCTACTACGAATTATACCTATTATAGGGGCTATACCTGTACCAGTGGCTATAAAATGGTGACCTTGGTCTTTATCCTTAAAAACAAATCTTCCGAGTGGTCCTCTAAAACGCATATTGTCGCCTATATTCATTTTCTTGAAATAGTTTGATGCTTTTCCATCTTCTAAATACTTAACGCAGAATTCAATATAATTATCTTCTGGAGCACTTGATATTGAGTATGATCTAAGCACTTCCTTCGAATTGTCAGGTACAATTATCTGAACAAATTGACCAGCCTCATATTTAAGGTCCTCAGGATGCGAAAAACGCAACTGTAGTATGTCAGTTGCTATTTCCTTAATACTTTCTAATTTTGCAGAATATTCCTTCATTTTAGCAATATTTACCTTGACAGAGACAAGAATCTCCTCTATGATACATCAGATTCTTATAAGATTCAAGTATATATGTTTTGGGGAAAAAAGCGCAAAGTCTACCTAGACCACGCGGCATCAACACCTCTAAGAAAAAAGGTCTATAAAGCAATGAGTCCGTATTTTTTTGATATATATGCTAACCCATCTTCATTGTACAAGTCAGCAATATGTTCAAAAAAGGCCATAGAAAAGTCTAGGAAGATAATTGCTGGAGAAATATCCGCAAATCCAACTAGTATAATATTCACAAGTGGTGGTACTGAATCAAATAATTTAGCATTACTAGGTTTTGCCAGGGCTAACAAAAGTATTGGAAGGCATATAATCACCACAAGGATTGAGCATACGTCTGTATTGGAACCAATAAAAAGACTAGAGGAGGAAGGTTTTGAAATTACTTACGTAGAAGTAGAAGAAGATGGAAGAGTTCTGGCTGATAATATAATCAAAGAAATAAGAGAAGATACAATTCTCGTTTCTATAATGCACTCAAATAATGAAATTGGAACTATTCTAGATATTCCAGAATTTGGTAGAGCAATTATAAAATGGAGAAAAGAAAACAGTTCTAATTATCCAGCACTTCACACAGACGCATGTCAGTCGATGAAACATATAGATATTAATGTTGATAAACTTCACGTGGATTTAATGTCAATGAGTAGCTCAAAAATTTATGGACCAAAGGGTGTAGGAATTCTATACAAAAGGAAAGGTATCAAACTAGAACCTATATCTTATGGTGGAGGGCAGGAAAAGGGGATTAGACCTGGAACACACAACACTCCTGGTATTGTAGGTATGGCAAAAGCACTTTCAATTCTTAAAGACAACAAAAAGGAGTCAGATGTAATAAAGAATTTACGAGACTACCTATGGAATGGAATTAATAGTAGTATAAAGAATGTGCAGATAAATGGACCGCTGTTGAACAGTGACCGCAGGTTACAAGAAAATCTTAATGTTTCTTTTGTTGGCGCCGAGTCCGAAGCAGTTATACTATATTTAAATTCATATGGAATTGAAGTATCATCTGGATCGTCTTGTTCTGAACAGTCTGGAGAAGAATCACATGTATTAAGAGCATGCGGACTTAGTTCAGAAAGAGTATCAAGTGCAATAAGATTTACATTGGGTGCAAATACAACAAAGAAAGACATTGACTACTGCATAGATAAACTACAGATTGTAATAAGTAAAGTAAGAGGGATGAATCGGGGAATATCATGAAAAGTATAAATGAAAATAAATACAATAAGAAGATTTTTGATAGAGGAAACAAGGACAGTTCTTTATATAAAGCCAAACTGGGGATTAATGAAGAGGTTGTAAGAGAAATATCAAATCAAAAAAAGGAACCAGCATGGATGCTAGAGAAAAGATTAGATGCACTCAGGCTATTTAATGAAACTAAACTGCCAAACTGGGGCCCAGATATATCAAATCTTAATCTTGACGATATTTGCTATTACGTAAGACCAGACGCAAAGGAAGTCACAAGCTGGGATGAAGTACCAAAAGAGATACATGAAACTTTTGAGAAACTTGGTATTCCTAAAGCAGAGCGTGAACATCTAGCTGGAGTTGGGGCACAATACGATAGCGATTCCGTATATCACAAATTGAAGGAAAATTTGTTAGATAAGGGAGTAATATTCGAAAACATGGATACTGCTCTGCATAAATATCCAGAAATGGTTAAAGAATATTTCATGACAAGTTGTGTTCCGGTTCATGATCACAAATTTACAATGTTGCATGGAGCTGTGTGGTCTGGAGGTACTTTTATATATATCCCAAAAGGAGTTCATGTAGAGCTACCTCTTCAGGCATATTTTAGGATGAATGCACAAGGTTCTGGGCAGTTTGAGCATACTATAATTATTGCAGATGAGGAATCACATATAGAATACATTGAAGGATGTAGCGCTCCACAATACAATAAAAACTCTATTCATGCTGGATGTGTAGAAATATTTGTTAAAGAGAAGGCAGTGGTCAAATATTTTTCAATAGAAAACTGGTCAAAAAATGTTTATAATCTTAATACCAAAAGAGCACTTGTGGACAAGGATGCGTCTATAGAGTGGGTGAGTGGAAATATGGGTAGTTGTACAACAATGCTGTATCCGTGTAGTGTCCTTAGAGGAGAAAACTCGTCCTCTAATTCTCTTGGTATAGCTTTTGCTGGAAAAGGTCAGACTCAAGACACTGGCTCCAAAGTAATTCACTCTGCACCAAACACTAAATCAAATGTTAGATCAAAATCAATTTCTGTGGATGGTGGAATTAATACGTATAGAGGACTAGTTAAAATAACAAAAAAAGCTAATAACTCAGACTCGCTAGTTGAGTGTGATGCTCTTATCATGGATGAGCTATCGCAGAGTAACACAATTCCAAAGATGAAGGTAGAGAACAGCGAAGTTAGTGTAGCGCATGAAGCAAAAGTCGGGAAAATTGGAGATGATGAGTTATTTTATATTCAATCTCGTGGTTTAAGTTTAGAACAAGCACAACAGATGATTGTTACAGGTTTTGTTAATCCCATTGTGCAGTCATTACCAATGGAGTATGCAATTGAGCTACAGAGGTTAATAATGATGGAAACTGAGGGGGCAATTGGATAATATGACTAACAAGGAAACAAATATTATTGTATCTGGAGAGGTGCTGAAAAAAAAGTCTGAAGGGCTGTATGAACTTTCTATTGGTGACAAAGTACAAAAAAATCCAATTGAGATACTAATTAAATCCTCTAGTTCAACTAACAAGGTGAAACTCAATATTGAGGTTAAGGACAAAACTGTTGTAGAGATATTAGAAAACATAGATATTAAGGGTGAGTTGGATTTGGAAGTGAATATCTTAGTTGGGATTGGTGCAGAAGTTAAATATGTTGCTATACAGAATACTAATGAAACTATTAAGAATACAATTAAAAGGGTAAGCAAAGTAAAAAGAGATGGAAAAATTGAGTGGGTTGATATTCAGATAGGCTCAGACACAAGCAGATCATCTATTGAGTCCCAGCTACTGGAAAAAAATTCTCAAACAAGTATATATGGACTCTTTCTGACAAATAGTAGTCAAGAATTTGATATTAAGCACTCAGTCAAGCATGTGGGAGAGAATACAAAAAGCACCCTTCTCACAAATGGAGTTTTAGATAATACATCTAAAGTAATATATAAGAGTCTAATCGATGTGGAAAAATCAGCAAAGAAAACACGCGCACTACAAAAGGAAAGAAACCTACTGCTCTCAAAAAATGCAAAAATAACTGCAACACCAGAATTATCAATAAGACAGAATGATATAACATGTAGTCACGGAACATCTACATCAGACATTGACAAAGAAGTGCTTTTCTATTTAAATTCACATGGACTGGATAAGGGGCTAGCTACGAGGAGTGCTGTACATGCACACGTAGAACCAATCCTCAAACATCTTCCTAAATCACTTCATCCATATATATATGGGTGCACGGAAAGTAAATATAGGTATGAATAATATAAAATCGGAATTTCCAGTATTTCAAAAGAATCCAGAGTTGGTTTATCTTGATAGTGGAGCGTCCGCGTTAACACCAAAAGAAGTAATTAAATCTATAAACTGGTACTATAGCGAGTGTTCAGTGAATGTGCATAGAGGGCTCTATGAGATGAGTGAGTGTGTAACCGAAGCATGTGAAAAGTCTAGAGAGCTTGTCGCAAAGTTTATTAATGCAGATAGAAAGGAAGAGATAATTTTTACAAATGGTACAACCCACGGGTTGAATCTACTTGCTTATCAGCTTGCCGGTGGCCTGTCAGCAGAAGATAATATAGTAATAACAAGGTTAGAGCATCATGCGAACCTAGTTCCGTGGCAGGAAGCAGTAAAGAGAACAGGATGTGAGCTTAGATTTATTGAGCTAAATGATGATTACCAAATTAATCTAAATTCTGCTAGGGAACTAATTGATAAAAATACAAAAATAGTTTCTTTTGCTACAATGTCAAATGTGCTGGGTACTTATCTACCTTCCAAGGAACTAATCTCAATAGCAAAAGAGGTGGATGCCACAACAATATTAGATGCTGCCCAAGGAATTGTACATCAGAGTACGGATGTGCAAGAATTGGACTGTGATTTTCTCGTGTTTGGTGGACATAAGATATACGGACCCACTGGAGTGGGTGTGATTTATGGAAAATATCATTTACTTGAAGCTATGCAACCCCTTTTCTTTGGTGGAGATATGATTTCCGAAGTGAGATTTGATGAGGCAACATGGGCAGAGGTTCCTTATAAATTTGAAGCCGGAACACCACATATTTCAGGCATTATTGGACTTGGTGCAGCAATTAAGTTCGTAAAAAAAATTGGCTGGGACTCAATTGAAAAACACGAAAAGGAACTAACAGATTATGCAATGAGAGAGCTTGAAAAAGTACCTCTTTTGAACATTATTGGACCAAAAGACATAACGCAGAGGGGTGGGGTCTTTTCATTCACAATTGATGGAATACACCCACACGATATTTCAGATATTCTTGGAAAACAGGGGATTGCAACACGTGCAGGTAGCCACTGTGCTATGCCATTAATGCAGTATCTAGGTATATATGGAACATCAAGAGCATCGTTTGGTATATATAATGATAAAAATGATATAGATAGTTTAATGTCTGGCATAAGTAGGGTAAAAGAAATTTTTTCAAAATAATATGAACATTGAAGATCTTTATAAAGAAAATATTTTGGAGCTATATAAAAAACCACTCAATTTTAAAGTATTAGAAAAAACTAGTCACGAACAAAAAGGACACAATCCAAATTGTGGAGATAACATAATTATTCAGTTATATTTAGAAAACGGCTATATAAAAGATATAGGCTTCCAAGGAAGTGGTTGCGCAATTTCGATGGCTGGTGTGTCGTTGTTAACAGAGTGTGCAAAGAATTTGAATATAAGAGAAGATTCTGAAATTAATGAGGAGAAAGTTCTAGACCTACTTGGCATTCCAATATCGCAAGGAAGAATGCGGTGTGCTATGCTTGGTCTTAATACACTGGGAGTAATGCTCAAGAAAGTATGAGTTTAGAAATAAATAATTTAAAAGTTTCATCAAAAGAGAAAGAAATTGTTCATGGTGTTGATATTACTATTGGGCTAGGCGAAGTGCATGTTGTGATGGGTCCAAATGGATCTGGAAAATCAACACTAGTAAACGCAATTGCGGGTAATCCCAAATACAGAATTACAGGTGGGCAGATATTAGTTGATAGGAAAGAAATCAACAACTCAAAGCCTGAAGATATCGCAAAGATGGGTGTCCTACTTTCTCAGCAACACCCACCAGAAATACCCGGAATTGGAGTTGCTAATTTCTTGCAGACATGCAGGTCAGCACTTACAGGCGAAAGGACCAATCCAATAGATTTTTATAAGGAACTAAAAAGTTTGTCAAATAAACTAGATTTTGATGAATCCTTCCTCTCAAGACATATAAATGTTAATTTTTCTGGTGGTGAGAAAAAGAAATTTGAGATTCTACAACTATTAACATTAGATCCTAAATATGCAATTTTAGATGAAACTGACTCTGGCCTAGATGTTGATGCTCTGAAGACTGTTTCTAAAGGAATAAATGTCTTCAAAAAGAAAAATAAGGGAATATTAATTATTACTCACAATAGTGGAATTACTAAATATGTAGAACCAGATTATGTACATGTAATGGTAGAAGGTAGGATTGTAGAAAGTGGAAAATCAGAACTAGTTGAACAAATCGAGAAATTAGGATACAACAACTATTATGAAAAATAAAGATATTATAATTAAGCAGATAAAGAAAGTAATAGATCCAGATTTAGGAATTGATATCTATTCACTAGGTCTTATATATGATATCGATTGTAAGAGCGACAATTCCGTAACTATTACTATGACATTTACAACACCGTTCTGTCCCGCCGCCCCAATGTTAAAGGAGCAAATACGATCAGAGCTTAAGAATATAGAAATTGATGATGTAGATATTGTTGTAACTTTTGACCCTCCGTGGACAGCTCCTAAGGAAGTTAGGATTATGATGGGATTATAATATGAAAAAAGTAAGAGTATGTGGTAGTGGTTCCTGCTCTGCTTTTGGTGCAGAAAGGGTGATGGAAGCTATTCACAAAGGTGCAGGTTTGAGACCTGGAGAAAAAAATGATAAAATTGATCTTGATTGGTGTGGCTGTTTAGGATACTGTTCAAAATCACCAAATGTTGAAGTAGATGATAACAGTATTGTATTCTCATCTAAACCAAAAACTATAATGTCAGAAATAGAAAGTGGGGGAGAGGATGTGTCTGGCAGAGAGCTAGATATTGAAAGCGCAGAAGAATATTTTGACAATAATTTTCTTTATGAATAATGAAATTAATGAACAATTAAACAAAGCATTCCCGGATGTAAAGATACCGGAAAACCTACCTGAAGAACTATCTCAAGGTATAAGAAAAGGCGGTAAAATCCGCCGAATTGTTGTTGATAGGCAAGGATGTATAGGTGCCCAGTCATGTGTGGTTACTGCTCCTGGAGTTTTCCAAATGGATGAGGAGAATCTTGCATATGTTGTTGATCCAGATAGCGAAGATGAAGATACTATTCTTCTGGCTGCTCAGTCATGTCCAACCCTTGCTGTAATTCTTTATGACGAGGAAGGTAATCAAATCTTTCCGGAATAATTAGGAGTGACGACGTGCCATAAGGCAGCGCCGTCATTATCCCTTCTTCTGCCCCTTAGATACTTCAGCGCGTGCTTTGATGACCTTGAGTAGTCTTATTCCTTTACCATGGTCGCAGGTAACTATCGTGTACTTGAAGCACTCAGCGAAATGGTTAATGAATACAAACTTCACAAGACGCGCATTCTTTGAAATCCAAGCTCCCTTGAACTCCAGTGGTTGAACGCACTCAATCAAGACGCCTAGATGGTCCAGAATGTCTTTCTGATACACCCTGGGCCTTCTGTTCCCTTGTTCTCTGATTTTGAAACCTGTCCATCCGTGAACAGCCTCCAACACAGCATCTCTGAACCTATCCTTCTTTCTAGTATCACCACTACGAAGCGGTGGTGACTCGCTCATGATTGTGGTCATGATACCCTCCCAACTCATAACTACGTTATAATAAAAGATTATTTCAGTCAAGCAAAAACAGCCCTATGGGGCTGTTTTTGCTTATTGTGTCATTTTATTTTTTACTAACCACTACCTCATCTTTTTCTATGTCAACATTTACAGTATCTCCGTTATTTACCTTCTCTTCTATCATCTCTATGGCTAATTCGTCCAAGAGTTCTGTTTGAAGAACTCGTTTTAGTGGTCTAGCACCCATATCTGGATCATAACCCTTTTTGCCTAACCAATCTTTTGCTTTTTTGCTTATATCGAGAGTAATTTTCTTCTTCTGAAGTCTCTTTTTAATTCTCTCAAGCTGTAAGTCTACAATCAGCCTAATCTGTTCTTCGCCCAGGGGGTGGAATGTTATTATTTCATCAACACGGTTTAGGAATTCTGGCTTAAAGTGATTTTGTAATGATTCCATAATTTTCTCCTTGACTCTCTCTTCTTTTACCTTTGGTGTTTTTGACCTTTCTCCCTCAAAACCAAACTCTCCTTTTCTGCCTAACTTCATTATCATATCTGATGCAATATTGCTTGTCATAATTATAACTGTATTTTTGAAATTGACTTTCCTTCCTTTTGCATCAGTTAATTGTCCATCTTCTAATATTTGCAACATAACATTAAATACTTCCGGATGTGCTTTTTCGATTTCATCAAATAGCACTACAGAATATGGTCGTCTACGTATCTTTTCTGTTAATTGTCCACCTTCTTCATAACCTATATAGCCCGGCGCGGATCCCATCATCTTACTTACCGAATGTTTTTCCATATACTCACTCATGTCTACACGCACAATAGCTTCCTCATCATTAAACATAAACTCAGCAAGAGCTCTTGCTAACTCTGTCTTTCCAACACCTGTAGGACCCATAAATATAAAAGAGCCAATTGGTCTTTTCTCTTCACTAACTCCAGCTCTTGATCTACGGATTGCATTTGAGACTGCCTTTACAGCTTCACCTTGACCGACTACTCTATGAGCAAGGTCATCTTCCATCTTGTTTAGTTTACTTAATTCGTCTTGCAACATTTTTGAAACAGGGATGCCTGTCCATCTAGCTACAACCGCTGCTATGTCTTCTTCTGTTACTTCTTCTTTAAGGATTGCTCTTCCTTCCTGAACCTCATCTAACATTTTCTCATCCTCTATTATGCGCATCTCAATTCCAGGAATTTGTGCATAACGAATTTCTGCTACTTTTTGTAAATTACCTTGTCGTTCTGATATTTCTGCATCTTGTTTTAATTTGTCAATTTCTTTCTTTGATTCACGAATTTTTGTAATTATTTCTTTCTCTGTATTCCAGTGAACCTCTAGCTCATTACTCTCCTCGCGGATATTCTCTAGTTGCTCTTTAATTTTATTTAACCTATCTTTTGATTCCTTATCTTTCTCCTTTTTTAATGCTTCCATCTCAATTTCAAGCTTCATTATCTTTCTTTTCATTTTATCTAAATCATCAGGCATAGACTCAATCTCCATACGCAAAGCAGAAGTAGCTTCGTCTATTAAGTCAATTGCTTTATCTGGCAGGTACCTATCCGTAATATATCTGTCGGATAACTCAACAGCAGATACAATTGCTTTGTCCGTTATTCTAACACCATGATGAATTTCGTACTTTTCTTTTATTCCACGTAGAATTGCTGTTGCATCATCTAAGCCTGGCTCCTTAATATAAATAGGCTGAAAACGACGCTCAAAAGCAGCGTCTTTCTCAATGTATTTTTGATACTCTTTAATTGTAGTAGCTCCTATTGTGTGTAGCTCACCACGCGCTAATGCAGGTTTAAGCATGTTACTAGCATCGATTGCTCCTTCTGAAGAGCCAGCACCTACGATTGTGTGTAATTCGTCAATAAATAATATAATTTCTCCACAGGATTCTGTAACCTCTTTTAATACAGCCTTAAATCTCTCTTCAAACTCTCCACGAAATTTTGTACCTGCAACTAAGGCTCCAACATCTAAACCAATTAATTCTCTTCCATCAAGACTCTCTGGAACATCTCCATTAACAATTCTTTGAGCTAGACCTTCAGCTATGGCTGTTTTACCAACACCTGGTTCACCAATAAGTACAGGATTGTTTTTTGTTCTTCTTGTTAGAACTTGCATCACACGTCTAATCTCGTCATCTCTACCTATAACTGGGTCTAATTTCTCTTCTCTGGCAAGTTCTGTAAAGTTTTTTCCATATTTCTCTAACGACTGGTACTTGCTTTCTGGGGTAGGTGAGTCTACTCTGTGGTGACCTCTTACCTGTGCAAGAACCTTTAGCACATCGTCATACCTTATGCCCATTTGAGTTAACATGTCACTGATAGGGTTTTTATTCTTTAAATATGCCAATAGCATGTGTTCTACACTAATATAGTCGTCTCCCATCCTTTTGGATTCCTGAGATGCGACTTGGAGTATGTACATCATTGACTGTCCCATCATTATTTGCCCAAAACTACCCATTTGACCAAATTGTTTGGGCAAAGAGGATATCATCTGTTGCACTTGAGTACGAAGTGGGGCGGTAGCTATGTTTAGCTTTTTTAGTACAGATATTACAACTCCATTATCTTGTGAAAGTAATGATAAAAATAGATGAGGTGGCTCTATATGAGGCTGTCCATTCTCATTACTAATTTGAGCAGCTCTTTGTAGTGCTTCTTGTGATTTTTGTGTAAAATTTTGAGGTCCCATGACACTGTATTTAGGAGTATTAGCACTCATGTACTGAGAGTGATAATACTATAACATACTGGATTTTTATGTCAAGATATGCTAATATTTTGCTATATTATAACATATTTTAAGTATATGAAGATAATGGGAGTAAGAATAGATGAGGTCGACAGGGGAGAGGCGCGTGAAAAAGTGCGCCACTTTTTAAATAGTAATGATCAGCATACAATATTCACCCCTAATCCAGAAATGCTTGTAGATGCACAAATTGACAACTCTTTTCTTAATGCCCTAAATCTAGGCTCACTTAATATATGTGACGGAAGGGGATTAGAGTTCGTTTCTTCTGGAAAGCTAAACAAGATTTCAGGTGTAGATTTTATGCAAGATATCTGCAAAATTGCACAGGAAGAGGAAAAGAGGGTATATCTTTTAGGCTCTGGAGATAAAGATGTAATAGAGAATACAAAAGATAATCTAAACAAAATATACCCAGGTCTTTTCATCGTTGGTACAAATATCGGACCTAACATGTCAGTAATTGATGGTGAACTAGTCCCGCACAGCGAAGATAATAATGATCTAATTATTGACGATATAATAGCTAGAGCGCCAGACATTATATTTGTAGGATTTGGACATAACAAACAGGAGAAGTGGATTAATAGATATATAAAAGAATTACCATCTGTCAAAGTTATGATGGGAGTTGGTGGAAGTTTTGATATGATTAGTGGTAAAATAAAAAGGGCCCCTAAAATAATGAGAAGATTTGGCTTGGAATGGCTTTGGAGACTAATACGTGAACCCTGGAGAGCTCCTAGGATATGGAAAGCAACTATTAAATTTTTATGGATATATTATGTTAAAACCCCAAATTAAAAAGCAGATAACCAAACTTCATCAAAAGAAATACCGCTACGAGTTTAATGAGTTCTTGGTAGAAGGTGTAAAGGGGGTAGAAGAAGCACTAAAAGATGCAACAGTGCTGGTTGTTGTAATAGAAGGTAATAGAAGAGATGAGAAAGATATCCAGCACATAATAAAACTCGCCGAGAAGAAAAGAGTCCCAATTGAGTTTTGTGGTAGGAAAGATATTGGTTCGATAAAAGCAACAGAGACTTTCTCTGGAGTTATGGCAATTGTAGAAATGCCAGAATATACAGAAGAAGATATTATAAATAACAGTCCAATTGTATACCTTGATAACATAAAAGACCCGGGAAATCTTGGTACTATTATTAGGACAGCAGATTGGTTCGGTGTGGAGAATATACTATTAAGCGAGGATTCTGTAGATCCATATAATGAAAAATGTGTACGCTCAACGATGGGATCAATTTCTAGAGTCAAAATAATTAGAAGTAGCGACGCCATTAAAAGTCTTAATAAATTGAGGGACGAAGAATATAATATGAGTGTACTTGCAATGGAGGGTGAGAACATCAGCAAAATGAATAATAGTAACAAGACTGTATATATGTTTGGTAGTGAGTCACACGGACTAAGAAAAGAGATAGAGAAGATTGGTGAGAAATATACAATTCCTGGCAAAGGAGGGGCAGAGTCCTTGAATCTTGCTGTTTCTGTTGGTATAGTATTGGCAAATATATAAATATGATAAGAACTAGATTTGCCCCAAGCCCAACAGGATTTCTGCATGTAGGTAGTCTGCGGACCGCGCTTTTTGCATACTTACTTGCCAAAAAAGAAGGAGGAAACCTTATTCTTCGTATTGAAGACACAGACAAGGAAAGATATGTAGATGGTGCTGTAGAAAACATCCTACATGCCCTACAGTGGGCTGGAATTAGCCCTGATGAAGGTGTAACACTAAAAGATGATAAGATCACACAGAATGGCAAGAAAGGCCCTTATATCCAATCTGAACGTCTAGAAATATACAAAGAGTACGTCACTAAGCTAGTAGATAGTGGAAACGCATACTACGCATTTGATACACCTGAGGAATTAGAAAAAATGAGAGAAGCACAGCAAACTGCCAAGAAACAAGTTTTGTATGATAGAGAGGGGATGAATAATCAATTCACCATCCCAAAAGAAGACTTAGAAAAGAGAGTAAGTGATAACAACTACGTTGTAAGATTAAAGATGCCAAAAGAAGGGGAGACTAAATTTAACGATCTTGTTAGAGGAGAAGTTGTGTTTAAGAATGAAATGGTGGACGATCAGATCTTACTAAAATCTGACGGGTTTCCAACATATCATCTTGCTGTTGTTGTAGACGATCATCTAATGGAAATCACACATGTTGTCAGGGGAGAGGAGTGGATAAGTTCAACACCTAAACACATCCAATTATACAAGGCATTTGATTGGGAACCGCCTGTATACGCCCACCTTCCTTTACTGGTTAATGAGAAGAAGCAAAAGCTAAGCAAAAGACATGGTGATGTATCAGTAGAAGATTTTAAAGAAGCAGGATATCTTCCAGATGCTTTAATAAATTTTATTTCGTTTTTAGGATGGAACCCTGGAGACGAGAGGGAAATATTTTCGTTAAAAGAGCTTATAGAGGAGTTTGATATTTCAAAGGTTGGTAAAGCTGCCGCGGTATTCAATCGCGAAAAGCTTAATTGGTATAATCAGCAGTATATAAGGCAAATGAAGACAGGTTCACTGGCTTCACTAGTAGCACCATACATGGTAAATGCAGGGCTAATTCCTGATGCTGGCATGGAGAACAGTCAATTTGTGAAAGAGCTGGACGAAGTAATATTATTGGAAAAAGAAAGAGCTACAACTTTGCAGGACTTTGCTAGGGATTTGGCATTCGTGTATGCAGATAGTCTAGAGTACCCCAGTGAATTGCTTATATGGAAAAAAGGGGATAGGGAAGAGGCAAAAAAAATACTGAGTCTTATAGAAGAATTTTTGACTACATATGATGATAAAAGTTGGAATTCTGCTGCACTAGAAGAATCAATAATGTTGTGGATAAAGAAGAATGACTACGGAGTTGGAAATACTTTGTGGCCAACCAGGGTAGCCCTGTCTGGAAAAAAGAACTCACCTGGTCCATTTGAAATTCTATCAGTTTTAGGTAAAGACAAATCACTTAAAAGAATAAAGGAAGCAATAAAACTATTATAACCTCTGCAAAGAGGTTATTTTATGATACAATGTAGATATATGCGGACAAGGTTTAGTTTATTTTGTGTTTTAATGATTGCTATACTCCTAATTGGACCATCTCCAGTTGTTTTTGGTGTGGAAAATCAAGGTGGAAACACAGAAGAGGTGAGTGAGCTAAACAAAGAAATTGCCGCAAGGAAGGAGAAGATTAAAAAAATAGAAAAATCAATACAGGAGTATAAAGATAAGATTCAGCAGAAAAGAAAAGAGTCGGTTTCTCTTACAAATCAAATAGCAATAATTGATAACCATCTTGCAGAAGTAAAGTTGGATATTGAAGCCACAAACGAGAAATTAGAGACCCTTAGTCTGGAGATTGAAGCCTTAGAGATTGGAATTAAAGACAAGGCTGAGTCTATTGATAGACAGCAGAAAATATTATCAGAACTTATACGTAACATATATACACACGGTAATAAGAATATGTTATATGTCCTGGCTGCATATGATAATTTTTCTTCATTTTACAATCAATTACAACATCTTGAGATGATGGAAAGAGATTTGGGGAAGAGCGCAAAAGCCTTAAAAGTATCCAAGGGAGAATTAGAGGAAAAAAGGGACTCTAAAAATGATAGGAAGGATTCATATAAAGATATGAAGGATAGACTTGAAGAGAGAATTAAAGATCTAGACGAACAAACTTTTGCAAAACAAGATCTTCTAATTTCTGCTCAATCTTCCGAACTAAAGTTTCAGACGCTAGTAAAAAGTTTAAAAAACCAATATCAATCGATAGAGTATGAAATATCATCAATTGAAAAGAAAGTAAGAGAAAAACTTAAAAATCAGGATAAGTTTAATAATATTGATGATGACTCAACGGTATTGTCGTGGCCAACACAAAGTAAATATATAACTGCAGATTTTCACGACCCGGAATACCCATACAGGCATATTTTTGAACATAATGCTATAGACATACGAGCGGGGCAGGGGACTCCAATAAGAGCTGCATCAAGTGGGTATATTGGTAGAGCCCGTGTTTGTTCATCATGGAGGTGTTATAGCTACGTTATGATAATACACTCTGGGGGACTATCAACTGTATATGGGCATTTGAGTAAAGTATCTGTATCAGAAGGCCAATTTGTAACAAGAGGGGACACAATAGGATATTCTGGCGGCTCACCTTACACTGTTGGTGCTGGTCCATTTGTTACTGGTCCACATCTGCATTTTGAGGTTCGGAAAAATGGGATTCCAGTAAACCCTGTTAATTATCTATAATTTGGATAGATATTCACCAATCTTTCTAATATTTTAAGCCCGCGCTGGGCACATGAGATACTCGTGTGTTTTTTTATTATAAAAAGATGATACGTACTACCTCTGTGTTTTAAACAGCCATTTTGTAGTGTCGCAAAATGACGTTTTTTGGGCTAAAGTTAGCCAAATATTGTGACATGATATGATCAATATAATTATATATAATACAGCAGGAAAATTAATTAATTATATATTTTCTATAGTTAAATACATACTAATTTACACTAAATACACCAAAAGCTACAGTATAGATGTCGCATAAGGTACATTGTGCGACACTCCTCTATCCTGTAAAACACTACTCCCTTCTACACATATTACTGCCAGTATACCCTACCCTTGAATCTAACATCTATATAATTAATTTTACTTCTGTCTACCTTTTCTCTTAAGACAGACTCAAGACGCTCAATCTGATCTTTTGTAGTACTATCCGCCCTAACTATAATATCCCAACCCTCCCTCGTGTGAAGTGTTGTGTCCCCTACTTCGTTGGTAACCTCAGCATATCCAAAAGGAATTTCTGTCTTCTTTTCGAAGTAATTAAACCATTCAATTATACTACTTGCAATATTGTCACTGATAACAATATCGTTTGTTTCTAATTCCTTTTTCATGTCCTTGTATATTATGGGGTAGTCCCCCATCTCAGTCTTAATCTGTGTTATTGGTGGAGTGTGTTTTTCTTCTACAACAACTTCCTCCATAAATAAATCTCCATTTTCTTTTGTGGATGTTACCATTTCTTTTGTGATCTTCCATTCGTCCTCCCCCACCATTCGTAGTGTTTCGACAACCCGACCATCCAGCCCAATGTATGAATACTCTTTTCCATTATCATATATAATAGTTGATATCTTTTCCTCTAGGACTATTGAAAGAGTATTTGGAAATGATTTTTTTACTTCAATTTTTTCAATTGGAAATTTTTGCTGTATTACTTCCATCACACTTGCGGTATCAGTCATAATATAACTATTAGCTGGAAATAAGTATAATTTATTATACGCGAGTGAAGCATACACAGATTCTGTAATCTCGTGTTGTGTAAGTCTACGAAGCCCTTCTACATTTATTGTATCTATACGAAATGCTTTGTGATATAGAAGCAGAGAAAGTGTTGTAAGTATACATATAGCAGTAATCACAATTTCAATCTTCTTTTTATTTATGTATTTATAATCCTTTCTTACATATGGATTACTCTTTGACCTGTGCCAGGAATAATCTTTATGCCTCTTACTTGCTACCACAGGCATGAAAAGCTGGTTCTTTGCACGAGAAATCCGACGAGTCATTTTACGTCTTAGAGCATATAAATTTAGTATCTTCCTCCTGCGCATATGTTTAAAATCCCCTCTTTAGTCGTCTAAGGGTTTCTATTGACCAATTTAGCCAATATTTTGCTGTTAAAGGCATGTCCTGACAATGTATAAGTTGTTGTTTTTCTCCACCAAATCCTTTTTTAAAGTGCGAAATACCATAGAAAGGATGTTTTGAGCTTGCATTATCTGGTGCTATCCCCCAAAAATTGTATTTACTAATTCCCCTTCTTTTAACCTCTTTTATAATCTCCCACTGTAGTAGATATGATGTTGGTAGTCTCTTATCACTATTAATTGATGCACTGTGGCGATATGCAGCCATTTTTGCATAAAACATAATCACAGCTGCTGAATCCAATGTGCCATCTGGGAGATATGCAAGAAATAGTGCTGTATTATCATTATCTGAGAAAGACTGAAATTCTTTTTCTATGTATTCCTGTGAAAATCTGACGAATTTATGACGATGCGCTGTCTCAGTAAGAAGTTTATCTAGTTTAGCAAGATCATGGGCATTTGTACTCTTTACTATCTTTACTCCAGCGTTTTTACACCTATTAATTAAATTTCTGTGGTTCTTTTTCATTTCTCTAAGTAACTTCTCTTCACTTTTTTTCACATCTAACATCCAAGTTGTCTCCGCTAAAATATGCATTGGTGCAGATCTAAATCCATTCTTTCTATATCTAACAATATGATGTTTGGAATTTTCCACAAACGGACTTACTCTGATAAAATCATACTTTCTATCTTCAGCAAATGCTTTAAGATATTTGTAGAAAATATCTAAAGCTTCGTCAACCTTTGTTAAATCAATATCATCGTCTAATATAGGACCATATGGAAGATAAAGAAAGTCCCCTCTTCTTGCGTGTACACTAACAACAAGTGAGCCACCAACAATACGATCATTATCATAAACACCAAAAATCCAATAGTTTTCACCTATAGATTTATAGAAGTCACCATATGCAGGAGCTTGGACGAATGTAGTGTTTGACTGCTCAGCTATAAAACGCTCCCACACCTTCTCATCATTAATTGCTTTTATTTTTAGCATATATTTGCAATGTATTTTGCATCTTCTAATGTGATATGCCTATTAGTTGGTAAATTAATGGACATATTAGATAGTCTCTCTGCATTCGGACATGACCCTATAATATATCCAGTTTTACTGATTTCCGAGTCCTTAGGAGCAATTACTGTATTATACCAGTCCCCAAGGATAATTCCTTTCTTTTTAGCCCTTCTTGCAATTGCAGATGGGTTATCGGAGAGGATTGTATATCTTAAATATATTGATTCATTGTTATATTTGGGAAGCACAACATCATCATTATTCAAAATTTGCTTATCATAAATCTTAGCAATTTTTTTCCTGTGGTTATTTACTTCATCTATCTCCCTTAACTGGTTAATTAGTATTTTTGAAAGACAATTTGGGATAAGAGTTGGGTAAAAACTTACCATCTCCCCCACCTTCTCTTTCTTATATATAATTTTATTAATTATCCTTAGTTTCTTTGAAACAAAAAACAGTAATTTACCAAATCCTAGTCTGTATGTTGCTCTTCCTACTATAAATACAGGGAAGTGCATTAGGTGCTGTAGGGTAGTAATAATTGGAGTCTTGAGAAGTTGTTCTCTATATTTTACCAATGTATTATAAATATTTTCATCATTAGCAATTAAAGCACCACCTCTTACGCACGAGATAACCTTATCACTTCCAAAACTAAACATACCAATATCTGAGAACGTTCCAAGTAGTTTACCCTTATGTCTTGCGCCAAGCGAATGCGCACAATCTTCAATTGTCTTAATTTCACCTTCTTTAGCAATCTCTATAATTCTTTCAACATCTGCTGGTTTACCGAAAGTGTGCTGAATTATTACTACTTTGCTATTTTTACTGATTTTGCGTGTTAAGTCTTCTGGATCCATGCAGAAATCATTTCCAATATCTACAAATACTGGCTTTGCCCCTGTCCATTTTATTGCATTTATAACAACCACACATGTATATGCTTGTACAAGAACCTCATCCCCCTTCCCTACTCCTAATGACTTAAGAGCAAAATACAGCGCTGTACGCCCACTATCTAGTAGTAGTGCTTTATCTGTATCAAAGTACTTCTTAATTAAAGCCTCAGCCTGAATTGTTGATCTTCCGGTTCTCCATTTTAACCATCTCCAAGGTAATAATAAAAACAAAACAGCTTCAATGGTGTCTCGAAGTGTTATGTTTGGTGAGAATCCTGTGAAATGTTGTTTAAGTGTCATTTTGATTTTTTCTTGTAGCTCCTGTTATTTCATTGTAGACTTTTTGAGGAATTCTGTTTTCTAGAAGAATCACAGAGTCCGTATGCTTGAGAGATTTGATGTATTTTAATAAACTTTCATCCTCGTATCTTAGTAGAATATCAGTACGATATTTACCAACAACACCTTTCTGTAGCGAATCGGAGTAATCTTCATTAATTATTACAAGCACATCTGTAACAAAATCAATTTCTCCAGCAATTTGCTCATGGATCTCCTCACTTTTACCTCCAAGCTCCAACATTCCACGAGTGATTACAACTCTTTTCCTAGTTGAAGAATAGGTACCAAGGTGTGCTAGTGCAGCCTTGAAGCCGTCTGGATTTGAGTTGTATGAGTCATCAATAATTGTACAGTTTCCATATTCAAACTCACCCAAAGTCCTTTCTGGTAAGGAAATGTTCTTCGTTTGATCTTTTATATCATCATAAGTAAAACCAAAATGTCCGGCTACAAGACCTGCGGCGACAAAGTTCCAAAAATTATGTTTTCCAAGTATTGGAAGATCAACTGTGTAGATAGTATTATCGAATTCAACTTTTCCTTCTATCCTTCCTCCACCATTCATATTTTCTACATTAATTATACGAACTGTAGGTGCACAATCGCTGTCAGATCCATAAGTCCGTACTTTAGTATTTAATCTGCTCAATCCTTCTCTACAAAGCTCGTTGTCAACATTTACTATAGCTAAACCATCATTTGGTAGCGCTTCCAATAATTCATACTTAGCTTTTATTGTGTTTTCTATACTTCCAAAAAGTGACAAATGCTGTTCATTTATTGCTGTTAATACACCTACCGTAGGTTTAACCATCTCACTAATCAGCTTAATTTCACCAATAGTATATGCTCCCATTTCTACTACGAATATATCAATATTACTAAAATCACTTTCCAAAATAAATTTTGCAATACCTATTTCTGTATTTATATTTTTCGGTGTTTTCAAAACTTTGTATTTTTTTACCAATAGCTGTGCTGTAAACTCCTTAACTGTTGATTTTCCATAACTACCAGTAATTCCAACCACCTTCACTTTCTTATTTCTTTCCATCTTCCTTTTGGCTTTTGCAACTATTATGTATTTAATCCATGTTGTAGGAAAAGAGAGTACCCACACAACTGTCGCAAGCAGGAAAGTTCTAATTATTAACACAAAAAATGGTAAAGCCCAATCTCTAGTTATTATCAAAAGCAGACCTTCGACTGCTAGTGAGGCTAGAAATATTATTACTACTTTTAATGTTAGTACTGGCCTGGTCAGGTGATATTTAAGACCCCCATACATAGCATAAGTTATATCCACAATAAGTAATGATACCAACATATATTTCATTGTTGGTATGTCGTTAATTGGCCAGAGTAGAGCAACGAAAGCAAATATAATTCTCATCATCCTTGCATACCTGAACCAGAATTTTCTACCTTGCTTTGTAGATAGGAAGTCCTTGAATCTATCTAGTCTATATTCCTTTAGTTGTGCAATGTATATCAGCTCTCCATAATCAAAGAAAGCACTAAATAACCACAACACAAATATGGCCATGTTCAGTGGAGATAGAAGTGTAAATTCTAAGATTTCTAATAGCATAATTTCCTGATGTGTTTGATAAGCTCGTTAGTCTTGTCAATATGTAGACCGTGTTTTCCCCCCTTTATAACTACTAATGTTGATCTAGGTATTAGTTTGGCAATAATCTTACCATATGTCAACCTTGTATAAGTGTCTTTATCCCCCCATATAACTGTAGTGGGGACCTTTATTTTTATAAGCTTACTTGTTAAATCCTCTCTTGTAACTATCTTAAATACCTCTTTTTGAACTCCAGATGTCTTTGCATAGTCAGGAGAACCTATGATTCTGTACAGCAGACCCCTGGCTATGCTAAAAAACCTTGATAAAAAGGGTATTTGAAATATTATAAAACCCAGCTTCGAAATAACCAATAAAATACCTCGTCTAAGGTATTTTTTGGGCCTAATAACTGCAGCGCCAACAAGAATTAGGTGATCTACAATATCCTGATTTGTAGAAAGTAATTGTGTTGCAACCTGCCCTCCGAAAGAGTGTCCCAGTAAAAAAATCTTATTGTTTTTGTTATTAGATTTATATTCTTTTATATTCTTTTCAACAAATTTCGAATACCCTTTCACACCATACGGGTTCTTTGGGCAAGGCTCATCTCCAAAACAAGGTAGATTAATGCATACAACATCATCAAAATCTTTTTTAGCTACCTTAATAAAGGGTTTCCAGGTTGTTTCACTACCACCCCACCCAGGGAGTATAAAAAGTGTGGTATTTTTCTTATCCATTTTTAACTATCTTATCCTTTCCAAAATATGGAACTAGCGCTTTTGGAATTTCAATACTTCCATCATCCAGTTGTTTTTGTTCAAAAATAGCCAGTGGGAATCTACTCATTACGACAGCAGTGCCATTTAAAGTATGCACATAGGATTTATTCCCATTCTCATCCTTATATTTGATGTTTAAACTTCTGGCTTGATAATCCGTACAGTTGCTTGTACTTGTTATCTCTCCATAACCATCCCCATCCTCATTTTTCATAACCATAAATGCCTCTATATCGTACTTTCTATATGCTGGAGCCCCTAAGTCTGCTGTTGGGGTATCTATTACTCTATATGCAAGCTCAAGACCATCACAAATCTCTTTCTCAATCTCTAAAATCTCGTTGTGTAGCTCTTCGCTATCATTTGGTTTACAATAAACGAACATCTCTAGTTTTGTGAATTGATGTACTCTATATAAACCTTTGTTTGCAGAACCATATGCGCCTGCCTCAGTTCTAAAGCAGTGTGAGAGAGCAACATATTTTTTTGGACCATCTCCAAGGTCTAGTATTTCATCTTTATGATAACCTCCCACAGTAATTTCAGCAGTTCCTATTAGGCCAAGATCTGTGTTCTCTATAGAGTATATCTGTGTCTCTTTTCCTCTTGGATTAAATCCAACACCGGCAAGAATATCATGCTTTGCAACATCAGGGGTTTCAATTAGGAGATAACCATGTTTTGTTGTTATATCAATAGCATAATTTAGCAATGCTTGATTCAATCTCACTAAATCCCCTTTTGAGTAGTAGTATTTAGATCCTGCCACCTTTGCACCTCTTTCAAAGTCAATTAAGTCCAAATCCTGCATAAGAACATCGTGTGTCTTTGCATCAAACACAAACGTAGGGATATTACCTTTCTTTTCAAGCACAGCAAAATCCTTCTCTTCTCCGACCGGAGCATCTGGGTGTGTAATATTTGGAACACTTGTTAAGATTTCTATGTATTCTGGGTAGATTTCATCTAGTTTTAGTTCAAGAGCTTTAATCTGCCCACCAATTTCTCTCATTTTTGAAATTTCATCTTCACTTGGTTTAGTTTTGGATCCAGAATTACGAACGTTTCTCAATTTTTCAATCTGAATTATTGATTCTCGTCGAAAATCATCTAGTTCTATTAGTCTTGTCAAATCAACATTCATTCTACGATTTGAAATATTCTTTTTAATAGAATCTAAGTTTTCTCTAATGAAATTTATATCTAACATACTATTTTATTAGTCTCAATTCTTTAATTGATTCTTTTATTTCGGACAGTAACTCGATATCTATGGATCCTAGTAGATCCAATTCTTTCATTTCGTCAGGCACAATCCATCTGGTTTCTAGTATTTCTTGATCGTCCGATTCTCCATTACCCTCTAATATTGTACAAATTACTGGAAGTAAGCATACCTGATAGGTGTAACCTTCTGTTGGTGATACTGATTTTGTTATTACTCTTTGTAATAATTTCTCTATTTTTATGTCATATCCAACCTCTTCTTTGACTTCTCTAAGTAGATTATCCTCTATACTTTCATCCTGCTCCAAAGTTCCACCTGGAAATTCCCACTTTTTGTGGAACTCTAGATTATGCGGATCATTTCTAAGTGACATTAGTATCTTACCTTCATCATTCACTATGATACCCATAGGTACAACAATCTGCTTGACACCGTACTGCTTGTTTAAAAAGTACTCCACCCTCTTAATTGCTTTTCCACGCCAGCTAATACTGGATTTTTCGGGCTTTGTCATTTCAGAATAAGTTCTATCCTCTTCTTTGATGTAGAATAATGGGTCATATCCGAATCCATTTTTTCCATTACTCGCTTTTTCTAATAATATCTCACCAGCATGTTCTGCCTGAGCTATAAAAGTATCATTTGAGTTTGGATCATGGAGCGCAAGTGCGCCCATGAACTTTGCTTCTCTTTTGGATTTTGGGACACCTTTCATCTTCTCGAGGAGTAAGTCACATCTCTCATCATCGGTATTTGCAATTCTAGAAGAGTGTGTCCCAGGCCAGCCATCTAGAGAGTTTACAAATAGTCCAGTATCGTCAGCCAAAGTCAGCAGGTTTGTTTTATCCCCATAGTACTTGGCTTTATGTATGGCATTTGAAACTAAATCATCAAAAGGTTCCTCTGGCTCTGGAATATTACTATCTAAATCACTAAGCCCAATTATTTCAAAGGGTAATGATTTTAGTGCATCAATATATTCCTCTACTTTTCCGCTATTTGTACTTCCTATGAGTAATTTCATTTTACACGCTCTTATTTAGATGCACTCTAATATTGTTTGTTTTGCAGTGATCTGGTCGGTATGCAGGAATTCTAACTATTCTTGTGTTAAGCCCATACTCTGTAATTTTCTCAGCTATCTTATCCACAAACAGTCTCTGATCATAGCCTAGGGCTATAGTATTGGGACGTACTTCATCTATTATTTTGTACACATCATCCTCATCTCCAAGTAGAACTTCGTCAATGATTGATATGCTTTTGAGCATATCCACCCTTTCTTTCTCTGTGTGGAATGGCTCTAGTTTTTTATGTTTCTTGATGTTTTCTTCGCGTGCGACAACTACTGATAGTGAATCACCATATTCGCTAGCATGTTTAAACAAATGAATGTGTCCAAAATGCAAAATATCAAATGATCCAAATATCAGAACTTTTTCCATATAGTAATTACTCAGCTTCTACCTCTGGCTTCATTAGAGGAAATAGAACACACTCCCTTATTGGTTTGTCTGCTAGAAAAGAGAATAACCTTTCTGAGAATCCAAATCCTGTTGTGGGGGGCATTCCATACTCAAGCGCTTCCACAAAGTCTTTGTCATGCATCTGCGCCTCTGTGTCTCCGGCTTCTCGTAATTTCGACTGCTCAGCAAACCTCTCTGCTTGATCAATAGGGTCATTTAACTCGGTATATCCATTTCCCAACTCACTACCCGCAATTAGAATTTGATATCTCTCTGTAAGTTCTTTGTTGTCAGCTTTTCTTTTAGCAAGTGGCGATACTAATACTGGAAGATCTACTACAAATACAGGACCTTCGATGGTCTTCCGCACCTGTTTCCACAATAAATCAATTAACCTACCTTTTCCTGAGTGAGATTCATATCTAACTCCTTCTTTTTTTAATAACGACTTAATCTCTTCTTCTGAGGACTCAATTACATCTATTTTAAAATGGTTTTTAATTGCATCAATGTAACTTATCTTTTTCCATTCCTGATCCAAATTTATATCTTTAAATTCGCCTATATTAAAAACCAAACTTCCGAATGTTTTTTTAGCGACCTCTTTACACATTTCTTCTACTAACTTCATCCCATCATTATAGTCTGCATATGCCCAGTAAAACTCCATTTGCGTATAATCCTGTAGGTGTTCTCTACTCATACCTTCATTACGAAACTGTCTACCAATTTCAAATGTTTTTTCAAAACCTCCAACCATGAGACGCTTTTGCCAAAGTTCGCCCATAGAAATTCTTAGAAACACATCTATGTCCAAGGCGTCATGATGAGTTACAAATGGATTTGCTTCTGCTCCTCCTGAAGAGGTTTCAAGGACTGGAGTCTCAACCTCCAAAAACCCTTTTTTCAGTAAATGTTGTCTAACACTTTGCCAAAAGACGGATTTTTTATAGAATAAATCTCTTACCTCCTTGTCGGTCATTAGCTCTAAATATCTTTTTCTCAGCCTTGTTTCATCATCACTTAGTCCATGAAATTTATCTGGAAGAGGTCTTAATGCTTTTGAAAGTAGTACCCACTTCTTAACTAAAATTGATTCCTCGCCCTTATGGGTCTTAAACCTAGTACCTTGTACTTCTACAATATCACCTATATCAACCTTTTTTTCAAAAAGTTTATACTGCTTAACACTCATTTCATTCTGCTTTAATGCAATTTGCATTCTTCCAGACTCATCTTGAAGCTGACAGAATATAAGTTTTCCAAACTCCCTCTTCATCATAATTCGACCAGCAACAAGTACTCGCTGGTCTTCTTTTTTGCTTCTAGCAGTCTCTATAGAATGCTTCCGCTTTGTTTTAGCTGGGTAAGGATCAATTTTTTCTGATTTCAGATTTTCAAGTTTCTGAAACCTAACTGACCTCTCATCATTTATGTTTACATCCATAATTTGGCTTATTTATGGCAAATTAGATGTTTTAATTGTACCAAAACAATAGAAAGTTTACAAGAATAAAAAAATCCCCATTTTTAGGGGATTTTACACGATTTTTTTAAGGATATATCTCTGTATGCCAGCCGGTGCTTCAACCTCTACTTCATCTCCTTCAGCCCTTCCTAGGAAAGCACTACCTAATGGTGATTCGTTTGATATCTTACCATTCATTGGGTCTGCCTCTTGCGCACCAACAATTGTAAATATCTTTTCTCCTGCATTCTCAGAAAGTACAGTTATAGATGATCCTATCCCTACAGTTCCGTCTGAGCTACCTTTGTCGATTATTTCAGCACTGTCCAAAATACTATCAATCTGTTTTACCCTACTTTGTGCCCAAGACATATCTTCTCTCGCAGCATGATACTCAGCATTTTCCGACAAATCCCCCATTTGCCTTGCATCATCAATCCTTTTTGCTAGTCCCGGTATATCCTCTTTTTTGAGCCTTTCTCTCTCTGATTTTAGCTCATTAAATTTCTCCTGTGACAGGTATTGCTCTTTTGTCATAATATTTATCATTATTTAAGCGGTACACTATATAATATAGCATCATTTAACTTGAGTCAAATATCTATCTATTGTTTACCCACCATTTATAAAAATCATTAGCTATAGGGGCTGCAAGCTTAGCCCCACCTTCACCTTCTTCAACTATTATAGTAACAACTATCTCTGGATTTCTGAATGGCGCAAAGGACGTAAACCAAGCATGATTAAGCTTTTCACTGTGCCATTGTGCAGTTCCTGTTTTACCAGCTACTGAAATAGGTAACGATGAGAGTCTTATACACGAACCATATGTTACACAATCCCTCATCCCCATTCTAACTGTATGGTAATGACTAGAATCTATAATGCCCTCTCCTGATCCTTCGTAATTTACAGGTATCTTCCTACCACTTTCATAATCGGCAATTTCTTTAACAACGTGTGGTTTGTAATACTTTCCACTATTCGCAATCTGAGCTGTCATATTCGCAATCTGTAGAGGTGTAACTAATATATCTCCTTGACCAATAGATAAATTATAAGTATCTCCAACATACCATCTCTCACCTTTCTTTTCTTCCTTCCACTGCTTACTTGGCAAGAAACCAGCTTGCTCACCTGTTATATCAATACCTAAAGGCTTAGCAAATCCAATTTTTCTAAGATACTCTGTTATTTTATCTACACCAAGACCTACAAAATCATCATAACCACCCCCTATGTAGTAATAAAATGTATTCACAGACTCTGCAATTGACTTTCTTACTTTTGTTAACCCGTGCCCACCTATCTTCCAGTCTGGAAAATACCAGCTAGTCACCCTAAGACCACCTGTACTCATAAAAGTTGTAAATTGTGTAATAATTTTCTCCTGGAGCGCAATCGCTGCAATTATTGGTTTAATGGTAGATCCAGACGGATACATACCTCCAACTGCTCTGTTAAAAAGTGGTTTGTCTTCATTGTCTATATAAAGTTTGTATTGCTCCGTATCAACCCCTCCTGAAAAGTGATTGTTATCGTATGTTGGTAAACTTACCATAGCTATAATCTCACCATTCCTTGGGTCTAGTGCTATACCAGATGCCCTGCTCTTGTTGGCTATTTTCATATTAGCAGACATGACTTCCTCTAATTTTTTTTGTGCGTCAATGTCTATTGAAAGATATATGTCTGATCCAGGCGTTGGTGGCTCTTCAGAAATAACAAACTGTTCCCTACCTCTGGAATCTACTTCGATTAGTTTCTTACCATATTTTCCGCGTAATATATTTTCATATGTTTTTTCTACACCAGTCTTACCTGCACTATCTGAAGGAAGGTATCCGTGTTCATATAGCAAACTAAGATCTTCTGGGGAGATTTTCCCTTCATAGCCAATTAAGTGTGATATAGATTTTACTTCTTCGTTATTGTACAGCCTCTTGCTCCCTCTTTGAATGTGGATTCCTGGAAGATCAGAAGCCTCAATTTGTATGAGCAGTGCAGTGTCGTAATCCAAATCTTCTTGAATTACTATTGATTCATAACTATAGTTTCCATATTTCTTGAGCTTATTCCTTATCTCTTCTGAGGTCTGTGTTGTTAGTTCTGCAAGCTTCCTTACAATCCCCTCTCTTTCAAGAGTGTCCCTAGGTAAATCCTGAGGGATTAGAGCTAGCGCAAAGTTTGGGATATTTTCTGTTAATTGGTTCCCAGATCTATCGTATATAGTTCCCCTCTCAGACACAATTGGTAAGGCTCGCCTTCTGTTACTTTCTGCAGACACAAGATAGCTACTTCCATCAATTAATTGCAGAAATGCAATTCTAATCAAAAGAATTAAGAATATAAGTACAAATGAAAAAAATATATATAAAGCTCTTATTGATGAGAAGCTAATTCCAACATGTCTTTTTATGCTTGGCTGTACTTTGTGCCTATCTGTACCCTTGTCTACACCAAATGATTCCTCCACCCAATCATTTGCGTTTACACTTTTTCTTTTCCTTGAAAATATCTGATCATCCATGTCACTAAGCCACATCAAACTGTTTTTTTTACCCATATTAATTATATCAGGTGGACTTAGAGATTCTGTACGACAGTGCGTACACTGCTGTTACAAAGAAGGTAGTGAAAACTAGCTCCCAAATGTATGTAGTGCCAATCTGACCCAAGGATAATACATTAAAATTTTTATTTATAACTGATGAAGACAAGAGAAGAAATGTATACATCAAACGATATAGTGTTACCGTAAAAATTGTCATTAGTAAGACAGCATACCACGATTTATTTGTAAATATAGATTTATAACTCCAATATGCAAAGAGCATAGAGATTGTGCCAGAAAACAGTATAATTCCAAATTGAGAAAGGGCATAAAGTTCTGTTAGTAGGTGTGCAAAGAATGATAGCCATACAACTGCTCCGGTTCCACGCCAAAATAAGTACAGTAAAAGAAGACCAAGAACAACATTAATTTGAGAATAAGGTTTTGGAAGAATATATGATGCTCCTAGATTTATAATAACAACAAGAATGAGTGTAATTGCCTTGATTATAAATTGTAGTAATTTCTTCATAAATCAACATTGGTCAGTACTGAAACAATTCTAATTTTCTCCAATGACTTTGGTGGAACAATAATTGCTCGTTGGAATGGCTCATATGCCTCTTTTTCTACAGACTCTACTGTTCCAATTAGAAGACCATACGGAAGAAGATCTTCTAATCCAGACGTAACAATTATATCTCCTATGTTTATTTCTTCGTGCTGTGGTATAAAACTCATCCTTACACTTAACCCAAATCCTCCTTCAACAATCCCTATACTCTTATCCGAATTCAATACAGTTGCAGCAATTCTACTCTGACTATCATTAATCAACCTAACAACAGAGTTCCCCTCTTGCGATTCAGCAATTTTACCTAAAAATATTCCTTCATCTAAAATAACAGCGTTACCGTCTCTTACATTATCCTCCATACCCTTGTCTATAATAATAGTACTACCTATTGGATCTACATTTTTTCCAACAACGGTCGCTCCAGTGTAGTCAAAGCTTCTGTTACTAAAAAATGATAATTGCTCCCTAAGTGAAATGTTTTCTTCTTCTAAAACCATCAATCTTGCTCTATCAACAAGCTGATTAACATAGTCGTTTTTGAGTTTTCCATAGGCATCTTCCAGCTCACTAACACTTTTAAAGCTCTCTATCTCACCATCTGATTCTATGCTCCAGCTATATAGCGCAGACGATCCTGGCTGAATAATTTTCATTATACTTGTCTCTATAGTCACTAGCCACCCTAAGTAGTGAAATAAAATGGTCATTATTATGACCAATATTATTGAAAATGTGGTTCTAGTGTATTTTTGCATACTAAGTTTGACGCGCAGACGGAAGTACAACCTCATTTAGTAATTCCTCATCCTCTAGAAGAATACCTGTCCCCCTAACAACAGCAGTAAGTGGATCATCTGCTATTCTTACTGGTACTTCTGCTGCTTCACTAAGCACTATATCTATACCACGCAACAGCGCTCCCCCACCAGCTAACAATAAACCTCTTTCATGTATATCAGCTGTTAGTTCCGGAGGTGTGGTTTCTAGGGTTACTTTTACAAGATCTACTATTGCATGAATTGATCTTTCTAAAGCATTTCTTATATCTGTATCAGTGACCATAACCTCTTTAGGTAAACCAGTCATAACATCCCTCCCTCTCATTGGAAACTCCATTTTTTCACCAGTATCTATTGCTGAACCTATCTTCATCTTGATTTGCTCTGCATGACTTTCACCAACAAATAAATTAAACACATCTCTTGCATACTGAATTATATTTCTATTCATCTCGTCACCACCAACACTACTAGATTTCCAAATTACAACACCGCTTAGTGAAATTACAGCAACTTCTGTGTTACCTCCACCTATATCTACAATCATATTACCAACTGGATCCTTAACAGGCATTCTAGACCCAATAGCTGCAGCCATAGGCTCTTGTACAACAAATATCTCCTTTGCCCCAGCTGATACCACAGCGTCCTCCACAGCCTTAATTTCCACCTCTGTTACCTCAAGAGGCACGGACACTACAACACGTGGTCTGTTAAATATTGACATGTGACCATCATATACTTTGTCCACGAGAAACTTAAGTAGCTTCTCTGTAACTTCGTAATCTGAAACAATTCCTCCAGCTAGCGGACGTGATACGGTAATATGCGGAGGAGTTTTTCCAAGCATGTTTTTTGCTTCATATCCAACAGCAAGAATTTGATCTGTCTTGTTGTTTATAGCAACAACTGTGGATTCATTAATAACAATACCCTTGTCTTTAACGTAGACAAGAGTATTAGCTGTTCCGAGATCAATACCAATATCTTTATGGAGATTACCAAAAATGCGAGTTAGCATATCGTGCTATTTAACCTATAAGGCTGACAGGACCTTTTTGACAGGCACGAATGTTGGTTTTTGTTTTCTTCTTTCTTTTATTTCTAATTTACCTTCCTTTATTGTTTTTGAACTGATTACAATTCTCTTTGGAATACCAATTAAATCGCTCTCAGCAAACTTTTCTCCTGCCCTTACACCCTGTCGATCATCATACAATACTTCTATCCCTGCGTCCAGTAGAGTTTTATAAAGCTTATCTGCTTCTTTGATATCTTTTTTATCTGCACAGAGAGATACCAAATGAACTGAGAATGGAGCCACAGATTCAGGCCAGACAAGTCCATTATCATCTGCATATACCTCAGCAATAGTCCCCATTACTCTTGTTGGTCCAATTCCATAACTGCCCATGATTGTTGTAACTTTCTTATCACCATCGTCTATAAAGTCTAGACCTAGGGGCTCTGAGTACTTTGTCCCTAGATTGAAAATGTTTCCCACCTCAATAGCTTTCTTTTCCACCAAGTTTTTCTTATTTAATCCTAACTGTGAGAGTACTTCTTTGTTTAGCACTTCCTTATTAATTGCAATCTTCTTCTTTTCATCTACGTATATTGTATCTTCACCGGCCTCTGATATAGTTTGGAATTCATGTGAGTATTTTGAGAATGCTCCACCAGATGCAAAAGTCACAAATGTTTCTTTTCCTATTCCAAGACGTTTAAATATTTTAGTGTATGCCTTCTTTACTTGTTCATAAAATGAGTCATGTTCTTCCTGAGAACGTGAAAAAGAGTACAGGTCTTTCATAAGAAACTCTCTGCCACGCATTATTCCGCTCTTTGCTCGCACCTCATTCCTAAACTTCGTTTGTATCTGGTATATGTACCTTGGTAAATCTTTGTATGAGTTTATATGTTGGGAGACTATAGAGGTTAATGGCTCTTCGTGTGTCCAACCAAGGCCCACATCATTACCATTTCTTAACCTTGTCTTAAACCACACATCATTTTCCTTCTCATCCCATCTATCTGTTTTTTTCCAAGAGCTTGAGTCCTGCATTGCACTTAAATATACTTCCTGCCCACCTATCATATTCATCTCCTCACGGATTATATTATTTATCTTTTCCAGAACTCTAAGTCCAAGTGGAAGATATGAAAAAACACCTGCCATTTCTTTATGAACAAATCCAGCTCTAATAAGTAGCTGTGCATTTTTACTTACTTCCCCCTTTGGGGATTGTTTTCTAGCTTTTGTAAACAAGTGAGATTGTTTCATAATTATCTATTATGTTGCAAAAATGATTCTTGATGAGACTGTTTAGGTGAAAGTAGAAATGATAATACAAGTGCTATTACAATAATAAAGATAGTCATGTTCCAAAAGTTCAACATTCTAATACCTTGTAAGTACAATAGGAAAACTAGTAGTGCAGAGCTTGTAAATCCAGTTGAAAAACTTCTCTTCACATATCTAAATAGCGGAAGACCAGAACTTGAATATTTATTAAATAGAAAAAAAGACACTATTGAAATTGTTCCCAACAAGGCAAGAAAAAGTGAGATATAGAAAAAAGAAAATCCAAGTCCACCAGAGATGAATGGATCAACATTAACTATTACCATGCCCCAGGAGAGCCAGCACATAGCTGTAGCAAATATCATTACTGTTAGGTATTGTCTTAATGTCATAATACACAAAAGTAGCCAATTTGGGCTACTCAGTATTGTACCTGTATTTAATATGTTTTTCAAGCACACTTTTTATGCTAAATATCTAATCCTATCAACTTCATTATTACCTAGCTTCTCATTTATTTTCTCTACTATAGTTGCCTGATTTAGTCTTATTTCCTGCGCCAAAGCAGAGCTTGTACACGTAACAGTCAAGGTTCGGTTTTTTAGGTATTGTGGTTTCGCATGAGCTGCTAGATCGGAGGAAAAGAGCTCATGAAAAACTTTTTCTGCTATTTCAAGAACTTCAGCGGTATCTACCTGATCCTTCAGTTTCGAGTCTTTATTGGACTTTCCTTTTATTGTATCGCTAATTGGAGTAAAAGACATATTATATTCATTATGTCATTTATTGTAGTGTTTTGTAAAGTCTCTTATGCTCTATACTGACAGATATCACGGAAATCACAATGTCCACACATTATTTTATTTGGCTTTGGTGTGAAATTTCCAGATACTATTTTTTCAATCGTACTAACTATTTTTTCCTCCAACTTCTCTAACTCTTTATCTTTTCCAATAAAGGAAACTTTTAAATCGTCTTCTAGATAGTAAAAGCTAAGTTTACCAGTTTCACCTAAATTTCTGTATTCTGGTAATGATTGTGAAGCAATTTGATAAATTAGTAACTGCTCCTTATCTCCAGCACTCAACTTCTCTTTACCTTTACCAGTCTTATAGTCAATGATTTCTAAGGTATTATCATCCAGCTTATCTATACGATCCATTCTACCATTAATTATATATTTTCCTATATTTATCTTAAAATATCCTTCAATAGAGACTGGAATTGTCCACTTCCCATCATTGCTTTCGTAAAACTTGCGTAATAGCTTTATTCCATTATTGTAATATGATTCTCTCTGGTTCTTATCTTTGTACCAGTCCTCAATCCAGCTTTTTTTGTACATCCCAATTAGATCTTCTTTAGAAGGTACTTTAATATTTGAATCAACTGATACTTCTGTGGGTAGCCCAAAGAGTGAGTCTTGTTTGAGACCGTTAAGTTCTTTAATTTCTTTATAAAACGTCTCGAGAGTTCCGTGAATAGAGGTTCCAAAACTAAAGTAGTGACTCCCTCTTATTGGTATTTTTAGTACTGTTGATAACTTATACTTATAAGGGCATATGTCATACATCTTAATCTGAGAAAATGAGAACTTGTTTGGAGTTTTAAAAACAAATTCCGATATTTCTTTACCCTTTTTTCCTTTTACAATCCCACCTAATGAAGATGAGTCTACCTTAACACTACTCTTGCTTTCGTTAGTGAAATCAAGCTCGTCTAAAAATCTTGATAATTTTTTCTTACGAACACCCCCATAGTTATCTGCGCTGGACAAATGCACTCTTTCTTTCGCTCTGGTAAGACCTACATAAAACAACCTTCTTTCTTCTTGGTAGTGACTATCCCCTTCTGGTGGCTTTTCGTTTATCAGGTCTAGTGGAACTTCTATTGCTACCCCTTTTCTGCGTGTAGGAAACCTTTCTTCTACCATGTTTACCAGGAACACGTATTTGTATTCTAGCCCTTTGGAACCGTGTACTGTGAGTATGTTTACTGAATCTGGAGTATCCGCAGGCTGATTTATTACTCCTTTGTCACCAGATTCTAACACTGATGCATAGTATTCTACGAAATGCGCAACACTTGCTTCTGCAGTAGACTGTTCGTAGTGGCCCATAAAATCAAAGAATTGTTTTATATGATAAATAGAGTGTATTGCTTTTGAGTTTCCCCTACTCTCTCCGTCTGTTAAGTACTTTAGATACCCACTGTTTTCCAAAAATGTATACAGTACAGCAGTAGGTTTTTCAAAACGACTTTTGTTTGAACCATCTTTAATTAGAGCTAGTAGGTTATTGCATATCTTAATTCCATCATTACTTAACCCAAACTCAGTTGCTTTTTTAAGGGCTGAATAATATGAAATTGATTTCTTTCTTGCCATGCTTGTTATTTGCTGTAGGTCATATTCACTAAAGTTAATGAAGGGTAGTTTCAGCAGTCTAAAAATTGAGGTAGATTCTCTATGATTATCCAGCAACTTTAGGAAGTTAAAACAATCCATCACAATTGGTTGTCTATATAAACCACTGGATGCGAGATACTCATACGGTATTTTAGCCTGCTCTAGAGCTTGCACAAAAGGTTCTACATGACTGTTTGCTCTCACAAGAATAGCAAAATCATTCCAGGTAATATCCTTGTTTTCTTTATTTATTTTTGCAATTTCCTCTACAACCCCCCTAACCTCACCCTCCAATGAATCATAGTGGAGATGAATTGCATTACCTTTGGTACTATTACTTGAGGATAATAGCTTCTTATCAATATTGAGCTTCGTCTCAAGTCTGTCTGGATTATTATTTTGAATTGATTTGTAGGCAATATCCAATATCTTTTGCCCTGATCTATAATTTTTATTTAGCACTATCTCTCTTGCCTTTGGAAAGTCTTCTTTAAATCTTAAAATCACCGAGACATTAGAACCACGGAAAGCATATATACTCTGGTCATCATCTCCCACAGCTGTTAATTGTGATTTCTCTGCTATCTTTTGTATCAAAACATACTGTGCCCAATTAACATCTTGGAATTCATCAATTAATATAAATTTAAACCTTTCCTGTATTATATCTGCTACTTTTTTTCTCTTCTGCAAAAGTTCTACGGAATAATAAATCAAATCACCGAAGTCAAGACAGTTGTTGTCCAATAGGAGTTTATTATATTTTTTATAAGCATTACCAATCTCCAAAAGCCTACCCCTCTCTTCCTCATCTTTTTCAGTCTTTGCATATTCTATATATTTTTCTGGTGAAATTAACTCATCTTTGCACTTAGAAAAATAATCAATAAGTGCATGAATATGTCTGGTGGGATTTGCAATTGGCTTGTAATAGTCGAGATCAAAACTATTGATGTTTTCCTTCACCAGAAGCCACGCATCTGTAGGCTTTACCAGTTTAAACATGTCTGGTATACCAACGTCTATCCCATATGTCTCCAACAGTCTCTGGCAGAATGCATGAAAAGTGGAAATGTGCAGATCTACATACCCTGCGTCTAATGTCTCATCCACTCTTTCCTGCATCTCTTCTGCTGCTCTGTCAGTAAAAGTGAGAGCTAGCACTTCTTCAGGTTTTGCAAGTCCAGAATTAACAAGATGAGCAATCTTCTCTGTAATTACTGTTGTTTTTCCTGTTCCAGCCCCAGCTACAATTAAAAGAGGTCCTTCTGTATAATTTACAGCCTCCTTCTGGGCTTCATTCAATTTGTTTGTATGTTTGGGCATATTCTACTAGTGTAACCTACTTCATTCTATCATATTGGTGTTTTTACTCCAAAAGGTGTATATAATAAGTAAAAAAATGCCTTAATTTAGCAGAATACCTACAACATTGACTTGACAAATCATAAAAAGTATGATACATTAAACCGTCTATTTTGTGCATTTTGTGTCATTTTGGACTAGGAGAATTGAGCTTATATAAGCCTAATTCTCCCGGTCTGAACTGGGTGTAGCTAACACGAGAGTTCGTGCATATGCTATAGCCTAAGAACGGGCAAAAACAGGAGGTAGAGAGATGGGAGTGTTTTTTGACAAGTACAACTTGATCATCGTGGGGATTGTATTCATCATTGTCGGGTTTGCGCTCGGCAGAGTTTCCTCTGACAAGTGGCTGACAGGTCCGGGTGAGCAGAAGGCCAAGGCCTTGGACTCGGCATCCAAGCTGGTGGAGAGTAACCAGCAAGAGTACAGAAAGCTGAGAAACCGGGCCCAAGCTCTGTACAATGAGAACCAAGAGCTGAGAAAGCTCCAGCGACATGCCAAGGAAGAGTCTCCCGCTGCTGTGGTCATTCCTTGCCCCGCTACGGAGACAGCTCAGTCCATCATGGACAAGGCGACCATCAAGCACTTCGTCGAGAAGATCGAAGACGCCGAGCAGTACGAGGGCTTTGCCTTCGACACCGCATGGGCTGACACGAAGACGCAGTTCGCTGATGTGAACATGCCAGATGAGGCAACGCCCTGCGCTTACTCGGTCCAGAACCTTCTCGGTGAAGCTCTGGACGAGTACTACGAGGAGGACGTCAAGCGTTCATGGAAACGGCGTGGACGACGAATCCAAGTCTTCCAGGAGGCCCTGGGGGCGATGTCCGACCAGGAGATCGACGCCCTCAGCAAGGGGTTGAGCGTCAAGTGAAGAAGGAGACAACGAGCCCGGCGGGGAGCGGTTGGTGCAGGATTGCACTGATCGCTCTCCCGCTGGGCTAAGAGATACACAGAGAGGTTATGAGAAATGTATTTTATACATAAAATTCATTTCCCCTTGCCTCTCACGGCAAAAGGTCACGACCCGTGATAAGGGAGCGTAACGGAAAGACGTCGGAGGAAGAGAATGAGAAAAGGTGTGAAAAAAGGTCTGACTCTCCTGCTTGTCGGGACAGTCAGTGGCATGATGATGGGCATGCTCATCGGGTATGCAGGAACCAGCATTTACTCGTTGGTCCAAGCAGAGACGAAGACGTGTCCAACCTGCGAGGTTTGTCCCAAGGCGACGCCCTGCACAAGTGTCGCTGACTCCACGGAGGAGCAGGATGACGGTGACGAGGAGGTGGATGAGTGGTGTCTGATCTGCGACCAGATGGACATGTTGCTCCTTACGCGTCACGGAGTCTGGATCTACCGGTGCGGCTACTGCGACAGACTGGATGCAGACATGGGAGATGAGGGTGGTGTCAGCCTACTGCTCCCACCCAACTAGAGAAGGAGAACCAGTGGCCCGGCTACGGACGAGAGGCGTACACGCTAATCGTTCTAGCCGGGGCTGGAACATATTCGCTTTATAGCGATTTTTTTAATTAAAAAACTCCCCATGTGGGAGTTTTGTTGTTCACTAATCTATTTTTCCATCTTCTTTTATGTCTACCAATATATGTTTTATTTTCTATACTTATTACCAACGTTTACCTTAGCCATTTCTCTGTCTATCATTGCTTGTAATCTAGCAAAGTCCACATCTTCCACATCCTTTTGTCGCTTTAATAATTCTTCTGCTCTCTTTTGGGCATTTTTAATTTGCTCATCATCTATATGTTCTGCTCTGATGGCCATATCCGAAAGAACGTACACCTGTCCTGTGTGTCTAACCTCCAACACACCCCCAGAAACAGCGAGATGGTTGCTAGACCCCTCTTTTTTTGTAATTTCTAATGGTCCTGAAGACAGCACTGAAACAAGAGGTGCGTGCCCTTCGTGTATCATAATTTCACCTGAAAGGGTTGGTACAGCTACTTTTTCTATTTCATCTTCATATGCAATCCCGTCTGGGGTCACAAGCTTAAACACAAAGGACATAGTGTTTGTTATTTACTCTTTTCTGCAGACTTAATAACATCTTCAATACCAGCTTTCATGTAGAAAGCACTCTCTGGTTTATCATCGTGCTTTCCATCTAGTATTTCTCTGAAAGATTTAACTGTGTCTTCCATCTTTACATATTTACCTTCCATGCCGGTAAATTGCTCTGCAACAAAGAAAGGCTGACTAAGGAATTTCTGAATCTTACGTGCACGAGAGACAGTCTCTTTATCCTCATCTGATAATTCTTCCATTCCAAGAATGGCAATAATGTCTTGTAAATCCTTATATCTTTGTAATACGAGCTGTACTTCACGCGCTGTTTTATAGTGCTCTTCCCCTACCACTTGTGGATCTAAGATAGTAGAGTTAGAATCTAGAGGGTCAACTGCAGGATATATTCCAAGTTCTGAAAGTGAGCGGTTTAGCACAACTGTTGAATCTAAGTGAGCAAATGTTGTTGCAGGTGCTGGATCTGTAAGGTCATCAGCTGGCACATATACTGCCTGCACAGATGTTATCGAACCGTTGTCTGTTGAGGTAATACGTTCCTGGAAAGCTCCCATTTCTGTAGCAAGTGTAGGTTGATATCCAACAGCAGATGGCATACGACCAAGAAGTGCTGACATCTCTGCCCCAGCCTGTGTGAAACGGAAAATATTATCCACAAAAACTAGAAGATCACGACCTTCTTCATCACGGAAATACTCAGCCATTGCTAATGCTGTAAGTGCAACACGTGCACGAGCTCCAGGAGGTTCGTTCATCTGACCAAACACCAGAGCTGTTTTGTCTAAAACCCCAGACTCTTCCATCTCTCTGTACAAATCATTTCCTTCACGTGTTCTTTCTCCCACCCCTGCAAACATGGAGTATCCACCATGCTCCTGTGCTATATTTCTGATCAATTCTTGTATAACAACCGTTTTACCAACTCCAGCTCCACCAAACAGTCCAACCTTTCCACCTTTTAGGAATGGACAAAGAAGATCAATTACCTTAATACCTGTCTCAAACACTTCTGTCTTCTGTGACTGACTCTTGAAGTCTGGTGCTTTTCTATGAATTGGATATTTTTTCTTTGTTTTGGCAACAGATTTTCCGTCAATTTCTTTTCCAACTACATCAAACATTCGTCCAAGAGTCTCTGGGCCAACAGGTACAGAAATTGGAGCTCCTGTGTCTATTACTTCAGTTCCACGACTAAGACCGTCTGTTGCACCCATAGCCACAGTCTTAACAGTATTAGAACCAAGATGCTGCTGTACTTCCAGAACTACTGAAGTACCATCAGCTAGCTTTGTTTCTAAAGCAGTGTATATTTCAGGAAGTTTATCCTCAAAATGGACGTCTACAACTACTCCGATTATTTGTGATACTTTTCCTTTATTCATAATCATTATTATTTAACATTTTAGCGATTAACATCTGATAAAATTTACCAGGTGTCAAGCGCCAAATTATTCTAGAGCAGCTGCCCCACCAGCTATTTCTGCAATTTCCTGTGTAATTGCTGCTTGTCGACCTTTGTTGTATGTTAGTGTTAGTGAGTCTATCATTTCTTCTGCAGCTTCGCTTGCGCTTTTCATAGCAAGCATACGAGCACTGTGTTCACTAGCTGCGCTTTCCAATATTGATTGGTATAACTGTATCTCAACCAATCTTGGTATAACAATATTTATAATATCGTCTATTCTTGGCTCTAATATTGCTGTGTCAATATGAAAGTCATCAAGAATTTCCTTTTCCTCCTCGTTTTTACCGAGTTCTTTAATCATCTCATCAATATGTTGCTTTTTTAGTGGTAATAGTTGTCTAATTTTAGTTTCCTGTACAATACTTGAAACATAGTCCGTATATACAACAAAAACCTTGTCGTATGTGCCTTCCTTATAGCCATCCATCATTATTTTTGTGATAGGTAAGATATCATCAAAGTCCGGCTTCTCTCTGAGTTCATCAAAAACACCAACAAGCTCTAGCTCATTTCTTTTTGCAAATCCCACACTTTTCTTTCCAAGACCTACTACTTTTACATTTATTTTTCCTTTGGGTTCTAGCGTCTCACCATCTTCAGTTGTCTGCGCAGCAAAATCTTTTATTTCAGATATTAATTTCTGCGCCCTCTTTGTAACATTTGTGTTAAAACTCCCACAAAGTCCTCTGTTTGATGTTATTACAACAACGAGAACATTTTGTACAGAGCGCACCTCTAGAAGTGGTGCATTTCCGCCTCCGTGCAGTCCAGATAGTTTTTCCAAAAGCTCACGACCAAGCATTGCATACACTCTAGTATTGAGTGTTGCGTCTACTGATTTACGCATTTTTGCTGCTGACACCATCTCCATAGCCTTTGTAATTTTCTTGGTGTTTGTAACAGATTTTATACGTCTCTTAATTGCTTTTGTATTAACTGCCATAATTAAGAAAGGCTATTTCTTGAATTCTTCACAGGCTGATTTAAGTTCTGTCTCCACTTTCTCATCCCATTCTCCAGAGGAAATTTTCTCTAGTAGTTTTCCTTTGCTTTTTGTCATAAATGAAATAAACTCAGCCTCTTTCTTTGTTACATCATTAACATCTATATCATCAAAGTAGCCCCTATCTACAGCAAAAATTGAAGCAACCTGCTGTTCTACAGGTAATGGTTCGTACTGTGGCTGTTTTAACATCTCTGTAATTCTACGCCCCCTGTCAATCTGTGACTTAGTTTCTGCATCCAAATCACTTGCAAACTGAGCAAATGCTTCTAATTCTCTAAACTGAGCTAGTGCAAGTTTCATACTTCCAGCTACTTTTTTCATTGGCTTAATCTGAGCAGAACCACCAACACGAGACACAGAAAGTCCAACATTTAGCGCTGGTCTAATTCCACGATAGAATAGGTCTGTTTCTAGAAAGATTTGTCCGTCTGTAATGGAAATTACGTTTGTAGGAATATATGCAGAAATATCACCACCCTGTGTTTCTATAATAGGTAGAGCTGTAATAGAACCACCACCATTTTCTTCATTTAGGTTACATGCACGTTCTAAAAGTCTAGAGTGAAGATAAAAAACATCACCTGGATATGCCTCACGTCCTGGTGGACGACGTAATAGTAATGACATTTCACGATATGCCCATGCCTGACGTGTTAAATCATCATAAATTATTAATACATCTTTTCCTTTTCCTGAGAAGTATTCTGCCATTGTAACACCAGAATATGGAGCAATATAACTCATAGGGGCTGGTTCTGATGCACCTGCAACAACAACTGTCGTGTAATCCATGGCTCCACCCTCTTTTAGTTTAGCAACAAGGCGAGCAACCTTAGACTCTTTCTGACCTACAGCAACATATATACAAATTACATCTTGTCCTTTTTGATTAAGAATTGTATCTATTGCAATCGCTGTTTTTCCTGTCTGACGATCCCCAATAATAAGTTCACGTTGTCCTCGTCCAATTGGAATTAGAGCATCGATTGCTTTAACACCGGTCTGTAATGGACGATTAACAGGTTCACGTGTCATTACACCAGGAGCAACTTTTTCAATTGGTGCGGATTCGTTTGTTTTTATATCACCCTCCCCATCTATAGCCTGTCCAAGTGAGTTAACAACCCTTCCAATTAAAGCGTCTCCAACAGGTACAGACATGATTTTCTTCGTTCTTTTTACTGTGTCCCCTTCTTTAATGTGTGAAAAAGGTCCTAATATAACAGCACCAACTGTTTCTTCCTCTAGGTTAAGAGCAATTCCGTGCGTCCCTCCCGGAAACTCTAGCATTTCTTGCGATTGACAACTTGTTAGTCCATCTACTCTTGCAATACCATCCTTAACTTCCATGACTGTACCTACTTCCTCTATATTCACGTCGCTTTTAAATTCGTCTATGTGCTTTTTAAGTGCGCTGATCACTGTATCTGTATATGACATATGCATTATTTAGACATTTTTCTTTTAAGATTTTGTAATTGGGTTCTTATACTTCCATCTAAAATAGTGTTTTTTGTTCTGACTATAACTCCACCTATTAACGATTTATCGGTGCCGGTAACAGTTTCTACGTTCTTTCCAAACGATTTTTTAATTTCATCAACTGATTCAGTAGACAATTTCCTAGCTCCTGTAATACTAATCTGAGTTATTCCTTCCTTTTCTTTTGCGTAAGATTCAAAGTGTTTTAAGATGTAATCCACTTTAGATAATGACTGTTCCTTTTTAAGGTAGTCCGCAAAAACCCTCACAGCACTATCCAGTTTCTTCCCCTCAAGACCTTTGGTTAGTCCATACAGTAGTTTAGCATATTGTTGGGGGATTAACTTTGGCATATTATAGTTGCACTATTGCTTCTTTTACAATCTTTTCATCACTTTTTTTATCTAATTTTGTATCAATTACTTTTTCTACAGCAGAAACCACAAGTCCAGCAGTCTCTTTTTTTAGCTCCTCTCTCATTTTCTTTCTATCTACCTCTATATTTTGTTTAGCCTGATCAATCACCTTTTCAATCTCCTCTTTAGCACGCAAACGCAAATTCTGACCAAGTTCTTTTCCATCATCATGTGATTTGGAAATTATCTTGTTCGATTCGACTTTTGCCTCATCTACAATATCTTGTGCCCTCTTCTCAGCTAACTGAAGTTCTGTCTTGGCTCTTTGGAAATTATCCATACTCTCTTTAGCCTTTGCCTGTCTTTCGTCTATTGTAGCAACAATTGGCTTGAAGAAATACCTCTTAAGTATCCAAAAAAGAATAAGGAAGTTTACAAGGTTAAAAAGAGCCATTTTCCACTCAAATCCTATTTTTCCTAAGTTTTCTAATATAAACTGCATATTGATTATCTACTATACATCTATGTGGCCCTGAGCGCCAGGGCTACACAATCTACTTTAGATAATAAAGAATGCAACTAGAGCGTAAATAGCAGTGGACTCTGCTAATGCAACTCCAATAAACATCTTTGGAAATATATTACCCTCTACTTTAGGGTTTCGTCCAATAGCTTCTAAAGCCTTTCCTATGAGGTATCCCTCACCAATACCAGAACCTCCCATGGTAATTGTACAAAGCCCTTTTGCGATAAGGTGTGCTGCTTCTACTTCCATATATTTATATTATTAATTAAGTTAAATTTATTTACTCCATTTTTTGTACAGCCAGTCCATAATACGCAGCTGTAAGTGCTCCAAATACCATTGCCTGCAATACTCCCACAAGTAGGTTCATAGCTAACCAAATACTTGGCACAGCAACTGCAAATGCTCCCAGTAGAACAACCATCAACACTTCTCCAGCATACATATTTCCAAACAGCCTTAGCGAAAGTGAGAACACTTTTGCAATTTCTGAAATTATATCCAGTAACCCTAGAACAAAATCTACAATAGACATTATTCCACTTTTAAACCCATGCCTAAACCCAACTATAACTTCTTTCACTTTAATAAACTTACCAAGGTGCCCAAAAAGTCCAAATTCCTTAATACTCACAACCTGTGTAAGTATAATCATAGCAAGAGCAATACTAAATGTCATGTTGAAATCATTTGTAGGTGTTCTAAGCAAAGGTGCTCCATTGTATGTGAAAGCTGTAACACCCGGAATTAATCCTATAAGGTTTGAAACACCAAAAAACAAGAATATTGTCCCTACAAGTGGAAGAAGTGTCCTTGCTGCTTTTTTTGATCCAGCAATCTGTTCTAATAAATTGAGAAAGCTTTGTACTGTAATTTCTAATATAGTCTGAAATTTTGATGGTACAAGTTTTCTTCTTTTTCTTATGTACAGGGAAAAAAATGTAAAACCAATTGTTATTATTACACCCAAAATCATTGCGTTTGTTATATCTAGAGATCCGATATTAAAAATTGTCTCTGGTCTTATGGGTGCTTGTTCTGCTTTTACACTAAATAACATATTTATATTGATTTCTCTTCCTCCTCAATTTCTTTCTCCTGAGCTGATCTTAGACTACGAAACTCTCTATTTAATTTTACATACATCCTAAAAGTAATAATCCACGATATTGTTAGTGCAACCATAATTGCTATTAATGAGCCGTATGGACGCATATTGTATGTACTATCTAGATGATTACCTGCAAAATAAGCAATAATAGCTGGTATTCCAAATATAATAAGGACCCTCAACATAAGCTTAAATGTCTTATGCCTCAGTTCCTCTCTTTTTTGTTCTAATTTACTATCTGTCATAAATAAAAGCGCAACTATTATATAGAAGTTGCGCAATTTTGTCAATGTTTTTTTTAATTTTTGTGTATAAGTGTAGCAGGTAAAATGTATCTTATCTTAGCTCAAATCTAGTTATATTATATATTCTTTACAATTTCTTCAATTATCTTAGTATCTGACTCTTTATCTACCTTTGTTGCTAAGAATTTCTCAGATATCCTTACAACAAGGCCTAGAGTCTCCTCTTTTATTTCATCGACCATGTGTACCCTTTGATCCCTAATATCATTCTTTGCTTTGTCAATTAACTGCTCTATCTCTTCCTTAGCTCTCGTTTTTACACCTTCTGCGTGCTGTCTTGCATCATCATGAGCTTTTTCTACAATCTTATTTGCCTCGGTTTTAGCTTTATCTAAGGACTCTTCATACTTCTTTTTGCTCATTTCTAGGTTAACTTCTGCCTCTTTTGCATTGTCTATACTCTCATCTACAAGAGTTTTTCTCTCTTCCATCTGCTTTACAAGAGGTTTTAGTATTAAAAACCATAGTACAAGCACCACTATTGCAAAATTGAGCACCTGAAAACCAAACAACTGGGCATTTAGTCCAAGTGATGCTAAAACACCTTCATCAGCTGCAGCGCCATGAGATTCCACTGTAGTATGAACCTCTACTCCATCTTCAGCTACATGTTCATCAATGTGTATTTCTGTCGCCATATTCAGACTTTTAGTGTCTTGCGACAAGAATTATTTAAGTGTAAACACAACAACAAGTGCATAAATTGCAATTGCCTCTGCAAAAGCAGCCCCAAGAAGCATGGGAACGAATACTTTTCCAGCTGCTCCTGGATTTCTACCAATAGCTTCCATTGCCTTGGCCACAAGTCTTCCAATAGCAAAGGCAGGCCCTATACTACCAATACCAATAGTAAATGCCTTCGCTAGCACCACTACGGATGCGTGATCTAGTCCTTGAAACATACGGTTTTTGTTATAACTCCAGAGCCGGCCGAGTGGGAATGATTTTTAACCTCGCGGATGGAATCTTAATAAATACAATAATTAATCATGCGAACCATGGGGCATTTCACTTGCAACCGTTAAATACACCAAAGTTAACATAGCAAATACGGATGCTTGTATCAAGCCAACAAGTAGCTCTAAAAGCATAAAAGGAGTTGGAACCAGAAAAGCTACTAGTGCACCTATTACAGAAATTAGCACTTCGCCAGCAAATATATTTCCAAACAAACGTAGAGACAAAGATAATATTTTTGCAATCTCACTAATAATCTCTAGAATACCTACACCAAATTCTATTATTGCTGTAAATATTGCAATCGGCCCTTTTTTAAGACTTTTAATAAATCCACCAAATTGTAAAAATTTGCCTACATGTGTAAATACCCCAATTGTAATAAAACCAAATAGGTGTGAGGAGATTACTGCAACTAGTGCCATTGCCACAGTTAGGTTTAAATCTGAATTAGCAGGTCGTAGTAAGAAGTTGTGCCCAACACTAATACTGCCTGTACCTGGAATTAACCCCAACCAATTAGACAGTAATATAAAAAAGAAGATAGAGCCCACTACAGGTAAAAACCTAATTGTTTTCTTCCTATCACCTGTTACCTGATCAAAATAAGGAAATAACAATTCTAGGACATGTTCACAAGCATTCTGTAGTTTACCGGGCTTCATTTTAATCTTCCCTCTAAGCGCATATGCCAAGAGAAGGAACAAAATAATTGCTATCCATGTATTAATCAAAGTATTTGTTATGGCAATAGGCCCCAGATTAAATATAACCTCAGGAGCTAATGTTGGGATATGTATCTCCATACTAGTTTTCTTTGGTATCTGTATCTAAATCCTGATACTGTTTTCCGTACATCTTTGCCTTCCTTACAATAATACTAGCAGAAAGTGAGGCTGCTAGCACAAAAGCTAAAATAGTTATCCACAACCCTAAACCATACTTCTGAGCGAGCCACTGAGCCACCACCACAAAAACCACTATTGGGACAGCTAAGGTTGCACCAAAATCCCCTGCTATCTTTATTCCAAGTATTGCATATTTCCTATCTTTTGGATCTTCTGGAAGTATTGGCATGAATTGTTGTATTACTTAATTTTAGAAAATAACCTCTTTGTGTTTTCCACTGTAATTTTTTCTACCTCCTCTTCTTTTATACCGCGAATCTCTACTACCTTTTTCGCACACTCTCCAACCATCCAAGGTTCGCATCTTTTTCCTCTATATGCCTGTGGAGCAAGATATGGGGCATCTGTTTCTATTAATATTTTATCCAATGGCATGTTTTTTATAACATCAATCAAATCATTCTGAGGTTTTGGATTAGTTTTTTTAGGAGGGAATGTTATAACTCCAGTAAAACCTAGATAAAGTCCTGCGTCGACATATCGCTCTGCCTGCTCCCTATTTCCAGAAAAGCAATGAATTGTACCTCTTACAGGTTTTGGAAGCTCTTCAATTACAGAAAGCATTTCTTCGTGTGCATCGCGCACATGAATAACAAGTGGTAAATTGTTTTTCTCTGCAAGTTTGTAATGTTGAAGAAAAGTTTCTTTTTGTTTTTCAAAGATTTCTTCTGAGGTTTTATCTTTTGGAATATGATACTTATCCAGACCTGTCTCCCCTACAGCTATTACTTTTTTAGAACTTTTAATCAGATTATCATAGAAATCAAAATCAAAGTCTTCACCTCTGGCTGTAAAACTTGTATCTTCTTCTTTTACAGGAATTACATACTTCTGTATCGGATGAAGCCCAACGGTTGCATATATATTGTCATATTTCTCAGCAAGTTCCACTGCTAATTTACTGGTATCCGCCTGTGTCCCCACCACATTCATTACTATATTATTTTCTGCACACTTAACAATGACCTCATTACGGTCATTGTTAAAAGCCTTAAATTGAATGTGGCAATGTGAATCAACGAGCATCTTGTATATCTATATGATGAGTACCTCCACCCCATTCTATTACAGAGAAGCCGTGGCGCTCTGGGACACTAATTCTTAATGGTTCTACTTCTTTAGGTCTATCAAGTGGTTCGTAGTACATGAATAGTCTGTGTACATAGTCTGGTTTTGGTTCTACATTTAGTGGTACAGCAATATCAAATTCGCGTTGAGAAACGAAGGTAACAAACACGTATGGTTTTACCATTAGATAATCCTCCCAAAAATCCATAAAATCTTCTGTTTCTACGCTGTTAAGCCCTGCCTCCACTAATAAATCTCTCATCTGCACTGGTACCTCCTCATTAGACATTACAAATCCTTCTTCTGGGACACTTATTCCGTCCGCATGACCCTCCCAGAATAAATATGGATATTCTGTGTCATTTTCATAATTGTATATTGTTCCATTAGGCTCTGCACGCACAAACCAACCATCCTCTGGATACGCCGGGTCTACGTATGTCAAACCTCCATTTGGTTCCACTTGCACACGCACATCTGTTATTTCTTCCGGGTAAAGATAGATCACGGGTTTCCCACATTCTGCAGCTGTCTGATATGTGTCTTTGTAATAGGATCTCCAGTTGCCCAAATAATCCTTCCAGAATATTATTGGAGTGTCTTCTTGGAAGAGTACTCGTTTTTTTGATTCTGATATGTCCTCAAAGTCTGGATCTAATTCTCTGTACATCCTAGCTGTCATCCCAAATTTATATAAATCATCATATATCTCACTAGTTTTTCTGTACTTTTCTGCAAACTCGTATATTCCACCACCATATTTTGTCTTTCCAACTTCTTCTAAATAAGACTCATCAAACCATTTCTTTCCATTTACAATATTTGAGTCAAGTGAGTCTATCCCTGATGAACATCCGCCATATGTAATATCTCCTCCAATCTGAAATAATTCTGCATTACTCTCACCCTTTTTGCTCCAAACTATATCACTTACATATCCTGCTCTATAAAAATCTTTTTCATTATAATCTTCATGACTAAGAAATGGAGGAACAAATATATAATTGAATGAATTGCCGTTTGACTTGTACGTGTAGTGTGAACTTCCATCAAACATAACATCTCCAGCTTCAAAATCTGTAAAAACTTTCTTGTCATTTCCATTATCTTTTGCCAAAACATCCCAAGGAGATGTTCTTTGTCCATAGTATTTTAGGTGGGAGTTTGTATTGGGAATTAATATTTTCTCTGGAGTGTCGTAATATTCCTCAGCATTATATGTTATATATCCATCAAAAAGTTCTGCCGCTGCGATATTGTATGTTAGCCCGTTAGCATCGTATTCTCCCGTACCACCTTGTTTTAAGAAGACAAATTTATTAAGATCCTCACTTAAAAAGGCAGTAGTAACTTCCTCGAATACCCCCATCCCTGGTACTGTATAACCAATATAGTATACTTTGCTTCCAGCAATCTTGTCTGGCGCTGTAACTGTACCCGCCTCCCATATTCTTATTCCACATCTAATTTTCTCCTTTTCGTCTTCTGGTACGAAGAACTCGTCGTAATAGCAATCACCGTATTCTGTATCTAGATTATCTAGATACTTCTGACCTTCCTCAGAAATGCCACCAACCTTTTCTATAACTTTATTTATATTCCTCTTTGAGAGTGGTTTACCATATTTCTCCCAATCTATTTTAATAGAAAGCCTTGTGCCTGTAACATCACTTTTTAAAGTATATTCTCTATACTCATTCTCGTTTGCTGTCCACTCACCAAGAACATTCTGACCTCTCATAGGTGGGCCTACTGTATATATTTTTCCAGAGTTATTATTATTCAGGTAATCAAGATATTTTGGAGTTCCTGCATTTTCAAGCGCATATTGATCAAATACCACCCCTTCGTCATTGTAAGTTTTAGAATCATCTGTAGAAACCTTTGTATCCTTTAAATAATGTAATTTTATTGTAGTTTTACCAATAGTTATACCAAGGATTACCAATGCATAAATAATCACTACGAATACTATACTAAATGCAAAGATATAGGTAACTAACTTATCACTCTGTCCGTTAATTATATCTAAAAAACCTTTCCATTTATTTTTGCTCATATTTGTTTATTTTTAGTGAAAAATCATTGAAATTATATCCATCTAGACGGCTTTTGTCAATAAAATCTTGCATGAATTTCTCACCTTTTTCATATGGCATTTGTCTAATTTGGCTTTCTTCCCCTTCGAAAGGGAAAACGTACACGGAAGTATCTTCATTTTTTAGAATTAATCCAACTCCGATTGACTGTTGAGTTGGGATAGAAAAATACTGATCAAAAACAAAATTTCCTAAGGAATAGAATATTGGCTTGTCTTTATATATTTCCATTTCTTGCACAACATGAGGGTGGTGCCCAATAATTACATCTGCTCCGGCATCCACAAATAAGTGTGCTAGATACTTGCTTCTTTTTTGCGAGGTTGGGATATACTCTGCTCCCCAGTGTACATTTATAATTACATAATCCACCTTCTCTTTTGTGTCTTTAATAAGAGCTTTAACTTTAGTTTCATTAATCGGAGTGTTTGTATCATTAAGTCCAATAAATCCTATCTTCTTTCCAGCAATCTCTTTTGTAAGTAAACTGTCTTCACTAACTTTTAATTGCTCACCATAATAATCAAAACCATATTCTTCTAGATTTTTCTTCCCTTCAGCAAAGCCAGCATGACCCATATCTAATGAATGATTGTTGGCTAAAGTAAATATATCAAAATTATATTTTTTTAATGTTGGAAGTAATGTTGGATTGAATCGAAAAGCAATTTCTTTTGTTGTTTCTCGTCTGTAATTAGCAAAAGGACCCTCTAGATTTGCATGAACTAGGTCCATCCCTGTAAAAAACCTATTCTCTATCCCAGCAAGCTCCCTAAAAAGATAGTCTCCACCCTCATTTTTATCTATCCTGTTCTTTACATTTCTATCCAGCATCATGTCCCCAAAAAATAAGAGGCTAATTGATTTCTCTGTTTCTGGCTCGCCTTTTGCAAAATATGGAATATAATGCGAAGTTGTATTTTTACCACCCTTGTCACCAACAACAAGCGCAGAATTTGTATGTCTTTCTGCTACTATTCGCTGATTCCCTCCTAATTCCATTAATTTTAATATTGTGTATAGAGTCTTATGTGAATCTATCTCTGTACTATTAATTCTGGGGTAATCAAAACTTTTAATTACATTAATCGAGAGGTCATCATGAAACTGAGCCACCTCCGGTGTCTGATAATGTGAGAAGTCGATAGAGCCAACAAAAACTGTATCTTTTGGTGAATATTCCTTCAGGGAGTCTACTAGTCTATTTAGTTCATCGTCTTTTGCGTCTTCCTTTATAATTATAGAAACAACCCTTGCTTTTGGGACAGACCTTGCTATAAAGCTAGTTAATGAGTAAACACTATGTTCTTCTTTAATAACTTCCTCATCTACTTTTAGCACACCATCTTTTACTAATTTATTAGTAATTTTCTTGTCTGTTCTAATATCACCATATGGAGTTTTCCAATCTAACATTGTTGTAATTATAGAAGATTGCCCTCTCATGAAATGATTAGGACCAATTAATACAATTGTCGATGGGCTATCTTTTTTTATTGTTTCAAAAAACTCCGCAATTGAGTGTCCTGACATTAGATGGTGAGGTACAATTCCACCTTTAATTTCTTCTTTGATAGCTAGAGGTTCTATTCTCTCTGCACGCTTGTACGACACTTCATATATTTCTGTATCCCAAGGTCCGGCATACTGGTATTCTTTTTCTTTACTAAATTCCAAATTAAATTCTGCACTTTGAGAAAAATAAAAAGGTGAAAAACCACACCCATTTATTAATAGTACAGACAATAGGATACCTAACAACCTTATGCTCATATCTGCTCAAGAACAATATTTTCTATGTAATCAACACTAGACTGTAGTGCTTTTAGCGCCTCAGGCAGAAGCGGTAGAAGAACTCCAGCAACTGTTACAAGTATTGGGGAAACCACAGATGTTGCCATCATTTCCATTACTTTTTCAGATAAAGGAAATCTTTCTATGAAGTAAAGAATTAAACCAAGTGTTATTACTCCCTCAAAAACACCAGCAATAGCACCTAAAATTCTGTTTAAGGAATTCATGAATGGTAAAATTGTAACAACCTTAAACATTCTATCTATTATCCAGAAGGCAAATCCAACTAGCCTATTAATTACAATAAACGCAACAATAAACATTACAACCTCTGGTACATTTCCTTCCCAACCAGTAACCCCAGCAAGCCAATCTGCCATTGGTTCATAATACCTACCAGCAAGGAATGCTCCTAATAGTGTTCCTATTAGGGAGCCAATTGTGTGTATTAGCCCAAACCACAATCCAAACAAGCCAAAGCCTGCTATGATGGTTAGCAAAGTAACGTCAAAGATGCCCATATTATTTTGTTAATCTTGGAAATAGTTGTTCTCCTTTTTTTAGTATAGCACTTTTCTGTGTTTTACCCCACACTTTTTCCTTGTCCAGTGTAGACAACTCATCTGGATTAATTCCAAGTTGGTTCAAGATAGATTCCCCTGCCTTTGGAACAATAGGAAGTAAACCTAAACCAATATGTCTTAAGCATTCTATAAGTTGGTATATAAATTCAGATATATCCTCTCCAGCCTTTTCTTTCTCCCATGGTTTCTCCTTAGATATCTCCTGATCACATACAGAAACTAAGTCATTAACTGTACGCACAGCTTTTTCAAAATCAAAAACATTTATAGCATCTTCATAATTCTTCCAGAATGTTTTTGTATCAAAAATATCATCAGCATTTTCTGCAATTTTATCTGAATATTTTTCTGCCATTGTAAGAATCCTAGATGTTAGGTTACCTATTCCATTCACTAGGTGAGCTGTATAAAACTCCTCAAAACGTTTCTTTGAGAAATCACCATCATCATAACTTGGTAATGCCCCAAGCAAGTAGAATCGTACAGCATCTGTTCCGTACTCCTCTACTTTTTGCATAGGGTCTACTACATTTCCAACACTTTTACTCATTTTCTGTCCTTCAGAAGTAATAAATCCGTGTATAAACACCTGTTTAGATGTTGGAAGACCTGCAGATAGCAACATTGCTTGCCACATAGCAGACTGTTGCCTTAGATTATCTTTTCCAGCAACCTGCACGCCTGGCCAGAAATCTTTAAAATTCTTCCCATCTTCTGGCCAACCTAGTGTAGAAATATAATTTGTAAGCGCATCAAACCATACATACATGACGTGTTCTTCATCGCCTGGTACTGGTACCCCCCACGGTAATTTTTCTTTTAGCCTAGAAATACTAAAGTCTTGCAACCCTCTTTCTGTAAATGCTTTTATCTCATTTAATCTGTGTTCCGGTATTACAAAATCTTTATTGCTATCATAGAGTTCTAACAACTTCTCTTGATAATTAGAAAACTTAAAAAAATAGTTTTCCTCATCAATTAATTCCAATTCGTATGTTGGATGAATTGGACATTTATCATTTTCCAATTCTGAGTCTGTCTTTTCCAACTCACAACCAACACAATACTTAACCTGGTACTTCTTCTTATAAATATCTCCATTTTTTTCACAGAGTTTCCAAAATTCCTGTGCAGATTTTACATGGTGTTCATCTGTAGTACGGATAAAACTTGTATAACTCAAGTTAAGGGCTTCTTTTAGGTTATCAAATTTCTTTGCGTTTATATCTGCATATTCTTGAGTATCAATTCCAACTTCTTTTGCGTTTCTGTAAATCTTTAATCCGTGTTCATCAGTACCTGTATTAAAAACTACTTCCTTACCCAAAAGCCTCTGGTAGCGTGCTATAACATCTGCCTGAATAATTTCCAACGCAAAACCAATGTGAGGCTCTGCATTCACATATGGAAGTGTGGTTGTTATGTAATACTTGTTCATATTAATTGTTTATCTTCTTATAACTACAACGAATTCCCCTTTTTCTGGTATATCCATTTCCATAATCTCTTCTATTGTTCCTCTGTATGTGCTTTCAAACTTCTTTGTAAGCTCCCTACAAACACATACTTTCCTATCACCACCTAACATATCGCTCAATTCCTTTAATGCTTTCTTTATCCTATGATTAGATTCATAAAATGCAACCGTATGTTTTGACTCAGCAACTTCTTCAAAAAACTTCTTTCTCTTGTTCTTATGAGGAGGAAAACCTAGAAACAAAAACTTGTCTGTAGGAAAACCAGATACACTGAGTGCTGTAACTACAGCAGAAGCTCCTGGAACTGGAACAATGTCTATATCTGGAGCATTCTTTACTATGTATTCAATCAACACACCACCAGGATCACTAATACCTGGTGTACCTGCATCTGTAACCAATGCTAGAGAGTTTCCACCATTAAGTAAGTCCACAATTTCTCCCATCTTCTTTTCTGAGCTATGCTGGTGGTAACTCAACGTTTTTGTTCCTATATTATAATAAGCTAACAGCTTTTTTGTTACACGTGTGTCTTCACATAGCACGGTGTCTACTTCTTTAAGAACCTCAACTCCCCTGAGACTCATATCTCCCAAATTACCTATTGGTGTTGCTACGATGTAGAATATTGCTTTACTCATAGTACTAATAGTAACAAATTTGGCTAAAAAATCAAGTAAATACGAGCATAAAACAAAAAAACACCATTGTTGGTGTTTTTTTGAACTGTTCCGACCCACGCATGACGCTTGGCTGTCGCATGAAGCGAATCAGTTCGGCGTACAACGACCGTAGGTCGGAGAGGACTCAGGATTTGGAACAGCGCATGCACACCCTATCGAGCAGATAAAGAAGTCCAGAGAAGGCCAGAACAGACGAAATCATTGCTATGAGGAGAATAGCGAGTTGTGCCAATGCCGCAATCATAAAGAGGGCAAACTCAGACCAATACTCCGCAACGTATACGATGGAAGAGCTCATATCCATGTCAGTGGTTACCCAGATGAGAGGTGCAGATAAGATGACTACCATCATACAGTTCCAAAAGGTTGCCAACAACAATGCAGTTTCTGGGTTTATCTTGTCCAGCCACTTTTGAAATGGAGAGGCTGTTACAAAATGAAGGTCGAAGTCTGACTCAGGTTTTTTATGTCCCATCGGTTCCCCCTGTTTTGGTTGTGTATCACCCCCATATCCTTAATGAGAGCTGTTCGTTTCCTACTACAAGGATAGCACATAGCTTGTCGTGGACAAAGTTAAATAATAGTTATTTTATCCAGTTAATGTTATTTATTATAATATGGTATAATTAATACAAATAAATTTTGTTATGAATTCAAAATATTTTTTAAGTATTCTGGTTTTGGGACTCGTTCTGTCTCCCTCTCTTACTCTTGGTGAAGAGGATTTTAATCCCAATTATCTTATCTCGGATGAAGAGATGACAGCATATAATTCGATGAATCGTGAGGACATTGAGGCATTTTTGGATGATAAAGGAGGGGCGATTAGTACACTAAAGGTTCCGGATAAGGATGGAGATGTCCGTGACATCCCAGATATTATTTCTAGAGCATCTAAGGAGCATAGGATTAATCCCAAGTATCTTCTTGTAAAACTACAGAAGGAGCAGAGTCTTGTTACAGAAAATTCTCCTACACAAAAACAATTAGATTGGGCTACAGGTTATGGAATATGTGATAGCTGTAGCATGAACGATCCTAGTTTACAAAAACACAGGGGGTTGGGTACGCAGGTGGACAGTGCGGCAGCAATTATACGCTGGTATTATGATAACTATACTAGGGAAAAGTGGATAAAGAGAGCTAATATTGCATATTCCATAGATGGTAATACTGTACAGCCGGCAAATCATGCCACAGCTTTCCTATACACATACACTCCTCATATACAAGGTAACAAGAATTTTTGGACTTTGTGGCAGAGGTGGTTTGACCAGGTGTATCCAGATGGGACTCTTATGAAAGCTACCGGTGACTCTGTTGTTTATCTTGTAAAGGATAAGATAAAATATCCATTTAAGAACATGTCTGCCTTAACAAGTAGGTTTAATCCGAATCTTATTATTGAGGTTCCTACAAGTGAATTAAGTAATTATGAGACAGGTAGAAATATTTCTTTACCAAACTATGCAGTGTTAAAACAAGGTAGTAAATACTATTTACTAGATGATGACATGTTACGTCCATTCCAGTCTAATGATACGGTTCGTCAGTTAGGATATCATCCAGATGAAATTATATCTGTAACCTACTCAGATATTTCTCACTACTCAAAAGGTCCAGTTATCACAGCAACAACAAATCCACAAGGTCGTCTTGTTCGTGTTAAAGAAAACCAGTCTCTTTATTACATAAAGGATAACCAATACTTCCCAGTCTACGATGAGCGTATAGCCAGTGTAAATTACCCACAACTGCAGACTGAGGTAGCTTCCGCTATTACATTAGGAACACTTATCTCCGGACCAAAAGTTCTATTAAAAGATGGTACATTATTTGGAATTGAGGGAGAGAATAGCATATATGTTGTTGAGCATGGTAAAAAGAGGCATATCGTTTCTGAAGACGTGTTCACAGGTCTAGGATTTAAATGGGACAATATTGTGTGGATAAATACCTTTGCAGGAATGGCTCATGAAACAGGTCAACCAGTATACCTAAAACGTCCGGTTATTAATACAAATGTACCTTCTGCAGAAATTGCACAAGTAGAATCAAACATTACATATGAAAGAGTGGAGAATGGAAAGATGTGGAGTACTCCCCCAAAAGAAGTGAAATATATTGGAAATAAGTATGAAACACAGATAAACAATTATGCTATAGCCGACTATGAGACCGGAGAAATATTGGCTGGAAAAAATGTAGATGACGTAAGACCAATTGCATCATTTACTAAAGTTATGACAGCTTATAGACTCTTTAAAGAGGGTCTAATGTTACAAAGCTCTGTAAGCTATAGCCCAAACAAGCATAAAGCGACATATCACAGATACAACATAGGTGTTGGAGACCAGGTCTTGAACAAAGATCTACTCTCTGCTATGCTCGTTTCGTCACTAAATACACCTGTAAATATGGCTGTGTCTAGCGTAGAGCCAAACCGAAACGCATTTATAGAGAGAATGAACAAGCAGGCAGATGATTGGGGGCTAGACAACACAACCTTCTCAGATGTTACAGGAGAAAGCTTAGAGACAAAGTCTACAGCCAGAGATTACGTTACAATATTTAGAAAGGCTGTTAAGAATGCGGATGTTAAAAAATACCTTGGAACAACATCCTACGCATATGAAAAGGTATATACAGAGAGTGATAAAAGAAAAAATCACTACGACACAAATAGTAACAAATTAACAAAGAAATCAGGATTGCCATTTAATATTCTCGCAAGTAAAACAGGATATCTAGACGAAGCTGGCGCAGGATTGGTGATGCTAGTAGAAAGAAATAGAGATGGTAAGAAGTTTATAATAATTACTATGGGAAATCCAAATTATTCAATAAGATTTAATGAACCAGAAAACATAGCACGCTGGGCAGTAAACAATTTCTAATTATGTCACTTGTATTCACAGCAGTAATACCACACTCCCCTCTTCTTATTCCAGAAATTGGAAAGGAGCAACAAGAAAAACTTACAAAAACACACGAAGCAATTACAGCACTTAAGGAAAAATTAGAAGCTTCTAAGCCAGATGTTATTGTTGTGCTATCACCACATGCTGGATTACATGAGAATTCATTTACAATAAATGCTCATGAAGAGTTTAGCACAGACTTTTCCTCGTTTGGTAATGTAAATGTTTCAGAGAGTTGGAAAGGAGAGCCTGTACTGGCATCAAAAATAGCTCATGAAGCAAGTGAGCACGATGTAAAAGTACAACTAGATTCTCAAGATCCTCTATGTTTAGGTTGTTCTGTTCCACTACATCTTTTAGCGTCAGAAATGAGTGATGTACATGTTTTACCCATTGGATTTAGTGATTTATCACCTGAAGAACACGTAAAATTTGGTAAATTATTGAAGGAATCAATACTGTCATCTGAAAAAAGAATAGCTGTAATAATCTCCAGCGTACTATCTCACACATTGACAGAGGATGCTCCGGGTGGCTATCATGAAGATGGTGAGGTATTCGATGAGGCTGTTATAGAAGCATTGCAGACAAGCAAGCTAGAAGATCTTCTGTTAATAAAGCCATCTGTTATAAAGAATGCAGATCAGACTGGATATCGCACCATGCTAATCGGTTCTGGCATACTACATAACATGAACCATAAATTTGAGCTGTTGTGTTACGAACATCCATTTGGGGTTGGTTATCTTACAGGACAGTTCGTTTTCTAACATGGTTGTCCAAGTAATTCCAATTCGTCGCCTGCCTGCGTCCATAAGTTTTTTTGATTACAGAGTTCCAGATAGCCTGAGGAACAAAATAAAAAAAGGACAGCTGGTAAATATACCATTTCGCAAGTCCCAAATATTAGGACTTGTTTTTGACTTTGCAGAGAAAGAGCGTAGTAATAATACAAAAGAAATTTTAGGTATAGTTCAAGAAAGTACGCTTTTGTCTGTCAGACAATTATACCTAATAAAAACACTCTCCAAATTATACAAAGTGTCACCATCTGTCATTACTAGAATGATGCTACCTCCATTACAAAAAAGAAAGCTAGGCAAAATTGATATTACAGATAGCCCTCAAAGCACAGCGGACAACTTAATTGAAAATAAATTACCAACATACCATCTGTATGTTGATGAAGATGAACACAGGACTACCTATTCTAAAACAGTTACTAACAAAACATTGATTTTTGTTCCAGAGATTTCTAAGATCTCCTCTGCATATAATCTACTTACAAAAGAAGAGCAAAGTAGAACTGTTCTATGGCATTCAGAACTTTCTCAAAAAGACAAATTTACAAACTGGATAAGAATTAGGAATAATGATTATTCAGTAATAATTGGAACCCGTAGTGCTGTATTCCTTCCTTTACAGGAGATAAATAGCATTGTGATTGATTATGAGCATGACAGGGAGCACAAGCATTGGGACCAAGCACCAAGATTTCATGTACACGATGTAGTAAAAATACTGTCTGAGGAATATGGTGCAAAACTGCATTTTATGAGTTACTCCCCGAGTTTAGAGTCATACTTTGCAATTCATAAGGGGTATTTTGACAAGTTGCAGGATATAAAACTTAGAAACATAAATGCTCAGGTGGAAGATATGAATGCTGAGAGATTTGGGCAAAACTACTCCCCTCTTTCAAACCGTGCACAGAATATCATTAGAGAAACACAGGGGAATATACTTCTGTACATGAATAGAAAGGGATATGCCACGTCTATGAAGTGTAATAAATGTGGCTACACTCACAGGTGCAAGCAGTGTGAATTACCCATGATTTTTTATAAAGCAGGAAAAGTCTCATGTAATTACTGCAAGACAATTTCTACTTTACATACATCATGCCCATCCTGTACGTTTGGTACTATGAAATTACATGGTGTAGGTATAGAGAAGGTTGCTCACACAGTTAGAGAATTACAAAATAAAGGAGACCTAAGAGAGGTTGTTTGTGTTGATAAAGATGTTGAAATAAAAAAAAGTGACAATCCAATAATATTTGTAGGGACAGGCTCAGCACTTTCTCAAATTAAGTTAGATGAGTTGGATGCTATTATTATTGTGAATATTGACCAACAATTACATATTCCAGAGTATTATTCAGCAGAAAATGCTTGGCACATACTTTCTACACTCTCTTATTATAAAAAAAGTAATACCCAACTAATTATACAAACAAGTTCTCCAGATCATATTCTATTCCGGTCAATATATGAGCCTGACAGGTTCTATAGGACAGATTTAAACCTAAGAAGATCCCTGCTATACCCCCCTTACAGTTACCTGGTTAGATATTTTTATGGAAATGCAAATCCAAAATTAGCAAAAGAACATACCAACAAGATTTACCAAAAGATATCGCAAGCATTGACAAAAGAGAAAAAAAGTATTAAGATGTTACATCCTGTAGAAATGCACCCAGGTTACTACAGAGGAAAGTTTTGGTATACTATAGTTGTTAAATCGGATGCGCTTTTGTGGAAGAGTAATCTGAACTGGCTAAACGAAATGATACCAGATGCCTGGAAAGTGGATCCGCACCCAAATGGATTACTAAACAGATAAAATGGAAATATTAAAATCACCAACAAAATCACTTAGGGAGCGTTCTATAGAGGTAGATCGTGATTTTTTGTTGTCTGATGAAACACAAACACTGATTTCTAAAATGATACCAACAATGTATGAAGATGATGGCGTTGGTCTTGCTGCTCCACAAGTTGGAAAGAATATTAGATTGTGTATTATTGGAAAAGAGGCAGATAAAAGCCTAAAGAAAGATTTAGTTTTATTTAATCCGGTGTGGGAGAAGAACAGCCGTAAAACTGTGTGGGATGCCGAAGGTTGCTTATCTGTTCCATATACTTATGGAAAAGTAAAAAGATATAAAGACATTACAGTGAGTGCACTAGACAAAGAAGGAAAAGAGATTACATTTGTAGCAAAAAACTTCTTTGCAAGAGTTGTTCAACATGAAGTAGATCACCTTGATGGAATTCTGTTTGTAGATAAAGCAAAGGATGTGTACACAGTGGATCCGTCAGATAAGAAGCCTGCTGTATCTGTATAATATGCGAAAGATAAATGCAGTGTTCATTGGAACACACAATTTTGCAGTAAAAATTTTAGAGGGACTTATAGACAGTCCAGAAATTAATATTAGTTTAGTTATAACACAACCAGACAAACCTGTAGGAAGAAAAAAGGAAATACAGTCTCCACCCATAAAAATACTTGCAGAGAAGCACAATATAAAAGTGGAACAGCCAAAAGTAATTAAGAATTATAATCTTCCAACTGAATTCGATATAGCAATACTTGCGCAATACGGTCAGATGATTCCAACTTCTATACTACAATCTCCAAAACATGGTGTTGTAAATGTTCACACGTCTCTATTGCCAAAATATCGAGGGGCATCGCCTATACAATCAGCAATATTGAATGGTGAAAAAGAAACCGGCATCACAATTATGGTTATGGATGAGGGAATGGACACCGGGGATATTCTGGTGCAGTCAAAGGTTTCTATAGATGAAAATGACATGTTTTCGGATATAGAAAATAAATTGGCAACCGAAGCAATAAATATACTACCAAATACTCTATTAAAATATATTGGAGGTGAGTTAACCAGAATTCCACAGAATGACAGTGAGTCTAAGGTGTGTAAGCGATTTGTGCGTGAGGACGGAAAAGTTGATTGGAATAAAAATGCTTTAGAAATATATAATCAGTATCGTGCACTGACTCCATGGCCTGGAGTATGGACTTCTTGGAATGACAAAAGAATCAAACTTCTTAAAATAAAACCAGGAAAAAGGACTATTTCACCTGGCGCAGTGAGTGTAAAACATGGTACAATAGAGATTGGTTGTGCAAATGGATCTATTCTTGTTGAAAAGTTACAACTTGAAGGTAAAACAAAAATGGATGCGGAAACATTTGCTAATGGAATAAAAAACTTTGATGGTGCAGTTTTAGTTTAATGCACGTACATGTTTTATCAATTTAGGCTTACATCCAAATCTATTTTTTTTGATAGGCAGACGCTTTGGCTGTTTTTTGCTTTTTTTGGGTTAAGATTACTATCCTGGTTTATTGTAGATCATCCTATTGCACAGGGAATACTCATGTTCCTTGTAATAATGGCTTTCGGAATTTTGTATTATGAAAATCCAAAGTGGGCTTGGTACGTCCTTATTGGTGAAATACTACTTGGTGGAGCTGGGCATTTTCTTGATTTATTGGGACTATCTTTAAGGAGTGTACTTACAATTATATTTTTGATGCTTTGGGCATCACAAACACTTGCAAATAAAAATCTCAGGGAGAGGTTACATATACGTAATAGTGCTTATTATATAGGGTTTCCGTTTTTCATATTTTTAATAGTAGCTATTGGACTTGGTTTTTGGAATGGACACAATGTCATTAACATAGCGCAAGACATTGTTCCATACATGTATTTAATCTTATTACTACCAGCATATCATCTGTTTCAGGAGGAAGACTCACATGAATATCTTGTAAGATTACTAACTGTATTCATCATTGGGTCGGCTATATTATCACTTATAATATTTATAACATTCTCAGCTGATTTAGCTTCTATACATGGTGATTTCTATGCATGGTTGAGAAACATATCAATGGGTAAAATTACAGATATGGGTAATGGTTTTTTTAGGGTAGTTCTACCGGAACATCTATTAATGGTTCCTATCTCACTAATCATAGCATCACTACTAATGCGTGATGAAAAGCACCACACATTGTGGAGATATTTGCTGTTCTCTTGCATGTTAGTACTTGCACTTAATCTTTCACGTGGTTATTTCCTTGCTCTTGGTGCTGGGCTTATAGTTCTATTATGGAAACATAAGATCATTGAGTGGATAAAAGAGTGTGCATTTTTAATAGTTCTACTTATTGCCTCTTTCACATGTATAAGCCTTGTCGCTAGCAATCTTACCTCTACAGGTTGGCAATTGTTTGGGGTAAGGTTATTGAGTATTTCCTCTCCAACAATCGAGACAAGTTCTAACATACGCATGACACTACTAGATCCAATCTTGAGAAAGATTGAAGAAAGACCTTTCTTTGGTCATGGACTTGGTGCAACAGTAAAGTATACAGACCCTTCTACACTCGAGCTTAAAGAAACAAATCAGTTTGATTGGGGGTATTTAGAAATGTGGACAGAACTTGGACTGCTTGGTGCCGGAACATACATAGTTATATTGCTACTACTAGCCTTTCAATTAATACAGAAAACTAGGTCTGTTGCTGATTACCATGATTTTTATGTTGGTTTATTGGCAGGGCTGGTAAGTTTTCTAGTTATGAACATTACAGCACCTGCATTATTTCACGTGTTTGGACTACTATTTGTAGTATTTTCTGCTACATATATTATGAAACCTCCAAATATATTCGATCGCACCATAACTATACTGTACAGGGTGTTCCACAGACTAAAGCTACCAAAATTCATGTAAAAAAAGAACCCAACCGGGTTCTTTTATGTTTGCTTCGACCTATCCCCTAACTTTTACATTGAGTAATCAAAGTAAAAGGTCGGGGTCGAAACAATGTCCTTTTGCATCTTCAACCCCACTAGTTGTTTTTGCCTGGAACCATGGGTCTAGCGCATTCGACGCCGCCTTCTGCTTCTCCGTTCGGAATTATCGATCTCTCGAATCTCCGACTTTGAAAGCTTGAAGCCAGTGTGTCTGCAATGCACACACCCCCCTCGAGATCCTCGACATCCCTGCATCATGCACTTCCTGTGCATTGCTGTTGGTCTGAACGAGTAGTCTCTTACTAGTCCTGGTGGCATGGAGTAGGTCTCCGGTTATGGGTTGAAGTTGTATTTATATTATCAAAAAATGAGTGAAGTTGCACTCATTTAACTGCTAAAATTCTGTATCATCTGTGGATAATCCAATAATTATTGTTTATATTTCTTTTTTTAATTCCTCAATCAACTTTCTTGTCTTTTTATTTACTTTCTTGGGCACATCCACTACAACTGTAATGTACTGACTACCACGACTACTTCCATTTAGGTGTGTCACCCCAAGATCTTTTAGTCTAAACTTCTGATGAGATTGGGTTCCTGCAGGAATGACAAGTGTTTTTTCACCATCTACTGTTTGTATTTTTATCTGGTCACCCAAAACAGCTTGTGGATATGAAATTGTCGTTTCGCTTAATATATCATAACCATCGCGTTTAAACTTTTTGTCTGCCTTTACATGAATTTGCACATATAAATCTCCAGCCACACCGCCTTGTCCAGGGTACTCCCCTTTTCCTGATAGTCTAATGGACTGTCCATCATCTATCCCTGCTGGAATCTTTATACTTATCTCTGTATTTTCTCGTAATGCACCATGCCCGTTGCACTTTTTGCATTTTTCTTTAATTATTTGTCCTCTTCCGCTACAGCTTGTGCAGGCACTTGCTGTCTGCATGGCACCAAGTATTGTCCTCTGAACACGCATAACTTGCCCCTGTCCATTACATTCTTTACACGTTTCTGTTCCAGATCCTGGCTGTCCACCACTTCCATTACAGTCATTACAAGCATTGTGTTTTGCAAGATGTATTTGTTTTTCTGTGCCATACACAGCATCTTTGAAATCTATCTCAACATCCACTTGTATATCACGACCTCTTGCTTTACGGTTTCCACGTGAGCGTCCACCAAATCCAAATATATCACCAAATATATCCCCTAAATCTACACCACCAAAATTACCAGAGAAGCCTCCTCCACCTCTTGTTGCACGCATGAAGTCATCCCAGCCCATTCCACCACCAAAACCACCTTGTTGGTCAAAGTTAGATCCAAACTGGTCGTATTGCTGGCGCTTCTTTTCGTCCCCAAGAACTTGGTAAGCCTCATTTACTTCCTTGAACTTTGCCTCATCACCTGTTTTTTTGTCTGGATGATATTTGTGAGCCAGTTTTCTGAAAGTCTTTTTAATTTCTTCTTGAGTTGCTTTTTTTTCTACGCCTAAAATTTTATAGTAGTCTTTGGACATGTCTAATCTAATAAATCTATTATATCCCCAAGCTCTGATATTCCAGTTCCGTACAGCCAGTCAGAAAATTTCTTCGGCCTATCTTCATACGTTTCTCCATATAAATCATACTTCTCTCTAAGTTTAGGATTACTAATTACCACATAGGCCTGATATAGGTCTTTGTATGGGTCACTTTCAGGATCTACTCCTTTTTTAAGACTATAGAACGAACTCTTTATATCTTTTTGAGATGCACTTTTTTCTACACCTAAGATTTTGTAATAGTCTTTGGACATAATTGTTAGCTGTTGGATTACTCTTCACTATCCCCACTTATTTCCTCCACCCCCACTTCTTCTACTTCTGTCAGGCTTTTATATAAATCTTCGTCTAAATAACGTCTTGCTTCTGTTAGTAAATCTTGTGCTATTTCTTCTTTTTCTTGTTGATCATCTGATTCTCTATAACCAGACAGCAATGTCTTTGTGGTTCCCCACCTATTCCTTGCCCATTCTTTAAAATTACCAGTGGTGCCATTCTGAATATGTTCGTACAGCGGATTGGTGTCTGGATTAACTACCTTGTGGCCTCTACTTCTCTCTTCTTCGCTCTGCTCCACGCCTTCAAAACGACGGACAATCCCCACAAGCATACTTTCATACTGTTCCCATACTTTTAATTCTTTTTCCCCTAGATTATCAATCATGTTTTCTAAGTCCAAGATTGGTTTATCTGCAAATTCCCCAGATTTTACTTTTTCAATAAGAGACCTAAAGTGCGCTTGGAATTCTGTGATTCTTTGTTTTAAATCTCTTTGTTCTACTGATGCGAAGTGGCCAACGTCTGGTTTTGGCCCTGTTCCTCTCCCTTTGTCGGAGTTTGACATAATATATTTGTCTTAATGTTAAAACGTTTGCCCCACATTATACTGTGAGGCAACATGTCTTATCATTATGCACTTTTTTCTTCATCTGTACCAGCAGATGAATCATCTACTACCTCACCCTCTACAGCCTCTTCTTTCTTTTCTTCATTCTCACCTTCTTTTGGGGCTTCTGGATTACCTTCCCCTGCTTTTGCTTGTTCAGCCTGGTACATTTTCATACCAACTGCCTGACCTGCTTTTGAGAGTTCTTCAGATGCACTTTTGATAGCTTCTAAATCCTCTCCGTCCTTTAATTCTTTCATCTTTGTGAGAGCATCTTCTACAGCTTTCTTTTCTTCATCTGTAATTTCTATTTTCTTCTCTTCCACATCTTTCATCATTTTTTCTGTAGTATACACCATTGTATCTGCTGTGTTACGCACATCTATTAACTCACGTTTCTTTTTATCATCATCTGCGTGAGCTTCCGCATCTTTTTTCATCTTTTCAATTTCTTCATCAGAAAGACCACTTGATGCCTCTATACGAATACTCTGCTCTTTTCCCGTGCCTTTATCTTTGGCAGAAACATTTAATATCCCATTAGCGTCTATATCAAATGTAACTTCAATTTGAGGAACTCCGCGTGGTGCAGGTGGAAGTCCGTCTAGAATAAATCTACCGAGAGACTTATTGTCTGCTGCCATCTCACGCTCTCCTTGTAACACATGTACTTTTACACTTGGTTGACTATCTGCTGCAGTAGAAAATACTTGTGATTTACTTGTTGGAATTGTTGTGTTTTTTTCTATAAGTTTTGTAGAAACACTTCCCAATGTTTCTAGCCCAAGTGAAAGCGGAGTAACATCTAGAAGAAGAATGTCTTGCCCTAGGTCACCTTGTAGCTGTCCGGCTTGTATTGCTGCACCAATTGATACTACTTCGTCTGGGTTAACACTTACATTTGGTTTCTTACCAAAAAACTCTTCTACTTTGTTCTGAATCAATGGCATACGTGTCATTCCACCAACCAGAATTACTTCATCAATTTCTGACTTACTATATCCAGAGTCTGCAAGTGCCTTTTCTACAGGACGCATTGTCTTTTCTGTTAGTTCCGCAACAAGATCTTCTAGCTTAGCGCGGGAAAGTTTTAGATTTAGGTGCTTGGGACCTTCTGCCCCGCTTGTTATGAATGGTTCATTGATTTCTGTCTCCGGAGTGCTTGAGAGCTCAATTTTTGCCTTCTCAGCGGCGTCCTTTACACGTTGTAGACTTAATGGGTCTGAGGATAAGTCAATTCCTTCTACCTTCTTAAATTCATCCAATATCCAATCAATAATCTTCTTGTCAAAGTCGTCACCACCAAGGTGTGTATCACCACTTGTAGCCTTAACCTCTACAGTTGAAGCGTTGTCCTCACTATCATGTGAAATCTCCAATACAGAAACATCGAAAGTTCCACCTCCCAAATCATATACCACTATCTTCTGATCATTCTTCTTATCAAAACCATAAGCAAAAGCTGCTGCTGTAGGTTCGTTAATAATCCTACTTACTTTTAGTCCGGCTATTTCTCCAGCTGCTTTAGTAGCTTGGCGCTGTGAATCATCAAAGTACGCTGGAACAGTAATAACCGCTTCTTCTATTTTTTCACCTGTTTTTTCTTCAGCATCTGCTTTTAGTTTCTGCAATACCATAGCAGCTATTTCTGGTGGTGTGTGAGTCTTGTCTCCTATTTTTACTTTTACACGCTCGCCATCAGCAGAAATTTCGTACGGTGCGTGTTTCTTCACATCCTGTACCTCTGCATCATTAATTCTACGTCCGATAAGACGCTTTACAGAATGGAGTGTGTTTTGTGGATTTGTTACAGCTTGTCTTTTTGCTAGCTGACCTACCAGACGTTCTCCTGTTTTTGATACAGCCACAATAGATGGTGTAGTTCTGTTCCCCTCTTTGTTTTCTAATACCTTTGGTTGTCCACCCTCCACTATAGCCATACAGCTATTTGTTGTTCCAAGGTCTATTCCTAGAATCTTTGACATATATTATTTTTTATTAGATTTCTTGATTATTTTTACATTAATTTGTTTAGCTTTTTCTTCTTCTTTTTTCGGGCATGTTATTTTTAGTACTCCATCCTCAAATTCCGCTTTTACATCTTTTTCCTTTACCGCAGTTGGAAGTACTACTTGTCTAAAGAATGAACCGCCTCTGATTTCTTTTCTGTAATAGTTCTTATCATCTACCTCATGTTCTTTTTTTGATTCTCCTTGTATTGTTACCACTCCTTTTTCCACACTTACTTGCACATTATCTGGATTAATTCCTGCAAGTGGTGTTTTTACAACTATGCTATCTTTTTCTTCGTACATATCCATTGCTGGCATGTATGAGCGTGAGTGTGAACCTCTCATTAGCTCCGCCATTTCTTCGAACGGATCCCAATTGGGGGAATATCTTACTAGTGTCATATGAATATATTATTGATTATTTAGATACAATTACTTTTGCCACTTTTATTACTTTTCCTTTCATTGTATATCCAGCGTCTACCTCTCTTATTACAACCCCCTCTTTTTCTTCTGATTCTTCTTCTCCTACTGCTTCATGTAGCTCTGGATCAAACTTCTTTCCTACTGTACTTATATCTTCTATATTATGTGCTTTCATTACGTCTGAGAATTGTTTCATTATATATTCAACACCCTTTTTCCAATTCTCCCACTGCTTATCGTCTTCTGGTACTGAGTTAAAACACTTCTTAAAATTATCCAATATTGGTAAAAACTCATTTAGAATCTGTAGCTCACTTAATCTTACAAGTTCACTCCTATTATCCTCCACACTTTTGTGCAGATTTTGATAATCTGCCTGGGCTCTCTTCCACCCTTCCTTGAATTCATTTAGCTGAATTTTTAATGAGTCTATTTTTTCTGGAGTACTATCTACAAAGTACTCTTGAACTATTTTTTTGGACAAATCTTCCACGTCATCTCTTTTTACTATTTCTTCTGGCAATAGCCACTCGTAATCCTGTAACTCACGCTCTTCAAGTACAACATCTTCATGATTATCCACCTCTGCGCGGAACTGTAGTCCTACAAAGTGGGTGGTATACGCGTTAAAGTTCTCTGGTTCAATCATGTCTATTACAGTCAACAGTGAAGCATTTTTTACATCTAGTCCGGTTTCCTCTTTGGCCTCTCTAACAACACAATCTATAATTGGCTCACCGTATTCTATATGACCACCTGGTGGAACAAGTAAATCATTCCATTTACTGGAACGAGCAAGTAGGATTTCTCCATTCTTATTTACTATATATATTCCTGTTGTTGCGCGAGGAAGTTTTCTGTCTTTTTTATTCATAATTATTCAAATATTTTTTGAATGGTATGTATTAGATGACTATTCTTTTCATAATCCATTCTAGTTGGTCCAACAATTGCACATAAGTTGTTTTTTCCTATTTTTCCAACAACTGTTCCACACATATCGCCAAGTGGATTATTTTTTCCAATAAATATTGTTGGTTCTTCATTTACTTTCTCAAAAATTTCTGGGAGTATCTGTTCACACCTATCAAACATAGCAGATACATTTAATGACATTGAACGATCTACAAATTCTGGTTGAGCAAACAGTAGAGATAGTCCTGTGTAATACACACTCTGCTCTCCCAGACTCATAATAACAGCAGTATTCGCAATTTCTGCAATTTCTTTGGCACTTTGCTTAAGAGCATGATGCTCATTATCTGCCCTACTTGCTATGTCTGTACATAAATCACTTAACTCTTTGTGTACTTCCGGTTTATTCATTATGTGTTCTGAGTAGAACTCATATCCCATTGGAGTCGGAACACGACCAGCAGAAGTATGTGGATGAGTCAAAAAACCTGCTTCTTCTAGAGCTCTCATATCATTACGTACAGTTGCCCCACTAACATCTAAAATATTAGATTCAACTAACATCTGAGAACCTACCGGCTCTGCAGTCTCAATATAATATTCTGTTATTAGTTGTAGAAGTTGTTTCTGGCGTTCTGTCATATTATCACTCTTGATTGACGAGTGATAATATACCATGGGTGCAAATACCTGTCAAATACTGTGGATAACTACTTTTCTGTAACTAAAAAACCCCTTATTTAAGGGATTTTTTTCTTATTTACTCTTTGGCTGTTCTTTTAAACTCCTCTACACTCGCTACCTCGCTCAGGAGGACATTTTCTACATAAATTCCTCTGGAGTAGAATATCCTTTCAAGCTCGTTCTTGAGTTCTGTTTCTACAGCATCTCTTTTTGGACCAACAATTTCTTTGTTATCGAACCTACTTGCAACCATCCTTATCCTACTTCTAACGGTTGGTCTAATAATTTTAGCTATAAAGTCTTCACCGATTGTCTGCCATATAGCTGGAATCTGGTGTATGTCTAGTCTTAGTAGGATTGCACCCTCAACTCCGATTCTCTTATTATCCTGTGTTACAGCTGCAATTGGAATATCTCCAAGCGCTTTTTCATTCTCTGGATTAAAATCCCGAGAAATACTATATTCCAAGGTCTGTGTGTTAAAAAGCTTCGCTTTTTGCCAGAATGGTATCTTGAAGTGTAGTCCTGGTGTGAGTACTTTCTTTAGTACTCCCCTACCAAGATCATATACACAAGCAACATATCCAGGTGGAACATATATAAATATTCCCTTTAGGACATCCTCCATGACGAAGGAATACATTAATTTATCTAAGGACTGTGACATATATTTACTTTACTAGGCTGTTTTTTTCTTTGGTTTAATTGGTTTAATAAGTAGTGATAAAAACAAGCCAATAATAATGGAAAATAGCATTGAAGTCAATACGAACAAGGATTTAACCATTGGTAGTGCCCAAAGTGCTACGAATACAGCCAGTGGAAAAAGCACAAAATAACTTAGGTCTGTTTTCTGAAACATTCTCTTTGCTTTTATCGCGTGATAGTAATTCTCAGCAAAGAGCAAGAGTCCCACTACAGCTGCCCAAATTACATCCCTTACTCCAAGATCAAAACCGTAGAACATTGCGTTTATTTTACCAGGAAAGTCTACAGATGAATAGAGCGTACTAAAAAGCTTCTCTCCTGTTATTCCATTGAGGAATACTTGATAAAGTAGTAACAATACCAAACCTTGTATTCCTAAGGACACGAACTTTGCCCACGGACTCACTTTCTTTCTCTTAAGTAGCTTCCTAATCTCCTGTTTCTTTAGAACTTCATCGTTGTGCAACTCCTTCTGGAGTTTCATTACATCTTCTCCCAAGCTCTCGTTTCTTGCCTGCTTCATATGCTGAATTACAGTTAGAGGTAGAAGCGCACCACGTAGTAGCACTGTAAGATAAACAATAGCCCAGCCTAGATTTTGATCTGTCCAATTTGAATAAATCCAGATAAGCAAATTAAATACAGGCTGGTATAAGTATATATTCCAGAGTTCTATCATATATGCATATTGTACTAGATTTTACGCACAAAAGCAATGTATTGTGTATATGTTAATAAATACTGTTTGACAGTTTTATATTCATAATGTAAAATGATTTTCGTAATCTTCGTACCGTGGTGAGTCGTCGAAGCACAAGGGTTCTAATCCCTCCACCACTTCGTTCCAGCGGTAGCCTCACATGGTAGTCACCTGAGGGCTGGTTGCGGGAGTCCGTAGCTTGCAAAACACCGCTGGCACAGCGGAACCCCTCCTCCATGCGGACAGTCGGATGACGCACTGGTTGGGGGGTTCCGCTTGATTAATTGTTCTTTGTTCTTTTTTCGGGGGGTAGCTCAGTCAGGTAGAGTGTGAGCCTACAAAGCTCAAGGTCGCTGGTTCAAATCCAGCCCACCCGACCGCTGACCGGCGACCACAAGGATACCTGCGGGGTATCTGGCGCCTGTTACCCGAGCCGGGATCATCACTGCGAATGCGTAGTATGGTCCCGGCTCGTGGTTCAATAAAATAAACGTTATGGCAATAGCCATTTTTTTGTATCAAAAATCCAGACGTAGGTCTGGATTTATTTGTTCTTTTCTATTTCCCACCCCTCTACATCTCTCATAAGCTTATCTTTTATCTTCTCGAAATACTTTTTTGATGCTTTATACTCATTCTTTATGTCCCCATCTAGAATAGCTTCTTCTATGGCTTTTTTAATTCTACCTACTGTTGGTCCTGGTTTTAGTCCTGTAAGCTTCATTATCTCTTCGCCTCGTAATGGTGATTGAAACGCCCTTAATTGATCCTTTTCATTCACCTCAGCTATTCTTTTTTCTAATACATCATAGTTCTTTAGTCTTCGCTTTTTTTTCTTCTGATTACCTGTAGTTATATCACTCCTGCACAGTAGTAGAAGATCATCTAAATCATCCTTTAAATTTACAACTAAGCGACGGACTGCACTGTCTGTTACTCCGTCATCCATTAGGGATATTGGTTGCAGATGCCATCTAACTAGATTTGCAACATACTCTGTATCACTTTTCTTCATTCTAAGCCTCTTTCCTATATCTCTTACCATTTTCTTTCCAAGATGCTCATGCATATCAAAGGTCCACCCTCTTCCTTTTTCTAGTTTTTTTGTTTTGGGCTTTGCAATGTCATGTAAAAGCCCTGCAAGCCTCAGTAAAGTATTATCCGTATATTGTGATATATTTTCTACCACAGCGAAAGTATGTGATAGGTTATCTTTATGTGCGTAGCCTTTTACCTCTTCCACTCCTTCTAGATCATTTATTTCTGGAATAAACTCCAAGAATAGCTTACTATCATGTAACAACTCTAATCCAACTACAGGTTTTTTTGTTGCAAGTAGTTTAAAGAATTCTTCCTGCACCCTTTCTTTAGAAATAATACTAAGACGGGACGAAGAGTCTTTTATTGATTTGTACGTCTTTTTGTCTATCTTGAAATCTAATTGAGATGCAAATCTAACTGCTCGTAGCATTCTTAGTGGATCATCTGAAAAAGTTTCATCTGGATTTAGTGGTGTTTTGATTACCTTTTTTTGTAAGTCTTTAGTTCCGCCGTATGGGTCTATTAGATTTTCCATTATTACCTTATCTGAAGGAACTCCTTTTGAAAATATAGAAATAGGAAGAGCCATTGCATTCACTGTAAAATCACGACGTGAAAGATCTTTTTCTAGGGTTGCTGGTTCTACTTTTGGTTTACGTGACATTTTCTTGTATTCTTCACTACGAGCTCCTGCAAATTCTATTTCTAATTTTTCTATAATTTTTCCTTTTTTATCCTCTTTTACAAAGACATAGCGAGCAGTATCAAAATCCTCAAACTCTACTAAAGAGCCTGATTGCTTGACTGCACTGTCAAATTCCTTTGCAAACTCTAATCCACTACCAAGAACAACAAAATCTATATCTTTTGCTTGATACTTTTTTCCGAATAAAAGCAAATCCCTCACAAAGCCACCAACAATATATACATCGGTAGATGTTTTCTTGCTTACTTTCTGTATAGTTTTGAATAGTTTCTTTATTTCCATATTAGCCAGCTATACTATCACAAATCAAAGTCCTGTCAATTATAGTTTTTTTAGGAAATTTTGCATCTTTTTACGAGCATCCCCTCTGCCAAACACCATTGAATACACCAGAGACGCCAAAGGAAGCTTAATTCCATTTTTCTTGGCAATTGAATGAAGGCAGTGTGTTGCATTTATACCTTCTACAGTTTGTTTCATCTTGGAGAGGGCTTTCTTCCTTGATAGACCTTTTCCTATATACTCACCGAATTGTCTATTTCTACTGTACTGAGAAAAGGCAGTTCCAACGAGGTCTCCTAATCCTGCAAGCTCATGTGCTGTTTTTCTTTTTCCACCAAGCGCATGAACAACATCTCCAATTTCTGACATAGCAAAAGCTAATAGACCAGCTTTTGTGTTTAGTCCATGCTTCATCCCATCACACACGCCCATAAGTACTGCGTATACATTCTTGAAAGATCCAGCGACTTCTATACCTATCATATCTTTTACAGGTACTAGTTTTACAAAATCATTTTCCAGTATGTTCTTAACTTGATTTACAGAACCTCTGTTTTTTCCAGCGATATTCATCATCGAAACATGGTGATGAATTAGTTGTTCAGCCACTGCAGGTCCTGAAATAGTTACTATTTTCTTTTTTAATGCAGGCCTAACATGTTTTCCTATAATTGAGGACATTGGCTTATGTAACTCTGGATGCAGTCCTTTTGATAAATTTACTAATATACTTTTTGATTCAATACTTCTAGAGGCAAAAGAGACAACATGCTCCATAGACATACTTGGTACAGCAAAAAATACAGCATTTGTAGCATGCAATGCCATATCTAACCTGTACATTGGAACGATATTCTTCAAAAGCTTAATACCAGGCATGTATTTCTTGTTCTCGTGGTACTTTTCTATCTGCTTAAGTGGTAAGTGATCTTGCTCCCAATTCCATAAATTTACACGATGCCCATTCTCTGCTAGTACTTGTGAAATTGCTGTTCCAAAATTACCAGCACCTAGTACAGTAACAACTTTTGGTTTGTTCTTGTTCTTATACATAAATTAATATCAACAAACCAATAATAATTCTATAAAAAACAAAAGGCATAAAATTCCAACGCCTTACTATCCCCAACAAAAGTTTTATAGCCAAAAAACCAGATACTGCAGAAGCAGCAAACCCAACAGAAAGGGTTGTGATAGAGAAGCCTTCTAATCCAACCTTTATCAGTTCTGTTATCTTAAGAGCTCCAGCTAGTGCTATTATTGGTACTGACATTAGAAAAGAAAATTCCGCAGCAGACTCTTTGCTCATCTTACCCGCAAGACCTGCTGTCATTGTTATTCCAGACCTACTTGTTCCCGGGATTAGTGCTATTGCTTGCGCAAGACCAATAAATAGAGATGTCTGCCAACTTGTTTCATCGAGCGTTTTTTTCTTCTTAATCCTAGAAGAAACTGTGTCTACAAAACCGAGCATGACACCCCAAAATATAAGCCCAAAAGCAATTAATCTTGTGGATCGTAAATTAAGTTCTATCCAATCACCAAATAAAAACCCTACAATACCTGCTGGAATGATTGTAAGGAGAATATACCAAGCAAGTTTTCTCTCTTTTTTTGTAGCTTTATTACTTCCGAATAGTCCTTTTGTAAGAGTCCATAATCTCCTTCTAAAATACACTATTACAGCTAATAAAGAGCCTACATGCACTACCACATCAAAACTAAGCCCTTGGTCTGCCCATCCAAGTAGTTTTGGTACAAAAACAAGGTGCCCAGATGACGATATTGGGAGAAACTCTGTTAGACCTTGAATAATCCCTAGTATTAAGGCTTGCATTACTGTCATGTACAGATTATATCATATTTTGCTCATTTGAGCGATTTTTACTTGACAAAGCTTGACAAATTGGCATACTTATGATATAAAAACGCGTCCTAAGGACACAAACCCGACCGTACAGCGGTCAGCGCAGGAGGGCGCAATGACACAGAGAACAATGGAGTGGATCCGTGACTTGATTGTCACAGTCTGTTTCTTCCTGATGCTCGGTTACAGTGACTGGGCATTGGCCTTTGGTGGATCCAGTGGGATTTGGCGAAGACTTGGGCAGACCAAGAGCCATTTCTTCCTGATGACGCTTGGTGGCGTTCTAGTGGTATTTCTCTTGGGAATCCTAGTGTGGAGAATCGAGAGAAGAAGACAACGAGAACAGCTCGACCTTCAGCACAGAAGAAACATCAAAACTGGGGAGAGGAGGAAGCCGACACCTGCCCAGGTTGAGAGATGTGCGGAGCCCGAGACCAAGCGTACCAGCCAGATGGTTCCTAAGGTCGACAAGAAGACGCTACGGGTTCGCCTGAACCCAGCAATCAAGCCGAAAGCGAAGAACATCGAGTGGATGGACACCATCTCGGACAACCGCTGACATCAAAGGGGGGTGACCAGCATGCACATGGACGACGAGTCTCCAACGGAGGGGGCGGGGCGTACGTACACCATGTGCATACGTTCCTTTTCTTGCAAATGTATTTGCAGAAGAAGAAATTAAAAAATCCCGAGAAATCGGGATTTTTTAATTGTTTTTTATGTGTGAGACCCAGTATGGGATGGAACATTGCAGGTGCATGTAGGCCCACTTGTAGATACTGCTTCTTTGAGCGCTTCCACTTTGTCCTTTCTCTCCCAGGAAAACTCTTCGCGTCCAAAGTGCCCATATGCAGCTGTTTCTTTGTACATTGGACGTTTTAGGTCTAATTGCTTAATTATTCCTGCTGGTGTTAGGTCAAATACAGATCGCACAGCTTCTACTAGTTTGTCCTCATCACATTTTATTGTTCCAAACGTCTCAACTAATACACTAATAGGTTCAGGAAAACCAATTGCATATGAAAGTTGTACTTCACAGCGATCTGCTAGATCCGCTGCAACAATATTCTTTGCAATATAACGTGCCATATATGCACCAGAGCGATCCTGTTTGTTTGGAACTTTTCCAGAAAACGCCCCGCCACCATGGCGACCCATTCCACCATATGTATCTACTATAACCTTTCTACCTGTAACCCCAGTATCTCCCTGTGGTCCACCAATGATAAATGTACCAGTCTCGTTTATATAGTATTTTGTATTCTCGTCAACATACTGACCACATACAGGCTGTATCACATCCCTCTTAATATCCTCTCGTAATTGTTCTAATGTTATGCCTGGATCGTGTTGAGCAGCAACAACAACAGCATCTACTCGCTTTGGCTGACCATTCTCATACTCAACAGTAACCTGACTCTTTCCATCTGGACGTAAATAAGGAATCTCGCCTTTCTTACGAACACGTGAAAGTCTTTTTGTAATTCCATGTGCCAACATTATTGGAAGTGGCATAAGTTCTGGGGTTTCTTTACATGCATACCCAAACATCATACCCTGATCCCCTGCCCCTTGTGCTTTGTGACTTCCATCTGTCTCTTTTTCTCCTTGTGCTATGTCTGGACTTTGTTCGTCAACAGCAACCATAACACCACAGCTCTTGTAGTCTATACCGTAGTCTGGATTTACATATCCAATGTCTTTTAGGGTTCCACGGACAATAGCTGGAATATCTACATATGTTTTCGTTGTAATTTCCCCACCAACAACAACAAGTCCAGTTGTAGTGAAAACCTCACAGCAACATGCTCCATCTGGATCATCTTTTAATACTGCATCCAAAACAGCATCTGAGATCTGATCACAGATTTTGTCTGGGTGTCCCTCAGTCACAGATTCTGAGGTAAAAAACTGTTTCTCTGCCATAGAGAATAAAAATCATCCCAAAATACGGGATGTTCTCGAAGATAGACGCCCTGAATGATCAGGGTCGGACGTTGTTGAGCAGTAATGCGGATTAGACAGGCAAATGCCTACTAGTCTGTATAGGACCAACCAACAACGAACACCATCTGAGAACTTAATTAATTTGTACTGATTGTAGAACAAATAGTGGTTTTTGTCAACCTTAGAAGATATTTATCACACTGTATATAGCTCCAATGGTTAATGCTACCACAAGAACACCTGCTAACAAAACAACATGGTGTAATTTGTATTTTCCAACATCCAAATCCCCAATTTGTTTTGCTCTCCAATAAATAACTATCAATAAGAGCATTTCTGTACTAACAAAAACTCCTCCAACTATATCTAGTACTTCTATAAACTGTCTTAGACCAAACACAAATAGAGTAAGTGGAACAATACCTATTATTGTACTTGCAATCCACTTATTCACCTTATAATCCCACACGAAAGAGTCTCGTGCAGCAACTCCGTTCATTAAAAAGCTAGTGCCCATAGCAAGTAAAGCAAAAAGGTTTCCAAGCCACATTATATGAGGACCCAACCTCTCCCCCAAACCAATAGTTGCAATTTCTGATGTGCTAGTTCCCATCACACCAACAGCCACAATAGAAAATAACATGTATATAACCATCGTAATCAATCCGGAGTATATTATTGCTTTCTTAAACACAACAGGTTTTTTTACCAGTAAACTATGTGCTTCCGGTACAGCTGAGACCCCATGATAACCAAACAAAATAACACCATACGGCAACAGTAGTGATGCAAAACTAACATGCTTAAAATAGTCAAAATGTATTTCTGGAATGGCTGATCCCGCAATAAATGTAATTATAATAAGTATTAATACCATCAATAATAATTCCACTATTTTTATGGTACGTAATCCTATATATATTGGAATCATTGCAAACAGGAAGAATATTATTCCCCACTTAAACGCACCACCACCAACCAGCGCATCCAATGATTCTCCAACTCCAATTATATAAACAACCTGCACACCAAAAACCATGAAGAAAATGATGAGTGTCATGAATTTGCCCATTGTCTTTCCAAGATATTTCCTTGCAAGACCTGGGATTTGGAACCGAGCTTTTGTCCTTACTGACACTTCTCCAATCATAAGATTGAGTCCTATCATCAGAAGACCTATTACTAGTAGATAAGTTAAACCTATCCCAATTCCTACCTGAGCTACAGCATATGGGATAGCTAACATTCCTGCTCCAATGGTACCACTTAGTATTAAGGACATTCCCTCCCACAGAGACAGTTGTCTACGAAAAATCCCATGATGTTTTACAAGTTGTGGGTTGTATTTTTCTCTCTTATATTTGTATCCAAACATATGTTGACAAATTTTTGGTTTTTAGATATACTTTTCCGCATGCACGCCTAGCTCAGTTGGTTAGAGCACCTCGTTTACACCGAGGGGGTCAGGGGTTCGAATCCCTTGGCGTGCACAAGTGCCTCGGCACTTTTTTTAATTTATACTATTTTTAATTAGATCCCAGTACTCAGAATTATTCTGAGTTTTTTTCATCCAATACCACCACTCTACTCCCCACAAATATACCCGCGAAGCTCCAACTTTTGAAGCAACATCTAAGTGCTTTTGTAGCCTTTTTGGATTCATAGTATTTTCCTGCTCCTCAATCGGGGTATTTTGAGCACTAGCGTCACTAAACCAAGGCTCAGCTTGAAGCTCAGAAACAAAAAACTCATCATAACTTCTTCCAAGTGCTCTTGATTTCAATCTATAAAATCCAGCTGGTAACCAGTCGTAAGTAAAAATGTGTCCATTTGGAGTCCGTACAACTCTGTAAAGTGTTGTTCCAAAAATATCACCTGTGCGTGTAGATTTCCACCATGTACTGAGCTCACCACTATCTGTAATGATAATTTTTCTATCTGGATCTAAATCACGTACAATACCTATCTCATCATAAATTAAATCTTTCTTATAACCAGCACATTCTCCAAAAGTGAATCTTATAAAAGGTTCGTTCTCAATCTGCCACATATCCAGAGCAGGATGATCCTTATAACGTTCAACTGTTCTTCTAACATACTCACGTAAATGAGCAGCTGCCCCACTAGATGTGTACTCCCCTATCCAGTCAGGAACATGACACTCTGGCCACCGTGGTGCTTTCTGACCAACAACTAGTATAACTTTTACACCCTCGTCGTGTGCCCTCCCAATCATCCAATCTACATCATCAAAATTATATTCATATTTTGTTTTTTCAACCTCACTCCACATTGCTGCAATACGAACGTGTTTAGGTTTTAGATCTCCCAACATTGCATCATATGTTTCTCTCCAGTCTAGACCAAGAGAAGATGCATGATTTTGATTAAAGCTAATACCATACTCAACAGGAAATTTTTTAAAACTAAACAATATAAAAATAATATACAAAAACAGTACAACCCCAACCACAATCAACAATATTTTAAAAATTACATTCATAATACAAATAGAGCACTACCTAACACAACAAGAATAACAGCTATTGTTTGCACAGCTAGTTCTTTCTTTGTGAAATATTCTTTAAATACTTTTGGCACGAAACGAGTAGACAAGTAAACAATAATAAACATGAGTGCAAACTGCAGACCACTCATTGCATTTACCAGGGTCACACTTCCAATTGCAATCGCATACTGTATTGCAACTATTGCCACAAGTGCAAGCAACTTATCCACAACAATAATTCCTAGTTTGTGACGTTTTGCAAAAGTCTTACTTTTTTTCTTTTTTGGACTAAGTGCTTTACGCACAGAAGGAAAAAATAGTACAAACAATCCCAAAAGCCCTGTGGTTGCACGTGTCCATACAAACCCTGTCAAAAATGGATATATATCATAAATATACTTTGCACTTACATGTGAAAGTGCAAAAAACAGTCCAGAAATTACTGCCCACAAAAATCCAATGTGGACTCCAGAATATTTTTTACTTTTTTCAAAAGAAAGAAGAAGCGAAGCGAAAACCAGAATACTCATGCCTGCAATTTGTACAGATGACAAGTTCTCAGACAGGAACAAGGTAGACATACCATAGGTCGCAATTGTTATTACAGCTCCAATAAATGGGTTTATGTGGCTTGCCTCCCCTTTCTTTACTGCAACAAACATTGTCCAAAGCGCTAGACCAAAACTCAGACCAGAAACAAGTGCCATAAACCAATCAAAACCACTATTTAACAATTCCACTCCAAACGGAAATGCTAAAAGTGCTCCAAAGAAATATATAGTTGAATAAAAAGTATAAACAACCGGCTTACCAAGAGATTTAGATAATATTATTTTGTCTAAAACAAAAACAAGCGATTGCGCTGTATACCCTATAATTGCTATAAAAAACCAAAACATATTACATTAGATGCATATCTTCTATCTCACTCTTTTTTCCTTTTAATACAATGTCCTCTATGTGGTATGCCCCCATTCTAGGCGCATCCAAGAAGCCTTCCATCGCTGCCTGCGCTAACCACCCAGACTCCAACCAATCGAAGAGCCATTCATTGCAGTGTCGTGGATCTTCCTGTTCCATACCAGAACCAATCGAATGTAACCACGTACGATTAAACACCTCTTGCGATCCAATTGTTGGCGCCATAATAATAGGAATACCAAGCCCAGAGTAGAATGACAGTTCACTTGGTTTAGTCCAAAGCACATCTGTTGTGAGTAAAATCTCATTAAACTCATCAAAATATTTTAACTTATCCTCGTTGTAAACTATTTTAACACTACCCCCATGCTTTTTTTCTAAATGCAGATCTTTTACAACATTGTAGTAATACTCGTACACGTCTGCACGAGATCCAGCAACAAGATTTAGGTTAACTTCTCCCTTGTCTATATAATCATGCAAACTTTCTAAAATCTCTGCTCCAATTTCTCTTTGTGCTCCAGCACCACCAACAGCAAAGGTAATGGTTAATTTATGGTCTGCATGCATATTGCAATAACGGGCCCCAAGAAATTGATTAAGTGTTTTTTCGTATTTCCTCTGATACCTATTATTTGGATCTAGATTGCTAATCCTACAACCAATAGAACTCTTTAATATTTCCAGATTTCTTCCTCCAATATTTTCTTTTGGTAGAGGAAAACCAGTTATATATATATTACTTGTTTTTACTCCATACAAACCAAGACGCTCTTTTACTCTTTTGTTTGGTGCAAAATATTTTATTCTACTTTTTTTAGGATTGAGTGCAACCCAAGCACGTGAAATATCCGTGTCAGTGCACAAACAATATATTTCTCCCTTATATCCATGCTCCTCTGCAAAAAAGGCTGTTGCAAAAAAAGATGTGACAAGTGGAAGAGGTTTTTTATTAAGCTCATCTATAAGGGCTTTTCCCCAACCCTTTCTAATCATTTTATAGATTTGTTTTACCTGCATTATTGGCTTTGATAAATCTCTCTTTGGGTAAAACGGTTGTATTTTCTGAAAATGGTCCATCGCACCAAAAATCCAATTACCAATGATTGGAGTGTGTTTCATTCTAGAAATTGTTTCATAAAGTTTTCTGCTTCCCTCCCATTTCTTACGATCGCTCTTTGGAATTCCCGGATAATTATTTGCCGAGATTATAGGATTACCTTTCCAACCCACAGGATTTGTAGCGATATCTTTTAATGGGTGTACAGCACGTTGGTGACCATAACCCATGTCTACCGTAAGAACATAGGCTTTTTTGGGAAGCTTTTTTGTTTTTTGTTTTGTCATAGCATTATTATACCATGAAATCAAAAACTACTTAATAAAAAAACACACGTGTAGTGTGTGAATCGACGACCAGGAGTCAATCCGCTCGAAAGCGGACCGACTCCCTTGAGGTCGTTGTGTTCTCTTACCGAACAGGTATCCCTTTGTAGACATAGGTTCATCCGACGTAGGTCTGCGCTTGCTATGTTAGTAAAAGAAGAAAGGAGGGGTAGTTTTTACTACCCCTCCCTATCAAAGAGTGGAATGCTACTTCCAGTAGCAGACAAACGGTAGTGGGATGGAGCAGAAGGTTGCGTTCTGAGGCTTTTTCAGTTCGTAGTAGCCACAGCAGAGCTTCCCGAAGTACTTGCCTTGCTTGTGACACGCACAACCCCACCCTTTGTACCCAACAAAGGTACTGACTCCTTCCACCTCCAGATCGAAGGATTTCTGGGCTTCTTGTGCCTCTTCCTCAGTGAATTCCCTCAGCTCGATTGGGTCCAACTCGCCAGGATCCAGAGCTTCACCAATAAGCAACTTGCCATCGAGTTCGACAGCGGCCTGCACTTTGCAGATCGGAAGATCTTTCGGCATCTCCAGCGAGAAGTGGCCCAGATCATCCGATGCACTTGCGAAGCTTGGCGAATCCGGCTCATCTCCGGTTGTCGCGACCACCTCAGCTCCTGCCACCGCGACACCTTGGTATGCGACAGAGCCCTGAATCTGCTTCGTGGTAGGAAGATCTTCCTCGGTCTCGGCCATACAGCCAACGAACAGCGCAGATGCGACCATCAGAACAAACACTTTTTTCCCAAACATCATCCCCTCCTTGGGGCGACCTGTCGTCACAAACCAACATGGCTTGTGCGCAGATACACAATTATTTTGTATTAGGAACAAAAATCAGTCTAATAGACTCATCAAAAAACACATAAAAGTAAACAAATCGTTTACTTTTTTGCATTTTAGTACTTGCACGGAGTAAAATCCCTGCTATAATGCAAATAATATGAGTGTAAACATCCATGAATCTTGGAAAGGCAGGTTAAATGATGAGTTCGAAAAGCAATATTTCAAAGATTTGAGTTCCTATGTAAAAGGAGAGTACATAAGAACAACCGTATACCCACCCCCAAAACAGATATTTCATGCTTTTAACGCATGCCCTTTTGATAACGTGAGAGTGGTAATACTTGGGCAGGACCCATACCATGGAACAGGACAAGCACACGGTCTATGCTTTTCTGTAAACGAAAACGTACAAATTCCACCATCTCTTAGAAACATGTATAAAGAAATTGGGGAAGATTTAGGAATTGAGACTCCTGCAAGTGGTAATCTAAATCGTTGGACTAAACAAGGGGTGTTATTACTTAATGCAACATTAACTGTACAAGCACACCGTGCAGGTTCTCACCAAGGAAAAGGTTGGGAAGAGTTTACAGATGCTGTAATTAAGAAAATATCTGACGAGAAAGAGAATGTTGTATTCTTGCTGTGGGGTTCTTATGCACAAAAAAAAGGTCAGATTATTGACCGAATTAAACACTACATCTTAGAAGCACCACACCCCTCTCCCCTGTCTGCACACCGTGGATTCTTTGGATGTAAGCATTTTAGTAAAACCAATGACTATTTAATTTCTACCCTACAGGCACCTATTGAGTGGTAGCTAGTTTACAAAAAACCACAACTAATGTTGGGTTTTATGCAGGCGCGGAGAGAATCGAACTCCCGCTATAGGTTTTGGAGACCCATGTACTACCACTATACGACGCGCCCATGTAAACTATTTTACACACAAAATACCATACAATCAAGCTAACAAAGAAATCCCGCTTACGGGATTACTTTGTTTCTTTGTGGAGTGAATGTTTTTTGCAGAACTTACAGAACTTTTTAAGTTCTAGGCGATCCTTAATCACCTTCTTATTTTTTCTGGAAAAATAATTTGTACGTTTACAATCCTTACACTCCATTTTTATCATGTTGTCTTGTGACATAGTATATTCATTTCAAAAGCTCCATCATTATAATCATAAAGGAGCAAATTGTCAAGTGGTTATAATTACCCTGTACACTGTATGTACAGGGTAATTCTGGTTATACAACATAGTTATATATCCAGAATTCTGGCTGTACTTTGGTACAGCCGGTGTATCACTAGACAACCTCATCCGATAAAATCGGATATTGGTATGTTTAAGAGATACGCCCAGCACCCCCATCCAAGGCCACAAAACCGAGGACGGGGGTGCCAGGCCACCCAGCGAGGGTCAGTTCGAATGACAGTTGAGAGGAACGATGTCCGAGATCGGCGGGAGGAACGCTGTCACACCGGTGGACCGATCGACGATGACCGGATGACATCCGCTGAAGCCGAGAGCCACAGTGTTTTCCTCAGACATGCATCCCGGGATTTCGAGTGAGATCCTCTTGATGTGAGAGCCGTAGCTCAGGATTCGGAGGAGATGGCGACCAGAGCCCAGAATGGCGAGTTGCTGTCCCTTGAGCAACACGACCTTGCGCACGTGGTGAATCGAGCCGACTCGGTTGAAATCAACGCGATTGCGGTAGAAACCGCAGATTCGCAGTGTTCCGTCTGTGAGCGTCACGTAGACGAACCCGTTCGGGCTGATCTTGACGTGCTTGATCGCACTGGCGAAGCCGGCAGCCTCGATGGTTCGTCCCGTAATGGGATTGACCTTCAGGAGGCGGTGACGACTGCGTCCGTCGCTGATTGCGATGCATGCGGCATTCAGATCATCATCTTGTTGCTCGATATCACCACAGGTGATGCGCTCGTTCTTGAAGATCTGCTTCCGGCTACCATCAACCGTGGCATAGGCGCGAATCTGTCGTCGTGTGATCAGCCTTGTGGGCGCCGTGAAGAAGTGCTGGAGGATGGTGTCCTCCGTGTCCCCGAACTGACGGATGAGCTCGCCGTCGAATGCGTCGAGACATGCTTCGAATCCGTTTGTGCCAGTTGGCGTGAAGCCGATGAGGGAGATTCCTCCCGGGACGAACCTCAGGCCGGTGGAGAAGAGCACGGAGTCTTCGATGTCCGACGGCGGGTCTTGCAGACCTGCTCCGTCTGGACGATGGATTGCATGCGCTCCGATAGTGTCCCCGCTTCTTGCGAGTAGCATCGCTGATGAGCCTCTGAGTGCGTTTGCGAGCACGTCTGCTTGAATTCCATTTCCGAACTCAAACCTTTGCTGGGTGGTAGTCATCCTGTATTTTTCCTCTAGTCAAAGCACTTTGTGGAGTGCTGGGTGAAGCCTTTGCCCTGTCTTCTACAGGACTAAGGCATATGAAAAGGGCGAGTGTTCACCCCCCTATTTGAACGAGCGGGATTATATACTATTAAAATACAAAAGTCAAGCGATTTTCTGTAAGTAACAAATATTTCCACATTTCTTGCTTTTTTCGCCAATTTCTGCTATATTCTCTCTGTTTATGGAGCAATTCCTCCCACAAATAGATACACTTCTAACGACCATTACATATGGTCTTGTTTCGTGTGTTGTTGCCTTCGTGTGGGCTCCTCTTCTTATCAAAATATTATATAGGTATAAAATAACACGTAGAAGTGAGTTTGACCCCACACTATCTATAAAAGGACGCTCTCATAAGCATGGAATTCCAATAATGGGAGGTCTTCTAGTTATTGTTACTGTGACAGTTATTACATATCTATTCAATTGGGATCGTAGTTTTACATGGGTACCTATCGGGGTAATGCTGTTAGCATCACTCTTGGGAGGATTAGATGATATATTGCATATTTACGGTCACAGACGAAGAAACAGGAAAGTATCTCAGGTAATTAAACTAATTAAAGTACATAAGGACTGGAAACAGAGAGTTTGGCTTGTTATAACCTTCCCATGGTCTGTCTTTAAGCGCACATCTCTTTGGTTGGGTTCCCACCCAGGAAAAGGAGTACATGTGCACGAAAAACTATTATTGCAGTTTGTTGCCGGAGCTATTACAGCTTGGTGGGTGTATTTTAAGCTGGGAGAGCATTGGCGTGAGATATATATTCCTTTCGATGGATTTGTAAATATAGGGTGGTGGATTATTCCTCTCATTATCCTGTTTGTTATGTTTACTGCAAATGCTGTTAACGTTGCAGACGGTATGGATGGACTTGCAGGTGGAGCTCTTATAACAACCTTCTCTGCACTTACTCTCCTTAGTTGGTTGTTTGGTTATCAGGAACTAGCCGTACTAAACTCTACTACAGCAGGTGCGTTGCTTACTTACACATATTTTAATGTAAAACCTGCACGTTTCCAGATGGGAGATGTTGGTTCTCTTGGTTTAGGAGCTCTTTTAGCAATAAATGCAATTGTTATAAACAAGATGTTACTATTACCCCTCCTTGGTTTTATTTTCTACGTAGAGCTATTGTCTGTAATCATACAACTTGCTGGTAGGTATCTGTTAGGAAGAAGAATATTTAAGATGGCTCCAATTCACCACCATTTTGAACTTCGTGGATGGAGTGAAGAAAAAACCGTTATGCGTTTTTGGATTATCCACGCAGGTGCAGTTTTACTGGGTATCTGGATAGCCCTATACTAATCTCTTATGGCAGATTACTTTCGTTTCAATGATGAAGAAAAAATTATTACTGATTTTTCTTATGAAAATATAAACTCTCTATATAACGAGGGTTGTGTTTTTACACGCAAAAGCAAAGGTGCAATGGACCAAACAAGGAGCGTGCGTGTTGATTTGAATAAGTTTGAACTTTCTTCTGAGAATAAAAGGGTGCTAAGAAAAACAGAAGAGATTTCTATGTCCATTTCCCCGCTTCCATACAGCAATTATTCTTGGGAGATAGGAAAACTAGGAAAAGATTTTTACGAAACAAAGTTTGGTGAGGGAACTTTTAGCGCAAATAAAATGAAAGAACTACTAGAGGGTGAACATAACTTCAATCTTCTATTTATTTTTTCAGACAAAAAAACACAAGGTTATTCTATTGCAAAAGAAACAGATAAAATAATCCACTATTCCTACCCTTTTTACAACCTCAATTATGAAAATAAAAATATTGGAATGAGCATGATGGTAAAAGCAATTGAGTATGCAAAGGAGAAAGGTAAGGAATATATTTATTTAGGCTCATTCCAAAGACCAACAGATACTTATAAATTGCAGTTTAAGGGGTTGGAATGGTTTGATGGAGAAAACTGGCAAACAGATTTAGACAAACTAAAGGCACAGCTATGAAACATATTCATTTCATAGGAATATGCGGGGTTGCAATGAGTGCCCTTGCTATTGCATTCCAGAAGTTGGGATACAAAGTGACAGGTAGTGATAAAGGTTTCTATCCTCCTGTTTCGGATAATCTTAGAGAGGCTGGAATTAATTTCTATCCAGGTTGGCATCCAGAAAAAATGACAGCAGAAAGTGTACCGGATTTAGTAGTTGTAGGAAATGTAGCAGGGTCAAAAAACCCAGAGTTGTTATATATAAAAGAAAACAATATTCCGTACAAGTCATATCCGGAGGTTGTTGCAGAGTTTCTTATAAAAGAAAAATCAATAGTATGTGCAGGTACTTATGGAAAATCTACAACCTCTACTCTAATGACATGGATTCTTACTCAGAATAACGAGAAGATTAATCACATGTTTGGTGGAATAAGCATAAATGATCTTGCTCCAGCTAATATACAAGAAGATTCACAGTGGAGCGTTGTTGAGGGAGATGAATACAAAACATCTAGGTGGGACAATAGTCCAAAATTTGCACACTACTCCCCTTCTCATCTATTACTTACATCTATCGTGTGGGATCATGCAGATGTATATCCAACAGAAGAAAAATACATAGAAGCATTTATAGGACTTGCAAACTCAATAAATGAGGATGGTGTAATGGTAATCTCAGAAAAAGCTCTATCTGTAATTGGAGATAAAATATCTGGATCATATATTTCATATGGAAAAGAGAAAGATAATGATTTCCAATACACAGACGTTGTCCAGACTAAAGAAAAACTATCTTTTAAGATTATAAATAATGGTAGTACATATAATATAGAATCTCCAATAATTGGTGAATATAATGCAGATAATATTACAGGGTGCTTTGCAATGGCAATAACGATTGGCATGAAACCTGAAAATATTATATCCACAATTAATACTTTCAAAGGAATGAAGCGTCGTTTACAGAAAAGAAGCTTAGGTGTTGTTGATGTGTATGATGATATAGCACACTCACCAAGCAAAGCTACTGCAGTACTAAAAACCTTAAAAAATCTTTATAAAGGAAGAGTAGTTGCTGTCTTTGAGCCTAATACAGGCAATCGTAGATCTCAGAGTGAAGAGGGGTATGCAGATGCATTTATAAATGCAGATGAAGTAATAATCCCACGTCTTACTAAATTAAAAGTAGACCCAAATGATTCTGATAAGCCAATGAATGGGGAGCAACTAGCTGATATAATTTCTAAAACTCAGAAAAATGTAAAATATATTGATGGCGATGAAGAATTGGTAAAATATATTAGAGAGTCAACAAAAGATGGAGATGTTGTTGTTTTCCTTGGTTCTCACAGCTTTAGGAATATGATTGAGCAGGTTGTGGATAAGCTTTCTTAATAAGAAATACAAAAAGCCGGAAGAGTTTTCGGCTTTTATGGAAAGTCTGAGGGTATAGATTATTTTCCCTCGTCTACGATTTCGACCTCTACATTATCTCCATTAATGTTTGTAACACCTAGGGTTATTCCGCACATCTGACATTCAATTACTTGTTCTGCCTTTAAATCTGGGTGCTGTGATAGGTCAACATCATTTTTGCATTCTGGACAAATAAGTTTCATACAGATACAGTGTATACTAAGATGAGAAAACTTTCAACTACCTATGAAAACCCCACAACAATCATATCCACAACTTGCAAAAGCACTTGGGCTATCAGAAATATATCTCAAGAGAGAAGACCTGCATAAGTTTAAATCTCACAAAGGTAGATCTATACCATTCATGATTAAGAATTATGTTAAAGGGGGTATACGTGACTTTGTTATTTCCTCGTCTGGAAATGCTGGATTAGCTGGAATAATGGCAACAGAACAGCATAATAAAAACAATCCAGACAAGAGAATTACACTCAGGGTTTTTGTTGGTAATAAAATTGAGGATAGGAAGTTGATGAAGTTAAAAGAATCCAAAGAGACAGATGCTATAACTATAGAGCAGGTCGAGAAGCCCAAACAAATGGCGTTTCAGATAGATAAAGATGGTTCTGCAAAGTCTTTACGACAATCTACTGATAATATTGCTTTAGAGGGATATATTCCACTTGCACAAGAGTTAGTAAAAATACCTAACCTATGTGCTGTATTTATTCCCACATCATCAGGAACTTCTGCTGAAGCAATTGCAAAGACATTTGTAGACCTAGAAAAACCAATTCAAATTCATATTGCACAAACCACAGCAAGTCACCCTATTGCTGAAGAGTTTGATAATAATTTTGAAAAAACAGACAAATCTCTTGCTGGTGCAATTGTAGACAATGTTGCACACAGGAAAAGCTCACTTGTTGGACTAATAAAAAATACCAGTGGTGCTGGTTGGGTAATAAATGATGAAGAAATAAGAAAAGCCCAAAAACTTGTAAGAGAAACAACAAAACTTTCTATTTCTACTAACAGTGCTCTTGGGATTGCTGGAATAATGAAGGCTACTAAGAGCGGTTGGAAGTGCAATGGTCCTGTTGCGTGTGTTATTTCTGGACAATAGAAATTATATTATCGCCATCTCTACCCTCAGACCTCTCCCCTCTTTTTGTGAAATATTGCTCTTGTATAGTAAGTCCTACTTTTTTGCAAAGTTTTTCTATTTCTTCCGGAGTAAATCCATGGTAATACCTATCTCCATAGTTTTTCTTGGATCCATCTCTCCATGGAACTATAAACTCTCCAGGTTCAAACTCATTATAGTCCCCTTTCTGCACTTTGTTCTGTACCCAATCCCCGAACATATTCCAATTTAAGAGTATTATTGTACCTTTTTTTGTTATAACACGCTTCATTTCCTCAAGTGCTTTTTGTCTCATTTCTTCTGAAGGAATATGATGAAGTGAAGCAATAGCAAGTATTAAATCAAAAGAATTATCTTTAAATGGTAGAAAATTCATTTCTGATACCACAAATTCGGCTTTTGGGAACTTTTCTATTGCAAACTCAATCAGTTTTTCACTTTGATCAACACCAACAAACTTAGCTTGATTTTTCTCAGCAAGCTGGTATAATCTCCCGTTACCACACCCTATGTCTAAAACACGCGAGTTTGGTACAATGAACTTACTCAATTCCTGCAAATCATCCCACAGATAATCACGTGTACCAGAAAACTGATCCGCAATGTCATTGTATGTGGTGCGATTCATTTGTATAAGTTGTTTTACATTATCTTTATCCATGTTTGAAAACACAACAAATTTAGAAACCTTAGAAGATATACTTCTAGAGGTTATAGAAACGAATCCGAAGACTCGTAATGATTTTAATAGTGTAGCGAGACGTTCTTGCGGTAAGAGAAAGATGCAACGCCCGGCTAATCGTGAGTTTATTTCAGCCTACCAGAGTTTACTCAAAAAGAAAAGGATAGTAAAGAATGAGCTGTTTGAGAGTTTTCTTAAAAAATCATCAATTAGAAGTCTATCTGGAGTATCTATTATTACTTCCCTAGTAAAACCATATGACTGTCCGGGTCAGTGTGTTTACTGCCCCACAGAGGCAAGGATGCCAAAAAGTTATCTTGCAAGCGAGCCTGCAGCAGCAAGAGCTCTAGGGCTTGATTTTTCTCCATATCAACAGATGCAAAGGAGAATTAAGATGTTAGAAAGGAATGGTCATGAGGCAGATAAGATTGAATTTATAGTTAAAGGTGGAACGTGGAATGCATATCCAATAAAATATCAATACTGGTTTATATATGAATCATTTAAAGCGTGCAATGATTTATCTCAAGAAATACCAATTGGAGAAAGTTGTGAAGAAGATTTTGTTAATAAATCTTTAGAAGAGCTTAAAGAAATTGTTGAAAAGGAGCAGACAAAAAATGAAACTGCTAGATACAGAATAATTGGAATTACTTTAGAAACACGTCCAGATTCCATCTCTCCAAAAACAATTTACCACATGCGTCAGCAGGGGTGTACTAGAATAGAATTAGGCTTACAAGCTCCAGATGATGAAATATTAAAATTAGTAAAACGAGGACATACAGTACGGGAGTTTAAAAGAGCAATGCGCTTACTGCGTAATGCTGGTTTTAAGGTTGATTTACACTTTATGCCAGATCTTCCAGGAAGTACACCAAAACATGATATCGAGATGTATAAAACCATCTTCGAAGACCCAGGATTAAAGCCGGATATGATTAAGATATACCCTAACACTGTGCTGGAATCAGCAGAATTATACCAATGGTGGAAAGATGGAAAATATAAACCATACGATGAGAAGGAGCTATTTAAGGCTCTTATAGAAATGAAATTACTAACTCCAAGATACTGTAGAATATCTCGTTTAATACGTGATATACCAACAAATGAAATCTATGCTGGAAACTCAATCACAAACTTACGTGAGGAACTATCTAAAGAGTTAGAAAGAGATGGAAAACGCTGTCTTTGTCTGCGTTGTAGGGAAATTGGAAGACAGGAAAAAAATATAGACATTACTAGTGAACCGGTTCTATTTGTGGATAGATATGAAACAGATGGAGGTGAGGAATATTTCCTTAGTTTTGAGGACAAGAACCGCAGGGCTGTTTATGGCTTTCTAAGGCTTAGAATACCGGACAGCACATACTCACAAGAACTATTTGACCTAATTCCAGAAATTAAGGGTGTTGCATTTATTAGGGAACTCCATGTTTATGGAACTTTAGTAAGAGTTGGAGATCGTAGTGAGTTAGCTTCACAACATAAAGGGCTTGGGAAGAAGCTTATAGAGGCTGCAGAAAAGATTACAAAGGAAAATGAATATAATAAACTTGCTGTAATATCCGGGGTTGGAGTACGTGATTATTATAAGAAATTTGGCTACAAAAAAATGGGCACTTATGTAATAAAAGAGATGTAATTTCCACTCACTGTTGATGTAGCACAAATACTTTGCTATCCTATTTATACCACAACTAAAATACATCAAATAAAGTTAATATTTTATGAATCTAAAACAATCAGATCCAGATATCTACAACCTAATAGAGAAAGAGGCCTTGCGACAAGCTGAGGGCTTGGAGATGATACCATCAGAAAACCACACATCTGGTGCTGTTCTAGAAGCACTAGGGTCTAGACTGACAGACAAATATTCAGAAGGATACCCTGGAATACGGTATTATGGGGGATGCGAAAATGTAGATGTTGTAGAAAATCTTGCACGTGACCGTGCAAAAGAGCTTTTTGGTGTGACACACGCTAATGTGCAGGCTTACTCTGGTTCACCTGCTAATATGGCTGTTTATTATGCTCTCATGGAGCCAGGAGATACAGTTATGGGCCTAAAGTTATACCATGGTGGACATATGACCCACGGATTGAAGGTGAATTTTTCTGGAACAGTTTATAAAAGCGTACAATACACAGCACGTAAGGATGGCTATATTGATGTGGATGGTATGCGTAAGCTTGCACAAGAGCATAAACCAAAACTTATTGTTGTAGGTGCTACAGCATACCCTAGAATCTACGAATGGGAAGTGTATAAGGAAATTGCAGATGAGGTAGGTGCTTATCTACTTGCAGATATAAGTCACATCGCAGGACTAATTGTTGGAGGTGTTCATCCATCTCCTGCTGGAATTGCAGATGTTATAACTACAACTACACATAAAACACTACGTGGTCCTCGTGGTGCCCTTATTATGTCAAATGGAAACCCATCAACACCTCTAAAAAAGGTAGAAAAGACAAAGGAAAATATCCCAAGTCTAATTGACAGGGCAATCATCCCTGGATTACAAGGTGGACCACACAATCATCAGACCGCTGCAATCGCTGTTGCACTAAAGGAAGCAATGCAACCAGGGTTTAAAGAATATGCAAGTCAGATTATTAAAAATGCAAAAACACTGGAGCAAGAGCTTGTACAAAAAGGCTACGAACTTGTGACAGGTGGAACAGATAATCATCTTCTTCTTATAGACCTAAACAACAAGAACATTTCCGGACAACAGGGAGAAAAAGCGCTTGGTAAAGCTGGAATTACTGTAAATAAGAATACTGTTCCTTTTGATCCTCGTAAACCATTCGACCCATCTGGGATACGCATGGGAACACCTGCATTAACAACTCGTGGTATGAAAGAGGATGAGATGCGTGTAATTGCAGGTCTTATCGACCGAGCATTAAATAATATAGACAATGATTCGGAATTGGAAGTAATACATCAAGAAGTAAAGGATATGAGCAAAAGCTTTCCTCTTCCTAACTAATTATGGAAATTACTTCTAATTCTATAAAGTCAACGACAGAAATTGCATCTGATGTAGCAAATAAGCTAAACGGTGGTGATATTGTTCTACTTTATGGAGAACTTGGAGCTGGAAAAACAACCTTTGTTAAAGGGCTCGCAAAGGCTCTGGGGGTTGAGGAAAACATTACAAGTCCTACGTTTGCTATTATGCAGTTATACGAGCTTACAGGCCAAAATAAGGGCGTTGAGAGGCTAGTACACATAGATACATATAGATTAAAGGAAGAGAAAGAGTTAATTGACGTTGGTATAGAAGATTATATTGGGAAATTGAATACTATCACCTTGATTGAGTGGCCAGAAAAAGTACCAAGTAGCCTGTTAACAAATAGAAATGTAATACGTATACACATCGAATACTCTGACAAAGAAAGTAGGAAATTCAAAATAGAGGGTATATCATAAATATACAATTAAAAAAGCCCCGATTTCTCGGGGCTTTTTAATGTCTGTACTATTCTAACTGCTCTCCATCTGGATATGTTTCACTATCATCTATTGTCACAATGCGATCCCATCTGTATTTAAGCTTCACGAAAGCCTTCTCATCCTTAATATGTCTTTTCTTTCCATCCTCAAGCTTATATGTCTTTGGATCATTCTTATACTTGACCAAAGTGTGATCTGGATGCTTTGTTGTATCTGTTATCTCGCTTCCTTCTGTGTATTTAGCAAGAAGGGAGTCAGCAATGTCTTCAATCCAATTCCATGAGTATTTTAGTGTGTTAAATACATCTTCTGAAGTTATCCAATACCTTGTTGTACCAAGTAATAGGTAAACCTTTGGATCTGATGTAACCTTTACAAGTGCTCCGTACTGAGGATCAAATTTTGGTCCCCATGGCATGAAGTCTAACTCATCATCCGAAATACCCTCAAGTGTTGTTTTATCAGCCACCTTTACATCACCCCAAGAATCAAAGTAGGTAAAGAATATTTTTGGATTCTTAAACGCTCTTTTTGTACAGTCCTTGGTAACGTAGTAAACAGATCTTGATTTACTGTGCTTGTAAGCTGTTTCCTTGTCTAGAGCACAACCATCCACTTTCTTCTTGATAAGAACCGGCTTTGCATCTCCATCCTTATCAACAGCAATTACTGTAAACACAAGTTTTGGTTTACCATTGTCAAGACCTTGATATAGTACCCTAAGATCATTTTTTCCATCACTGTCTGTGTCCAAATCCTTGCTCTCATTCTTTGCTAGGGTCAAATCTATAGGATCTGATTCTATTGTTAGAGACACTTCTGAATCAGTTGCGGATGATACTGTCGCTTTGTGACTAACTCCAGGCGCTAAATTCAATATCACCGGTGAACCTATCTTGAATGAAACTGACTGTGCTGCCGGCTCATCTGAAGACTCCGAAGAGCCTGAGGAAGAACCTCCTCCACCTCCACCGCCACCTGAAGAACCTCCACCGCCTGCTGTTTGTAAATTTACGTCATCATCTGAAGAACATGTTCCAGAAGGTGTAATAGTAATTGTATGACTTGCTACATCAGCTAAACAGTCTACAGTAATTGATGATTCAGATGAAGAACAGGTTCTCTGTTGTAAAGTACAATTACTTCCTCCTATGGAAAAATCATTCCTATCCGAGGATGTAATAACAAACATTGAATTTGCTGCAGCAGTAAGTTCTATTGATCCACTATTCACAGTGAAAGAGTCTATTCTTGAATTCAGCCCTAAGGTATATGTATTTCCAGTATCTGATAAAGAGAATGACATTAGGCTATCGTCTGCAGTAACAGTGTTGTATGCAAAAGCAGCGGATGGGGTAAACAACAGAACAGCTATAATGATTAATATTTTTTTCATAGTAGTTGTTTACGTTCTGTATTATTCGTCTCCCTGAGTACAATCTTCTGCACTTCCTAATATTCCAGTCGATGTTACAAATCTACCCCCTGCGTCTGCGTACAGGAATAAGAATCCCCCATTAACCATCTCAATTGCAAGACATCCGCCTGTGTACGACCCAGCTGATGAGATTGCTATTGAACTTGTTGCTCCATTGTTGTGGAAGTCTATACCATATTCACTGTTTGGCGTTGTTGAACCGAATGATACAAGATCATTACCTGCGTCTACAAATAATGCGTGAGTTTTATTGTTTGACTCTACTCTAAAGTCGTAGTCACCACTTTGTTCGTTGAATGTGGACGTCGCAACTCCCTCGTATACTCCAGCGTAAACTGTACCAGAGGCAAATAAATCATTCCAAGCATTACCAAACAGACCAAAGTCTCTTGCGTTGTTTGTGCTAGGGTCTAAGTCTCCTGCAAATCTTGCTGTTGGAGTGATTGTGTTACTTGTACTTGTTCCGAATGTAATATTTCCATTCTCCAGTACATTCACTGATGATAGGTAAATGGTACCAGATGCATATATGTCTGAATATGCTAGTCCAAACGCACCTAAGTTAATACTATTATCAGCATTTGGATCTAAATCCGCTGCTAACCTTCCTCTTACTGTTATACTATCTCCTGTAGCATCACCAAGTGTAACAGCTCCGTTTAGTGTTGTTGCACCTGTCGCGGCAAGTGTTCCACCAACAGAAACATTGTTTCCTACTGTTGTTGCTGCTGAGGCAGAAGCCATAGGTAGCAACATAATTAAAGCAGAGGCTATAAGTACAGCAACAAGCCATACTTTTGTTGAGCTTCTCTGCAATAAAGCTCTATGATATGTCATATATATATATATTAAATTAATGACTAATTAAAATATTTAGTATTATTGTGGTCTAATTACATCTACAACCTTGTCTAATTCCGGATCAAAAATTATTATTCTATTCTTGCTGACTAGCATTTTATCGCCGTTCTTCGCGAACTGAAAAAGTGTAGGTCCTTTTTCTCTAAGTAAATCAATATCTTTTATTGTGTGTATTTCAATATTCCCCTTTGGAAGGAGTATGTGCTTTGAAACTGCCTCTACAATAGACTTGGAATTAGAATCTGTTGCTTCAATATCTAAATAGTCTGAGCTATCACCTTTGAGAATATTCTCTTCTACAGTAGTTTTACTTGTATTGTCTGTAGTTAAATTGTTAGGATTATCAAAAAGTTTCCAAGCCACAAGCAACACAACAACCAAAGCCACTAGTGAGATAAGCGTTGGAACAGAAACAGAAAAATGAAGTTCGTCCTTCTTTCTTTTGTTTAACACAAATATTTTGGATAAAAAATATCTACTGCAATGATTATACCATTATAGCAGTAGATATTGAACTTAAAGCTTGTGGATAAAATTATTTCTTCTTTTTATTATTGCTATTTTTAATATTAGAAGAGTCAAAATCTGGATACCATATTGTATATAACTTTACAGCTATCCATTCCTTAAATTTCTGTAATCTACCCCTTTTTTCCCACAATATATCATCAAGTTTTTTAGATAACGACATCCATCCTTGGATAGTGTTTTTGAGGTCAGATACAAAATTGTGATCACTACTGTGTATATTGGCTTCATAGTTATCAAAAAAACTGCCATGATCTATATTACTACTACCTACCATTGCCCATTCATCATCCATAACAACACCTTTTCCATGCATCATTTTATCTGTCATATGAACTTTCACTCCCAATTTCTTCATAAGGGAGAGCCATGCATACCCAGCATACGTTGCAATACGGACATCTGTACGATATGGAATCAACAAATCCACCCTGACCCCCCTCTTCCTGGCCTTCCAAAGCGCGTGCATGAATTTCTTGTCTGGGAAGTAGTAGGGAGAGAATAGTATTACACGCTCCCTAGCTTTTAGTAGGGCTTCTGTGTATTTCTTCCTAGCAAGGGATTTTTTTGTACCAGCATCATCATATATAAAATCTACAAAATCTTGCTTTACCCTAAACTTATATTTTAGTAGGTGTTTTACGTTTTTCTTTGGGCCACCACATATGATATACATTTTTGCGAACGCCCTAAGTAGTGAATGAACAGGATTTCCTTCTATTCTTACATGAATATCTAACCACTCCTTCATGGAAGCCTGTATATTTACCCCACCAATGAAGCCAACTTCTTCATCAACAACAAGAATCTTCCTGTGAGTACGAGATATCATCTTCTTCCATATTCCTCTATACCTATTTTTTCTTTCATGAAAGAATCTTATATCTACCCCTGTTTTTTTTAGTTTATTAACGGTTTTCCTTGAAAGACCAAAACTACCCAAAGAATCTACAATTATTTTTACATCCACACCATTTCTAGATTTATTCTGCAATAAATCGAAGAACCTATTTCCCTCTTTGTCATCTACAAAAATAAAAAGCTCCCAGTATACTGATTTTTTAGCTTTCGCAATCTCGTCGTACATGGCATCCCATGCTTCCCCAGACTGCGAGTAGATTTTATATGTTGACTTGTCCATGACCAAGGGGTAAAATAATTATGTTTATAGTTACATAATTTAGCTAAATTATCAATAGTTGTGAAGCCAATTATAGTTATACCAACTTATAATGAAAGAGACAATATAGGTAAACTGATTACTAGAATTTTTTCTAATGGAGTTGAAAATCTTGAAATAATTGTTGTAGATGATAGCTCACCAGATGGTACAGCTAATGTTGTTAAGTCATTACAGGCTCAGTATCCAGTTTCCTTAATAGAGCGTAAAGGTAAGTTTGGGCTCGGATCTGCATATATTGCTGGATTTAGACGTGCTCTAGACATTGGAGCCACTCATATATTTGAAATGGATGCAGACTTTTCACATGATCCAGATGACATTCCCCTACTGTATAAGACAGGAAATGATTACGATTTAGTGATAGGTTCGCGGAAAATTGAGGGGGGTAGAATAATTGGGTGGGGTTGGATAAGAAAATTCATGAGTAATGGAGCCATGTGGCTTTCAAGGACACTACTTGGTCTAAAGGCAAAGGATGTTACATCTGGTTTTAGGTGTTACAAGAGGAGAGTTTTGGAAAGTATCAAACTAAATGAAATAAGGAGTAATGGCTATGCATTTCAAGAAGAGATGCTCTATAGAACCCAAAAAGCCGGTTTTTTAATAAGTGAAGTTCCAGTTTCCTTCATAGACAGACAAGAGGGGAAGTCAAAATTATCAAAAAAAGATATAGTGGAATTCTTCCTGGTTATTATTAAGCTTAGGTTTACAAAATTATAACTATATTAAAAACCCAGATATAAGTCTGGAATTTTTTTATTTTATTATTGTTCCTTTAAAGTTTTTTCCAGAAATTGCATTGCCTACCTCTTTAAGATTTGTACCACGCAAAATTGATACTGTTAAACCAATTTTCTCTGCCTCTCTACTAGCTATAGGATCAAAAGGTGCATTCTTTCCTGGATCCCACTTATTTCCAACAATATCTTTGCGAAAAGTCTTCCAATCTATTTCTTTTATCTTTTTGGCGTCTCTGTATTTACTAGGGTCCTTTGTAAATACGTAATCTATATTAGAAAGATTAATTACAGTTTTAGCATTGTATTTTTTGGCTAACAATACAGCATCCATATCTGTTGAGTGTCCTGGCTCATATCCAGCACCTATGATTATAGGTTTTTTTGTTTTTACTGTCTTATGTGGGTCTGTGATAATTTCCTCTGCAGAAATGTCTTTAAATAGGTATCTTACAAACTGTGCATTAAATCGTGTTGTGTGAATACCTATCCAATCCAAGTCCTTATCTGATAGTTTTGGTTGAACCTTTTTTGCTGCCTGCTGATAGTCCCTGCATGTAGAACCACCCCCTATTACTAGGATAAACTCATTCCCTTTTTTTACATGTTTTATTATTAATTGACGAAATTTCTTTAGAAAAGAGACATTAAAACCTGTTGTTGGAATAACAATAGAACCACCTACGGAAATTATAATCCTTTTTTTCATAATTATTTCTTAACGCTATATGCTCCGTAGAATCCAACAGCTAGTATAAATGAGATTAACGCCCCAATTCCGACCGCACGCTTTTTATTAAACTTGGAAGGAACCAAAGGATCATCATCTTTTGAGTCCTTCGTTCCATCTCCATCTGTGTCCCCTTCTAGCGGGTCTGTCCCATCTTTCACTTCATCAGCATCAGAAACACCATCATCATCTGTATCTGAAAGTAATGGATCTGTCCCCTTCTCTTCCTCTTCTTTATCACTTAGTCCATCATTGTCATCATCTTCATCTGCGTTATTCCCTATTCCATCCAAGTCTGTATCGACAGACTCATTCTCATCTAAAGGAAACATATCAGTCAAATCTGGAACACCATCACCATCTGAATCCTCTTTGAGAGGATTGGTTCCTTTTTTTATCTCCTCTCCATCATTAAGTCCATCACCATCTGAATCCTTATTATTTGGATCTGTCTTGTATTGAACTTCCTGTGAGTCACTAAGTCCATCATTGTCTGAATCAGCATTTGCTGGATTTGTCTTATTGGCAACTTCCGTCTTATCATCTATACCATCACCATCCGTGTCAGATTTTGTAGGACTGCTACCATATTTTTTCTCTTCAGAGTCGCTTAACCCGTCACCATCTGTGTCTGCCTTGTGTGGATCACTGCCCAACTTCTTTTCATCTTTATCGCTTAATCCATCATTATCATCATCTGGATCGCTGTTGTCACCAATTCCATCTCCATCTGCATCAACCCATTCTCCTTTGTCGATTGGGAACAGGTCTTTATTATCCTTTACACCATCCCCATCTGTATCTGATTTCGTAGGATCTAGACCTCTGTCTACCTCAATCTTGTCATTTATTGTGTCCCCATCTGTGTCTACCTTCTTTTTGTCAGATCCAATTTCATATTCTTCTGAGTCACTAAGCCCATCATTATCATCATCAGGATCTTTCTTATCACCAATATCGTCATTATCTGTGTCAATATCTATATCAAAAACTGCTTGTGAATCAAATGTTGCCACCTCTTCAGATGACAAAGATCTTGATGAGCTGTCTTCTACTACACGCACATTAGAAAGGCGTACTGCAAACTCCTGTTTTCCTGCGGGTAGTTTATATCCTATTTTTACTTGCTTTGCTTCTTCAAAACTTAGATTAGACACAGAAGTACTACCTATAACTTTTCCATGGTTTAGGAATTCCACTTTAGAAGTCAAATTATCAAAGTTGTTATTAACAACAACAGTGTATACGTTTACTGTATCACCGGCAAAATGCTCACCTGGAGATAGGAGTATGTTGTTACTTACCCAAAAATTAAAAGATTCAGCAGAAGCAGAACCTATGAGAATAAGAAACGAAAAGACTACTCCAAAAAATAATGCTTTTTTCATAATTATTTACTTGAGTTGATTGTATATAATTGTGGATAAATCTCAGCTATTATATCACCTTGTTGGTCTGTTCGCCAAATGTTTACACCTTTACGTTCAATTCTCTTAATAATACGAGCAGATGGATGTCCAAAATTATTTTCTTCACCAGAAGATATTATCGCATCCTTTGGCGATGTAACTCCCAGGAATTCTAAAATACTAGATGTTAATGAGCCATGGTGTCCAACTTTTAATATTTCGACATCCAGCTCATTATCATAGACATCGACAAGATATTGTTCTAACTCTTTTTCAGCATCAGCAGTTAATAACACATCCTGCTCGCCATAACTTATACGCATTACAATTGAGGTATTGTTATTTGTATCCTCCACATCTACAGGCCTGTCTGGAAACAAATAGGAAATGTACACATCATCAACTTTCAAATCAAAAACATTATCTGCAATTATATATTCGGCACCCTGGTCTATTTCTTTTTCTACTGCATCCATAAATCCATTCCACACTCCACTATTTGGTTTCTGAAAACCATTATAAATAATATGTTTAATATTAAAACGATATAGAACATCTGCACACCCACCGTAGTGATCTAAGTCTGGATGCGTTACAACAAGATAATCAATTGTCCTATCATAAAAATCCATAGTTCGACCAAGTGCTTCCACAACCACAGCGTCTATCGCACAGTCAATTAACATCTGTTCACCGCTAGGAAATTCAATAAATGTAGCATCACCCTGTCCAATATCCAAAAAAGTGATTTTTAGCATATTTGAGTTATCCACAGGCTGTTTTTCCCTTATAAACCAAATTAGGACCAAAACCACAATTAGTAGAATTAGGCTAAAATAAGCTATTTTTTCTATTTTATCACTCATAAGACCTTGACATAGCGACTATTTTGTGCTATACTTTCCCAGCCAAGCTTGCCTATAGCACATCCGCGTGCACAAACCATGCTACACCTGGAGAACAGCATGAAGGGTCGCGTGACCCCCTGGCGCACATAACTCTTACCCTCCCGTAGGGTAGAGCTATCACACCAGAGTCGGTAACGACATCAAAAGTACATCATGTACCTCCGCTATGCCCCTGACACTAGCTAGTTGTCACGCAACGAAAGGAGACTCTGACGAACCGGAGACCAACCAAAACGCAAACGCGCGTCTAGGTTGGTCTCCGGTGAGTCAAAACTAAATAATTAACTAGACACCGAAAGGTGTTTTTTTGTTTGGTCTTTTGCACATATAAATAATTAATAGATAAGAAACTACCATCCCCCACCACGGAATCTGTATATCCACCGCAGCAAAACTAAGGCCGGCAAACCACTTCACAATAAAAATAATATAACTTAATCCAACCCAAGCAAGCCATGCAATAATATTTGCAAGTGGAATAAAAATGAAGCTCATTACAACAGCTAGAAATCCAAGCAACATAAGAAGTGGGATTATCCATAATATAAGAACATTTACTATTACAGCCACAACAGAAAGTCTTTTAAACTGAAAAAGTATAAGTGGAAGTGTTGCAATGGTTGCGGAAAGCGTAGCTTCTATAGACTCACGAAGCCCAAGAGTCTCTGGAATCTTCTTAAAAGAAGTAGAAAACAAAGGGCTTACATACACCAGACCTAAAGTAGAAATGAAAGAGAGTTGGAAACCAGCATCCCACATTAGTATTAATGGGTTTTGTACTGTCATAATTACAGCAGTAAGGACAAGAACATTTCCTACACGTGAAGATCTACCTGACTGCCTTGCCATTAGAACAACAATTCCCATTACACCTGCCCTTACTACAGATGCACTTAGTCCAGCAAAGATAACAAAAACAGTAATCCCAGAAACTATAAAATAAAAAGCTTTTTTTCTTGGAATAGATAATTGGACTAATATGCTAGATAGGATCGTAGAAATAATTGTTATGTTATATCCAGAGATAGCCACAATGTGTGTAACACCTGTTCTACTAAATAATTCATTGAGACTCCCCAATCCCCCACGATAGCCGTATAAAAGTCCAGCCATAAAACTTGCGTGTGGTTCGTGCCAAAGCAAGTTAATCTTCTTTGCTATTATATTCTTAAACAAATAAATATTTCTTAAAATAAATGACCCATCTATCTCTCCAATATCCGTAATAAATCCATTTCCACAAATTGCAAACACTTTATAACGCGCTAGGTACATATCATAACGAAAATCCTCTATCTGCTCTGGTATTTGTATATTGCATTTTAGTTTTAACGTATCTCCATAATTGTATCTTGGATATAAAAAGGATTTTACATAAACACGCCCAATATCTTCTGTCATAACAATGTACCGCACACCATCCATACGAACATCTGGCTCTGCAGAAATATATCCAACAACCTCTTTTTTTGTTTCCCTTATTCTCTTTTCTGGAAAAGAAATAGTATAACGAGACATGCCTAGAAATAATAATAACAGACAAATAACAAAAAACATTTTTCTTTTATTATCCCAATATGCAATTAATAATGTTACAAAAATAAAAGAACATATTAGGATATATGTACGATTTGTAATTTCTAAAAGAGAGGCAATTGCAACTCCCAAAAGAAAACAAAAACAAAAGACTATGAATCTTTTGCTTTTTGATTTTAATATGTCCTCCAACATACCCCCTCCTTTTAATTGCTATGTAACTATAGAAACTAGTTTACCCTTTATGTATATAACTTTTTTTGGTTTTTTTCCTTCCAACCATTTTTTTACATTATCATTAGATAAAGCCTCTTTCTCTGCATCTTTCTCAGAAATATCTGCTGGAACTTCCACTGTCGCACGCACCTTCCCATTCACTTGTACAGCTAGTGTAATTATGTCTTCTTTTATTAATTTAGTATCAAACTTTGGCCATTTTTCTGATGATATAGACTTCTTATTTTCCAACTCACTCCACAACTCCTCTGCCATATGAGGAGCAAACGGTGAAAGCATTTTTATAAACGTTCCAAAACTATCCTTAGGAATACTCTTTTGCTTTACCCACACATTTACCAGCTCCATTAATTTTGCAATTGCAGTATTGTAACTTAACCTATCTAGATCTTCTGTAACTTTTTTTACTGTCTTATGCAATACTTTTTCAGATTCATCTGTCTCTCCTCCAACCTTGTCTCTCAACTTCCACACCTTTTCCAAAAACCTTCTTACACCCTTTACTCCGTTTGTGTCCCATGGTTTTGCGTCTTCTAGCGGACCCATAAACATCTCATACATCCTACAAGTGTCTGCACCATATTCATTTACAACGTCTGTTGGATTAACAACATTTCCCCACCTCTTACTCATTTTCTTATGATCTGCCCCAAGAATTAATCCCTGGTGCCTATTAACTGCAAAAGGCTCGTCAAAATCTATATAACCCGCATCATGTAATACTTTGGTGAAGAAACGAGCATACAATAAGTGTCCGTTAACATGTTCTGCACCACCTAGGTAAAAATCTACAGGCATCCATTTTTTTAATTGCTCTTTAGATGCAAACTCTTTATTGTTATTTGGATCTAGATACCTAAAGAAATACCAACTAGAACACATAAACGTATCCAGTGTGTCTGGTTCTCTCTTCCAACCTTTTCCGTACTTCTTTTCTACCCCCTTGTTATAATCTTTTGAATAATTTAGTGGTGACTCCCCTGTTGGCTTAAAATCCACATCATCTGGAAGGATGACTGGCAAATCTTTTTCTGGAACTGGTTGTAGCTCTCCCTTTTCATCATATAACATTGGAATAGGGGCGCCCCAAAACCTCTGGCGCGATACAGACCAATCTCTTAGTTTATATTGAGTCTTACCTTCACCCACACCATTCTTTTCTAGCCACTTTATCATTTTTTGTTTTGCTTTTTCTACTGTAAGACCATCTAAAAAGTCAGAATTGACACAAACGCCATCTTCAGATATTACTTCGACTGTATCCAACCCAAACTTTTTAGCAAACTCATTATCCCTCTCATCATGTGCAGGAACTGCCATAATTGCACCTGTACCATAACTTGCTAGTACATAGTCAGCAATCCATATAGGTATTTCTTCATTGTTTACAGGATTTACTGCTTTAACTCCCTTTAATTCTACACCTGTCTTTGTCTGATCCTTCTGTCTATCTAACTCTGTCTTTTTCGATGTACTTTTTATATACTTCTCCACTTCCTTCCAGTTACTTATCTTGTTTTTTAGTTCTGTAAGTAATTTATGCTCTGGAGCAAGAACCATATATGTTGCTCCGAACAAGGTGTCCGGACGAGTTGTAAACACTTCTATCTTTTTGTTTGAGTTTGCAACACTAAATCTTACAGACGCACCCTCACTCTTCCCAATCCAATCTGCCTGTCTCTTTTTTGTTTCTTCTGGCCAGTCCAAATCTTTTAATCCATCTAATAATTTATCTGCGTAATCTGTGATTTTAAGGAACCATTGCTCCATTTCTTTTTGTTCTACTACTGTTTCGCAACGTTCGCACTTTCCATCTACAACCTGTTCGTTAGCAAGTACAGTTTTACAGCTTTCACACCAGTTTATGGATTGTTTTTCTCGGTAAGCCAATCCACGCTTGTACATTAGTAGGAAGAACCATTGAGTCCATTTGTAATAATCCGCGTTATGTGACCCAACCTCCCTGTCCCAATCTACAGAAATACCAAGTGATTTTATTTGTGAACGGAAATTGTCTATTGCATCGTCTGTACTTTTACGTGGGTGTACATTTGTCTTAATCGCATAGTTTTCCGCTGGTAAACCAAAAGAGTCCCATCCAATTGCTTGTAATACTTTCTTTTCTTTCATTCTCTTATACCTCGCCATAATGTCACACGCTGTATATACCTCTGCATGTCCAACATGCAAACCGCTTCCGGAAGGGTATGGTAGTTGTGGGAGTATATAGTACTTATTCTCTTTAATAGCATCTTCTGGTGTAGCAAAAGTTTTGTTTTCTTCCCAGAACTTTTGCCATTTCTCTTCTATTTCTTTTGGATTATATTTTTCCATAGATTATTTAAAAAGTCCCATTACTTTTGAATGAAGTTTTGGGTTTGCAATTATTATATCACCTCTTTCTCTTTTCCACTCATTTCCATCACTGTCTGTTACTAAAGCACCTGCTTCTCTAGCAATAAGTGCAGGAGCAAGGTTATCCCATTCCATTCCACAGTTACCGATATAGAAGTCCGCACCTCCAGACGCAACATAGCATACGGAAAGCATTGTCCCTAAATTATGCATCCAAACGTCTGTTTCTGTGGCAAGCTTGCATACAGCTTTCTGGAAAATCTTGTCATATTTGTAGTTTACCCCTCTTACTGCGTATGAAAAACCATGATCCAGACTAGAGACATCATTAACATAAATTGCTTTCTCGTTCATTGTGGCCCCCTTTCCTTTTTCTGCAAAAAATAGTTCGTTTGCTACTGGGTTTGATACAGCACTCATATATAATTCTCCATCTTTCAGCACTGCAATCATTATACCCCACATTGGAACCCCCATAGCAAAGTTTCTTGTCCCATCTATTGGATCTATTACCCACTCGTACTGAGCTCCAGGATTAATATCCTCCTCCATTTCTTCACTAAATATATGATGATCTGGATATTTGCTGTGTATCTCTTCAACAAGATAATGACTTACTGCAAAGTCTGCGTCTGTAACTAGGTCTGATAGGTTTGCTTTGGCTTTATGATTAACTCCGCTATCAAAAAAATCCTTTGCCATCTTTCCTGCTTCTGTTATTATTTGCTTCAAAAAATCATCCATAATAGCTTTATGGTATAGAAAAATGGCTAAAATTGCAAGATAGAATATTACTTTACCTTGACGAGTAAACATTTTGTTGATAAAGTCTTGCCAAGAAACTAACAGGAGGGTTCGGATGTTTGAGAATCTTGTTATGCGAGTCGTTGTCCCAACAACAATCATGATTGCTGTACCGGTCGTGGTAGCAGGTGTGCTAATCATGACCTTCAAGGATGAGTTCGACTCAGCCAGGAAACTCGACACAAGCAAGCTCGATTGAGTAGTGGCTGCGGGAGGTAACAATAGGCACGCGACATGAGACGTGGTGGAGGAGAGCTTATGTCGCTCTGCCTTCATCCAGGAACAAAAAAACCGCTATTGGGCGGTTTTATGTTAGTAAAATTTTACATTATATTTTGTTAGCAACTCTTTCTATAGCTTTTACAAAAGAAGCTGTTCTCATGTCTACATTATATTTCTCTTTTGTTTCCCACACTTCACCAAAAGAGTCTCTCATGATTTTCTCTAGCTTCGCAAGCACATCGGACTCACTCCAATGCTCTCCTTTTACATTCTGGTCCCATTCAAAGTAACTAACAGTCACACCACCTGCGTTTGCTAATACATCTGGCACAACAACAATACCCTTTTCTTTTAGTATCTCATCTGCTTCTGGAGTTGTCGGCCCGTTTGCTAATTCTACAATTGCCCTAGCTTCAATTCTTGAAGCATTTTCTGCTGTAATCACATTTTCTAGTGCTGCAGGAACTAGAATGTCTACATCTAATTCCAATAGTTGCTCGTTTGAGATTGCTCTACAAGGACCATCCTGTGAAACCTGCTCCAGAGTGCAAACTGTTCCAATACAATAACACCCTAACATTCCACCTGCCTTTTTTATATCCATTGCTTTTTCTGGAACTATTCCGTCCTCATTATACACACCACCTTTGGAATCACTCACAGCTAATATTTTGTAGCCCATGCCATGTAGTATTTCTGCCATATAGCTACCTGCATTTCCATACCCCTGAATCGCTACTGTTGTTTGTTTTGGCTCTAGATTGAGTTTTTTTGCAAGTTCATCTACACAGTATGCTCCACCTTGGGCTGTGGAATATCCACGCACTTCACTTCCACCATCCTCTATTGTCTTTCCTGTAATTACGCCAGGGTCTGTATGTCCCACAAGTTTTTCGTACTCATCGCGCATCCAACCCATAATTTGTGGTGTTGTGTACACATCCGGTGCGGGAACATCTTTGTCTGAACCAATATTTCTCCAGATTTTCTGCACAAAACCACGTGACAACCTTTCTAACTCACCTTCTGATAACTCTTTGGGATTTACTATTATTCCGCCCTTTCCTCCGCCCATAGGAATATTGACTGTCGCACATTTTATCATCATCCAAAAGGAAAATGCTTTTACTTCATCTTCTGTTACATTCCAGTGATATCGTATTCCTCCTTTGTATGGTCCCAATGCATTGTTAAACTGAGATCTGTAACCTGTAAACACCTTTGTTTCACCGTTGTCCATTTTTACTGGTATTGAAACTTTAATTACGCGTTCTGGTTGGCTAAGAATGTCATGGATACTCTTATCTAGATTCATAACACCCGAAGCTTTATCTAGTTGTTTCATGGCATTCTGATATGGATTACTCATAAATAAGAAGGTTAATATATAATCGTGCGTATTGTACTCGTTCTACAATAAATCCGCAATAGCAAAACATCCCGTTTTTGGGATGTTTATAATTATACTGGTAAAACAATATCTTCTAGTTTGGTGACCCTAACCTTTATTTTTTCTTGTTCCACCATTGTCGCAGTTACATCCTCTGCTGTCCTTTTGTCTATCTTTTCCACACTCAAATTTAAGTCTTCTATACTCTCTCTTACTAGAGCAAAATTGTAGTCCATCTTTGATTCAATTCTAACCAGATTTTTAGAATTATCTTTAACTGTTTTGTCTATTCTAAGAAGGTTTTTAGAATTATC